>NZ_JBFAAP010000090.1:0-18944 GCF_040639815.1 Streptomyces sp. NPDC023723
CGCAGTTCCCCGCGCCCCTTACGGCACTGCAGTGCCGCTCTCAAGGGGCGCGGGGAACTGCGCGACCAGCCCCCACCGGCCCGCAGCCGCCGGCGTCACTCCCGTCCCGACTGCTCCTGCGCCCCCGTGTTGGGCGACGTCGCGTCGCCCGCCTCGCCGCGGTGCCGCCGCTCCGACTCCGCCTCCGGGTCCCGCGTCTCCGCCTCCTCGATCTCGCGCATGACCTCTTCCAGCGCCGTCTCGGGCTTCGTGTGCTCGTCGTCCTTCGCCATGGAAGGGGCTCCCTTCTCGGACTGTGTACGTCAGTGCGGGCCGGCCGCGATGCGCAACGGCACCGGCCCCGGGGGCGCGGCCCCCTCTTCGTCGCTGTGCCGGACGACCTGCGCCCACCAGGACGGGCCGTCCTCGATGTGCCGCAGCAGCACCCCCTCGCGGATCGCCCACGGGCAGACCGTCACCGTGTCCAGACCGGTCAGCTTCATCGCCGTGTGCGCGATCACCGCGCCGGCCAGGCTCTGCGCGGCGCGCGGCGCGGAGATGCCGGGCAGCCGGGCCCGCTCGGCGGCGGGCAGCGCGGCCAGCCGGTCGATCGCCGTCCGCAGGTCCGGACAGTGCAACTGCCGCTCCACGAACGGTCCCTGGCGGCCGGGCGCGGCACCGCACAGCCGGCCCAGCTGCTGGAAGGTCCGGGAGGTGGCCACGGCGGTGCGCGGGCCCTCCCAGCGGATCCGGGCCGCCGCGTCCCGCAACTGGTGGCGCACCCGGCGGCGCAGCGCCCGGATCCGCTCCGGGTCCGGCGGGTCCTGTTCGCCGAAGAGCTCGTGGGTCAGCCGGTTCGCGCCCAGCGGCAGCGAGGCCACGAAGTCGGGCAGCCGGCCGCGGCCGAAGGCGACCTCCAGGGAGCCGCCGCCGATGTCGAGCAGCGCCAGCGGTCCGGACCGCCAGCCCATCCAGCGCCGCGCGCCGAGGAAGGTCAGCTCGCCCTCCACCTCGCCCGGCAGGGTGCACAGGGCGACGCCGGTGCGGGCGCGCACGGCGTGCAGCACCTCCTGCCGGTTGGGCGCGGCCCGGACCACCGCGGTCGCGAACGCCAGCGGGCCGGCCGCGCCCCAGCGCGCGGCGGTCCGGCTCGCCGCGGCGACCGCCTCGACCAGTCGCTCGACCGCCTCCTCGGGGATCGGGCCCCCCGGTCTCACCTGCTCCGACAGGCGCAGCCGCCACTTGGCGGTGTGCACCGGCAGCGGTATCCCGTCCTGGGCGTCCGCCACCACCAGCCGGACCGTCTTCGACCCCACGTCCACCACGCTGATTCGCATGCTGCCGCAGGTACCCAGTTACGGAGCGGATCAACGTCGGTCACCCGGAGTTGGCCTGCCGTACACCCCTCGACGGCCGGTCCGGTCAGGCCAGCTGGCGCCGCACCAGTTCGCGCAGCCGGCCGCCGGTCTCCGCGAGCAGCACGGACGGCGGCCCCTGCTGGACCACCTTGCCGTCCTCCATGACGATCACCCGGTCGGCGTCCAGCACGGTGGACAGGCGGTGCGCGATGACGATCCGGGTGGCGTCCAGCGCCTTGGTGGACTCGATCACCGTGCGCTGGGTGGCGTTGTCCAGGGCGCTGGTCGCCTCGTCGAAGAAGAGGATCCGCGGCCGGCGGATCAGCGCCTGGGCGATCATCAGCCGCTGCCGCTGCCCGCCGGAGACCGACCCGGCGCCGGAGACGATGGTGTGCAGGCCCATCGGCATCCGCCGGATGTCGTCGGCGAGCCCGGCCAGCTCGGCCGCCGCCATCGCCTCCTCGGGGGTGTACGGCTCGGTGCCGCAGATGACGTCCAGGATCGACCCGGTGAACGGCTGGGCGTGCTGGAGTACCACCCCGCACTGCCGCCGCACCGCCGACTGGTCCAGCGCGGCCAGGTCCTGGCCGTCGTAGAGGACACTGCCGGACAGCGGGCGGTCGAAGCCGATCAGCAGCCTGAGCAGGGTCGACTTGCCGCAGCCGCTGGGGCCGACGACCGCCACGAACTCGCCCGGCCGTACCGCGAAGGACACGTCGTCCAGGACCAGCGGACCGTCGTCGGCGTACCGGAACGACAGCCGGCGCGCCTCGACCGCCCCCGTCAGCGGCCCCGGCCGGGTGCTCGCGGTGCGCACCTCGGGGGCCGCCGCCAGCACCGGCCCGATCTCCTCGAACAGCGGCAGCGCGGCCACCGCCGACACGAACGCGCCGGTCAGCTGGGTGACCGAGGTCAGCAGCATGGTCACCGAGGTGTTGAAGGTCAGGAACTCGGCCGCCGACAGCGAGCCGCGCGCCGGGCCCGCGAGGAGCATGAACATCAGCAGCGTGCACAGCGGCAGATAGACCGCGCCGAGCACCGCGTTGAGGTTCTTGATCTGCCCGGCCCGCTGCTGCAGCTCGCGGCTGCGCGCGAACTGCCCGGCCCAGGCGGCGTACGCGTAGTTCTCGGCCGCCGCCACCCGCAGCTTGGGCAGGCCGCGCAGGGTCTGGAACGCCTGGTTGTTCAGCTTGTTGCCGAGCACCACGAGGCGTCGCTGCCAGCGCACCTGCCACAGCCCGAGCCCCAGGAAGACCGCCGCGACGACGACCAGCATGCCGAGCGCCGCCAGTGCCATCGGCACGCTGTACCAGAGCAGCAGCCCGAGGTTCATCGCGCCGACGGTCACCGACTGGGCCACCGTCGGGCCGACCCCGGCCAGCAGCCGGCGGATCTGGCTGATGCCCATGGCGGCACTGGCCAGTTCGCCGGTGGAGCGCTCGGTGAAGAACTTCGTCGGCAGCCGCAGCAGCCGGTCCCACACGGCCGGCTGGAGGGTGGCCTCGATCCGGCCCTCGAGGCGCAGCACGGTCAGGTTCTGCAGCAGGGTGAAGGCCGCCGCCACCACCCCGCTCAGCAGCACCGCCAGACAGACCTGCCCGATCAGGTCGGTGCGCGCCTTCGGCACGTACTCGCCGAGCACCTTGCCGGTGGCGACCGGCACCAGCGCCCCGATCGCGACCGTGACCAGCCCGGCGAGCAGCAGCCGCAGCAGATCGCCGCGGGTGCCCCGCAGGCAGAACCGCAGCAGCCGCAGCGGGCCGGGCCGGCGCTCCGGCAGCGGCCGGTAGAACATCACCGCGCGCGGCTCGAACTCCCCGGCGTTCACCTTCTCCACCGGTGTCTCCCGGCCGGTCACCGGATGCACGGCCACATAGCCGCCGCGCCGCCACAGCAGCGCCACCGGCGCCCCGGACAGCGCCCGGTGCCCCACCAGCGGCCCGACGTCCTCCCGCCACCAGCGCCCCGCCAGCCGGACCGCCCGGGTGCGGATCCGCGCGGCCAGCGCGATCCGTTCCACCTCGTCCAGCCGGTCGCTCTCGGTGCCGCCGGGCGCGGGTCCGGCCAGCGCGATCCCGGCGGCCCGGGCGACCAGTTCGCAGGCCGCGTAGGTGGCGTCCGCGTCGGCGGCCGTCGCGCGCCGCCCGGAGCGCTTGCCGAGGGCGGCGAGCAGGGTGCGGTCGGCCCGGGCGCGCACCGCCTCGCCGGCCTCGATGCCGGCGGCGGTGCGGGTCTCGTGGGTGTGCTCCAGCTGCTCGATCCAGCGGTCCAGCGTGGTCAGCAGCCGGTACTGCTGGTCCACCATGGACTGCCACAGCGCCGGGTCCATCAGCAGGTCGGCGGCCGCCTGCTCGCCGTGCGCGGCGCCGTACTGGACGCTGCCCGGCGGTACCTGCATCCAGAACACGTCGTCGTCGCCGACCGCCGCCGCCCCGTCGCCGGCCAGCGGCGCCTGGAAGAGGACGGACAGACTGCGGCCGACGCCCAGGGCCAGGGCGTACTCCAGCGGACTCGTGGCCGGCGGCACGTACTGCGGGTTGCCGTGGACGTCGTAGGACCAGGTCTGGGTGCCGGCCGGCTGGTACAGCTCGCGCAGGCCGACGCGGCGCACCACGCAGTCGCGCAGCGGGCGGGCGACCAGGGTGTGCCGCGGACCCGCGACCGGGCCGAGCAGCACGGCGCCCGCCGCCAGCCGGCCGAGGTGGTGCCAGGTGCCCTGCTGCTCGGCGTCCACCGCGAACAGGTCCACCGCGCCCGCCGCGACCAGCCACAGCACCTGCGGCCCTTCCAGGTCGAGGCGGCCCAACCCGGCGCGGTCCACCGGCGTGCCCAGCGTGCCGAGCGCGTCCAGGACGAGGTCGCCGCCGTGTACGTCGGTCATCTCACCGCTCCCCGACCAGCGCCGCGTACGTGCCACCGCGCGCCACCAGTTCCTCGTGCCGGCCGCGCTCCACGACCGTGCCCCCGGTCAGGACGACGATCTCGTCGCTGTCCCGCACCGTGCTCAGCCGGTGCGCGATCACCACACAGGCACAGCCCCGGCGGCGCAGGTTGTCCATCACGACCAGTTCGGTCTCCGCGTCCAGGGCGCTGGTCACCTCGTCCAGCACCAGGATGCTGGGCCGGCGCACCAGGGCCCGGGCGATCTCCAGGCGCTGGCGCTGCCCGCCGGAGAAGTTCCGGCCGTCCTGCTCGACCCGGCTGCGGATGCCGCCCGGCCGGCGCATGACGACGTCGTACAGCGCCGCGTCCTTCAGCGCCGCCACCACCGCGTCGTCCGGCACGGACGGGTCCCACAGCGCCACGTTGTCCCGCACGGTGCCCTCGAAGAGGAACACGTCCTGGTCGACGAAGGAGACGGAGGCCGCCAGCGCCCCGCGCGGGATGTCCGCCAGGCGCCGCCCGTCGATGCGGATCACGCCCTCCCACGGGGTGTACAGGCCGGAGATCAGCCGGGACACGGTGGACTTGCCGCTGCCGGAGCCGCCGACCAGCGCCACCTGCTGCCCCGGTCCGACGGTCAGGTCGAAGCCGGTGAGCAGCGGTTTGTCGAGCGGGCTGTAGCCGAAGGAGACGTTCTCCAGCTCGATGTGGCCGCGCAGCCGGCGCGTCGACTCGCCGGCGCCCGGGCGGCCGTGCAGCGGGTCGGCGCCGAAGTTCTCCACGTCCTTGAGGCGGGCCACGTCGGCGGCGAAGTCCTGGATGCGGCCGGCGACGCCGTTCAGCCGGGTCAGCGGCGCGGTGAAGCGGGTGACCAGCGCCTGGAAGGCGACCAGCAGCCCCACCGAGAGGTGGCCGTCCACCGCGCGCAGCCCGCCGATCCACAGGATCAGCGCGCTGTTGACGGTGGCCAGGGCCGGCGCCACCACGCCCAGCCAGGCGCTCGGTACCCCGAGCCGCTGCTGCTCCTCCAGCGTGGTGGCGTGCTGCCCGGCCCACTTGCGGAAGTAGCCGTCCTCGCCGCCGGTCGCCTTCATCGTCTCGATCAGCTGAAGACCGGTGTACGCGGTGTTGGTCAGCCGCGCGGTGTCCGCGCGCAGCTTGGCGGTACGGGTCGCGCGCAGCTTGACCACGACCCGCATCGCCACGATGTTCAGCAGTGCCACGCCGACGCCGACGAAGGTGAGCTGCGGGTCGTAGGTGTACAGCAGCAGGGCGTACAGGACGACGACCACCGCGTCCACGCCGGCCGCCGCCAGGTCCCGGGACAGGGTCTCGGCGACCGCGTCGTTGGACTGCAGCCGCTGCACCAGGTCGGCCGGGCTGCGCTGGGCGAAGAACGTCACCGGCAGCCGCAGCAGGTGCCGCAGGAAGCGGGCGCTGGAGAGGGTCGAGGAGATCAGCCGCCCGCGCAGCAGGTTGCCCTGCTGCAGCCAGGTCAGCACCACGGTGAGCAGCACGCACGCCGCCATCGACGTGAACAGCACGCCGAGCAGCGAGGTCCGGCCGCCGATCAGGAACATGTCGACATAGGTACGGCTGAGCGCGGGCACCGCCGCGCCGGTCAGCACCAGCAGCAGACTCGCGAGGACCGCGGCCGGCAGGGTGCCCGCGGTGCCGCGCAGCCGGGCCGGCATCGCCCCGAGGACGCCGGGTCTGCGGCCGCCGGTGCGGAAGCCGGGGCCGGGCTCCATGGTCAGCACCACGCCGGTGAAGGAGCCGTCGAACTCCTCCAGGGTGACGAACCGGCGGCCCTTGCCGGGGTCGTTGATGTGCACGCCCCGGCGGCCGAAGCGGCGGCCCACGCCGTCGTAGACGACGTAGTGGTTGAACTCCCAGAACAGCACCGCCGGGGTGGTGACCCCGGCGAGCGCGGCCAGGTCCATCTGCATGCCCTTGGCGGTCAGGCCGTAACTCCGCGCCGCCTTCAGCAGGTTGCTGGCGCGCGAGCCGTCGCGGGACACGCCGCAGGCGATGCGCAGCTCCTCCAGCGGGACGTGCCGGCCGTAGTGGCCGAGGACCATCGCCAGCGAGGCGGCGCCGCACTCGACGGCCTCCATCTGGAGCACGGTGGGCGTCCGCACCGTCCGCGCCCGGCTGTCGGGCACCCGGCGCTTCGGCGGGGCGGCGCGGCGCCGGCCCCGGTGCTCGGTCGCGGTGCTCATGGCAGCAGCCAGTCGACGGGGTGCTGGTCGGCCAGCCGTACCGAGCCGGTGCCCAGGGTCATCGAGGACAGGGCGAACGGCGGTCCGGCCGCGGACGACCAGGCGTAACCGCTCTCGGTGGTGGCCGACCTGTCGAGGCGGACGGTCACGGCGACCGGCCTGCCGTCCTTGGTGAACTGCTCGCCGAGCTGGCTGTCACCGAGGAAGGCGGCGATCTGCTGCGCGGACTGCGCGGCCCGGTCCACGGCGGTCACCCGGCCGCGCAGCACGCCGTACTCCTGGGCCGGCACCGACTGCAGGGTCAGGTCGACGGCGGCGTGCGCGGGGATCGCGGCGGCGTTCTCGGCGGGGACGTACACCGTGGCGTAGAGCGGGTCGCCGGCGTGGGCCACCTTCTCCACCGCGGCGACGTTCGCCCCGGTCTGGATGATCTGTCCGACGGTGGCGGCGAGCGCGCTGACCCGGCCCGCGTCGACGCTGCGCACCACGGTCTCGCCCTCGGCGCCGCGGACCTTGAGGACGGGGGCGCCGGCGCCCAGCCGCTGTCCCTGGCGCGCGACGACGGCGGTGACCTGCCCGGCGACCGGGCTCTGGAGCAGATAGCTGCCCTGGTTGTGGGTGAGGACGGCCGGCGCGTCGACCGTGGAGGCCACCGAGCCGGTCACGGCCCACACGGAGGCGGCCGCCATCGCGAGCACGGTGACGGACAGCACCAGCCAGCCCTGGGGACGGGCGAAACGCACCGGGAGGTCGAGCTCCTCCGGTGACTGGAGCTTGGCGAGGGCCTGTTGGCGGAACTGCACGGGGAGACGTCCAGGGGGATGCGCGAAGCGGGACGCCGAGAAGTCCCGGAGCCGGGGATGCGGCTCCGGGACTCAGCGGCACTTGGGCGCGGTCAGAGACCGGCGACCAGGTTGGTGACCGGGGCGGTGTTCAGACCGGTGACACCCTCGACCGTGCCGACGACCGTGTTGAGCACGCCGGAGACCGGGGCGACGCCGTCCACGACACCGGTGACGGTGCCCAGGGCGTTCAGGCCGCCGGAGACGTTGTCCAGCTCGGCGTCGGAGATCTCGGTGGTCTCGACCTGGGGGGTGGAGTTCATGAGGGAACTTCCCTTCGTATAGCCATTTCACAAGGGGGGAGCGGCCCCCTCTGGGGACAGATGACGGCCGCGACCGCGGGGACCGGCGCCCCGGTCCGGAGCCCCGGCGGGCCCCGCGGTGCGATGGATCAAAGCACGCCGCCCGCTCGGGCTTCCAATTCATCACCCCGTCCCACCAGGCAACTTGCGTCACATGCGAGGTCAACCGTGCAGGCCCGCGCACGCCTTCGCGGTCACTTCTTCACATGCGGCGCAGCATCGCCCCACCGGCCCCCCTTGTCCCTCCGCCGGCGAACCCGGCACACCTCGCCAATGGCGTGCGCGGGGGCGCGGGTTTGTGCAGATCCCCCAACGGCCGTGACCGGGGTGGGCATTCGATGTGCAGATTCCCTGAAGCGCCGGTTCCGCTCGGCGATCGGAACGGAGCGTCACTGATCGATTCCGTACGGTGCCGACCGGTCGGCGTTGAACGCCGCGCGCGGCCCTCCCGTACCTCCTGCCAGCCAGGCGCCTCACCCCGTCCCCAGGAGGTCGAGAAGGTTGAGTCACAAGCGAATGCCGAAGCGCAAGGCCGCGCTGGCCGCGGGCGGCGTGGTCGCGCTGGGAGCCGCCGCGATCCTGCTGCCGCAGGCGGGCGCCGCACAGAACGGCAGGTCGGACACCGGAGCGCCGCCCCGGACGCTGAAGGCGGCGGACGCCTCGGAGCTCGCCTCGCGGCTTGCCGGAACGCTCGGCGACGCCTTCGCCGGCGCCTACTACGACACCGGCGACCAGCAGCTGGTCGTCAACGTCGTCACCGGCGACGACAACGACGTGGTCGTACGGGCGAAGGACGCGGGCGCCGAGGTCCGCGAGGTCGACAACACCCTCGCCGAACTGGCGGCGGGGGCCCGCACCCTGAAGTCGCAGGCGACCGTCCCCGGCACCTCGTGGGCGCTCGACCCCCGGACCAACAAGATCCTCGTCACCGCCGACAGCACGGTCACGGGCGAGCGGTGGGACCAGGTGGAGTCCACCGTGCAGGACCTCGGCTCCGGCATGGCGACGCTGAAGAAGTCGGCCGGCACCTTCGGGACGTTCGTCTCGGGCGGCGACGCGATCTTCGGCGGCGGCGCGCGCTGCTCACTCGGCTTCAACGTCACCGCCGCCGACGGCGCGCCCGCCTTCCTGACCGCCGGGCACTGCGGCGTCGCCGCCGAGCAGTGGTCCGACGCGCAGGACGGGGCGCCGCTGGCCACCGTCGAGGAGGCGGTCTTCCCCGGCGACGGCGACTTCGCCCTGGTCCGCTACGACGATCCGGCCACCGAGGCGCCCAGCGAGGTGAACGTCGGCGAGCAGACGGTCGCGATCAGCGCGGCCGCGGAGGCCACCGTCGGGGCGCAGGTCTTCCGGATGGGCAGCACGACCGGACTGGCCGACGGGCAGGTGCTCGGGCTCGACGCCACGGTGAACTATCCGGAGGGCACGGTCACCGGGCTCATCCAGACCGACGTGTGCGCCGAGCCCGGGGACAGCGGCGGCCCGCTGTTCAGCCAGGACGGCCTGGCGGTCGGCCTTACCTCCGGCGGCAGCGGCGACTGCACGGTGGGCGGCGAGACGTTCTTCCAGCCGGTGACGACCGCGCTGGCGGCGGTGGGGGCGACGCTCGGCGACGGTGCGGGGGCCGGTGCCGGTGCCGGTGGTGACGCCGGTGCGGAGACCGGTGGGGAGCAGGCCGGTGGTGAGGAGGCCGGTGCCGGTGCGGAGACCGGTGGTGAGGAGGCCGGTGCCGGCGAGGGTGTCGGGGACGGTACGGGCGTCGGCGACGAGGCGGGCTCGGGCTCCGGTTACGCGGCAGGCTCCGGCGACGACGCGGGTTCCGCGCCGACGCCGACGCCGTGACCCGGCGTACGCCCCGCAGGCCGCCGTCAGGCGCCCCGCACCCGCAGCAGCAACAGGGCGATGTCGTCGGCGCGTTCCTCCGCGCCGGCCTCGTCGCGCACCAGCAGGTCGGCCAGCTCGTCCAGCGGCAGGTCGCCGGCCCGGGCCAGCCGCCGGCCCAGCCCGGCCAGGGCGTCGTCGATGTCGACGCCGGGTGACTCCACCAGGCCGTCGGTGTAGAGGGCGAGCAGGGTGCCGGGGACCAGCTCGACCTCGGTGGCCGGGTACCCGGCTGCCGCGTCGATGCCCAGCAGCGGCCCCCCGGCCAGGTCCAGCACCCGGACCCGCCCGTCCGGCCGGCGCAGCAGCGGCGGCGGGTGTCCGGCCCGGGACAGCACGGCCCGCCCGCCGCCCGGCACGAACCGCAGGTACAGACAGCTGGCGAACAGCTCGGTGCCCAGGTCGATCAGCAGCCGGTTGGTGTGGCGCATGACCTCCTCGGGGGCCCGGCCGACCGCCGTGTAGGCGCGCACGGCGGTGCGGACCTGTCCCATCAGCCCGGCCGCCGTCACGTTGTGTCCCTGTACGTCCCCGATGACCGCGGCCGCCGTGCCGCCGCCGGTCGGCACCAGGTCGTAGAAGTCGCCGCCGATGTCCATGCCCCGGGTGGCCGGCAGATAGCGGACCGCCGCCTCGATGCCGGGCAGCGCCGGCAGGGTGTGCGGCAGCAGCGCGGCCTGCAGGCCGTGCGCCAGCCGGTGCTTGGCGTCGTACAGCTGGGCGCGGTCCAGGGCCTGCGCGACCAGTCCGGCCAGGCTGGTGAGCACCGCCCGCTCGTCCTCGGCGAAGACGTGCGGCGCGGCGTAGGCGAGGACGCAGGTGCCGACCGGCCGTCCCGAGGCGATCAGCGGCAGGAACGCCCAGGCCGCGTAACCGTCGGGGGTGGCCTGCCGGGCCGGGTACCGGCGGTGCAGGTCCGCCGGCGACTCCAGGAACACCGGCGTTCCCTTCCGCAGGGCGTGGGTGCCGGGGGTGCGCTCGGTGAGCGGCATGCCGTCGAACGGTTCGAGGACGCGCGGATCCGGGTAGCCCCGGTGTCCCAGCACCCGCATCCGCCCCGCCCGGGAGCCGAGGACGATGAGCGCCTGGGCGCCGGCTCTCGGCGCGATCTCGTCCGCGACGAGTTGCACCACGTCCCGTACCCCCACCGCCTGCGCGAGCGCCCCGGTCAGGCTCACCATGTGGGAGACGGTGACCAGCCGGGAGGGCGCGTCGGCGGCCGGCGGCGCGGCCGGGGCGCCCGCCGCCGCCGCGCGGGCCCGGCCGACGCGGACACTGAGCCCGGTGCGGCTCGGGTACAGCCGGAAGGACAGCCAGTCGCCGGGCGGGCGCAGCGCCACGAACGAGGTGCTGCGCTGGCTGAGCAGCGCGGCCCGGTAACGGTCCTCGTACACCGGGTCGTTCAGCCACGGCACCGCCGACCACAGCCGGGCGCCGAGCAGCCGGCCGGCGGGGACGCCGAGCAGGCCGGCCGCCGCGGTGCTGACGAAGCCGACCCGTCCGTCCAGGTCGAGCGAGCACAGTCCGTACGGCAGCCGCGCCACCATCCGCGCGGCCTCCACCGGACCCAGCGTGCCGAGCAGCCCGTTCACCGTCGGCGCGGCCGGCAGATCGGGCTCGGGGCGGACCGGCAGCCCGGCCCGCGCGGCCCGTTCCAGCCGGCCGGCGAGCCGCCGGCAGGCCGTCGTCAGACGGTCGCGGTCCCGGGCGGACAGCGTCGCGGGGTGCGAGGCGGGCCAGGTCAGGAAGGCGGCGCCGTACGCGGCGGACTCGGTCGCGATCGGCAGCGCGGCCATCGCGAACGGGTAGGGGAGGACGACCGCGACCCGCGGGTAGCGGCGGGCCATCTCCTCCTCGCCGCCGATCCAGATCAGCCGCCGCTCGCGCAGCGCGTCGGCCACCGGGACGCCCGCGTGCGGCGTCACCCGTTCCCAGGGCGCCGCGAAGGCCCGGGGCAGCCCCGCCATCACGGCCATCTCCAGCACCGGCGGATCGGCGGCCAGCAGGTACATCGCGCCGGCCTGCGCCCGGGTGTCCTCCATCATCTCGGCCAGCGTCAGGGAGAGCACCGGCCGGCTCACCGGCACCGGCGCGGACGTCTGCCTCTCGGACACACCGCCCACCTCCTCGCACGGCCGTGCGGCGGCCCCCGCCCATCAAATCTCCTCCCTGCCGCCCGCTCCCGCACGGCGAACACCACGGGCCCGGCACCGGGGCTCGCGTCCGCTCTGCCGGCACCCCCGATCCGTGGCCTGCGGCACCCGCCCGCGCGGGCCGGTGCCGACCGCCGCGGCCCGTCGCGTGCGGTCTGTGGCCCCGCGCCGCCCCGCGCCCCCGCCCGGCGCCGGCCCCTGTGCGCACAGGGGCTGCGCGGGCCCCGTACAAGCGCTGTAATGGCGGCGTGACCAGTGAGGGTGACGTGGGGCGCGGAGCGGGAACGGCGCGTGCCGCGAGTGCCCTCAGGGCGCTGGCGTCCGGCGCCGATCCGGGCGACCGGCTGCGCCGCACCCTCGAACAGGCCCTCGTCTTCGCCGGCGCCTCCTTCGCCGCCCTCTACGCCCCCGGCGAGGATCCCGGCCTGCTGTGCCTGGCGGAGTCGGCCGGGGTGCCCCGGACCCTGTACGGCGTCCGCGACGCGTATCCCACCACCGGCGACTCCCCGGTCGCCGACGCGCACCGCGACGGCCGCCCGGTGTGGCTCGGACCGGCGGAGCTGGCCGGGCTGGCCGCCGCCCGCCACGTACCGGCGGGCGGGTTCTCCCTGGCGGCGCTGCCGCTGCCCGGCGACGGCGGCTGCCTGCTCGCCGTCACCGAACGCCCGGACGGCTTCGGCACCGGCGACCGCGCGCACCTGGAGCTGATCGCCGGGGCCGTGCCGCGGCCCGCCCCGGCCACCGCCGCCGACCGCGGCGAACCGCCGCCCGACATGTTCACCCTCGCCATGGACACCGGCCGGGTCGAGGCCGGCGACGCCATCCTGGACCTGTTCGGCCTGGCCGCCCGGGAGTTCGACGGCAGGATCGAGACCCTGCTCCGGCGCACCGTGCCGGAGGACCTCCCGTCCCTGATGTCGGTGGTCGAGGCCGACCACATGTCGCTGGGCGAACGGGAACTGGAGTTCCGGGTGCTGCGCCCCGGCGGACCACCGCGCTGGCTGCGGCTGCGCGGCCGGCTGCGGCCCGCCGGCGACGGCCGCCCGGCCCGCCTGGTGGGCACCGTCGCCGACGCCGCCGCCCTGCGCTCCCACGTCACCGACGTCGCCCGCGTGCAGCGGCTGGCCGCCGCGCTGGCCACCGCCGGCACCGTCCGCGAGGTCGGACAGGCCGTCGTGGCCGCCCTGCGCGGACCGCTGCGCGCCGACCGGATCGCGCTGGCGGAACTGGAGAACGACCGCCTCGTCGTCACCGTCCTCGACCCGCCCGGCCCCGAGGCGTGGCCCGAGGCGTGGCGCACCGAATGGCGCTCCGAGTGGCCCGACGCCCCGATGCGCGCCATGCCCACCCTCGCCGCGGTGCTGCGCGACGGCCGCCCCGAGGTCTGGCCGGCCGGCACCGGCGCCCTGGAACCCGCCCTCGCCGACGTCGGCCCCGGCGGGCTCGCCGTCCTGCCGCTGCCGGCCGGCGACCGCGCCCGGGGCGTCTGCCTGATCGGCTGGGACGGCCCGCACGACTTCGGCCCCGACGAACGCGCCCTGCTCACCGCCTCCGCCGGCCTCGCCGGCCAGGCCCTGACCCGCGCCCACGCCTTCGACGCCGAACACGAACTCGTCGGCATGCTCCAG
Organism: Streptomyces sp. NPDC023723; assembly: GCF_040639815.1. Classification (NCBI taxonomy): domain Bacteria; kingdom Bacillati; phylum Actinomycetota; class Actinomycetes; order Kitasatosporales; family Streptomycetaceae; genus Streptomyces; species Streptomyces sp. NPDC023723. The sequence goes on from NZ_JBFAAP010000090.1 coordinate 13,249, forward strand.
CGCCAGCTGCTGCCCCGCCGGCTGCCCGAACTGCCCGGCGCCCTCGCCGTCGCCCGCTATCTGCCCAGCACCGCCGGACTGGAGCTGGGCGGCGACTGGTACGACGTGATCCCCCTGCCCGACCACCACGTGGCCCTCGTCATCGGCGACGTCCAGGGCCACAGCGCCGGCGCCGCCACCCTCATGGGCCAGTTGCGCACCGCGCTGCGCGCCTACGCCGTGGAGGGGCACCCGCCGGACGTGGTGGTCGCCCGCGCCAACCGGCTGCTCGCCGACATGGAGACCGACCTCTTCGCCACCTGCGCCTACGTCGACCTCGACATGGAGGAGGGCACCGCCTGGTGCGTACGGGCCGGTCATCTGCCGCCGGTGCTGCGCCACCCGGACGGCCGCACCGAGATCGTCGAGGCGGAGGGCGGCCCGCCGCTCGGCGTGGTGGCCCAGGCCGACTTCCCGATGAGCCCGCTCGGCCTGCGCCCCGGCACCCTGCTCGCGCTGACCACCGACGGCCTGGTCGAGTCGGCCGACGCCGACCTCGACGCGGGCATGGCGGCCCTGGCCCGCGGCCTCGCCGCCGCCGACCCCGCCCACCTCGACCTGGTCGCCGACGCCCTGCTGGGCGGCGCCCGGCGCAGCGACGACGTGGCCCTGCTGCTGGTCCGCTACGACGGCATGGCGCTGCGCCCGCGGCGCGAGAGCTGGACGGTGTGGCGGGTCCCCGAGGCGGTCCGGCACGCCCGCCGCTTCACCCGGCGCACGCTGCGCGCCTGGGCGCTGCCGGACACCGGCGTCGACACGGTCCTGCTGGTCGTCTCCGAACTGGTCACCAACGCCCTGGTGCACACCGGGGGACCGGTCCGCCTGTACCTCACCCTGGCCGGCGACCGGCTGCGGGTCGCGGTGGCCGACTCCTCGCCGCGCACCCCGGCCAGGCCCACCAGCATCGGCTGGGAGGCCACCGGCGGCCGCGGCATCCTGCTGGTCGAGGCGGTGTCCGCGGCCTGGGGGACGCTGCCGGTCAGCGGCGGCAAGCAGGTCTGGAGCGAACTCCCGGTCGGCCGGTGATGACGCGGCGCGCCGCTGGGTACCCGGCGCGGGACCGCGGATACGCACGGTGAGGGAAGAGGCAGCCATGACCCAGTACGTCCGCGACATCATGACCGGCGACCCGGTGACCGTCGCCCCGCAGACCTCGGTGACCGCCGTGGCCCGCATCATGCGCGACCAGGACCTCGGCGCCGTCCTGGTGACCGACGGCGACGACCTGCGCGGCCTGGTCACCGACCGTGACCTGGTGATCCGCTCGCTGGCCGACGGCGGCGACCCCGAGCGGACGACCGTGGCCGGCGCGTGCAGCGACGACCTGGTGACCGTCCGCCCCGACGAGGAACTGGACCAGGCGGTGCGGCTGATGCGCGAGCACGCCGTGCGCCGGATCCCGGTGGTCGACGCCGGACACCCCGTCGGCATCGTCGCTCTGGGCGACCTGGCCATGGAACGCGACCCGGAGTCGGCGCTCGGCGACATCAGCGTGGCCCGGCCCAACACCTGAGCGCGTTTGCCCGGCCCCGGCCGGGAAACCCGTCCACCTTCGTGGTGAAGACAAGGCAGCGCAGCAGACAGCGCAGAACACAGCACAGCAGACGAAGGCAGTTGATGTTTCCGTGATCACGGACACCAGTGAGAAACCCGTCGACCGGCGGCCCGAGACCGGCTGGTCCGAGGCCCGCCGCCGGCGCGGCACCGGCCCGGTGCGCACCTGGGTGCCCGCCGTCGAGGACACCGGCGCCCCGCGCGCGCCGCAGCCGGGACCGGAGCCGCACATAGTGCGCGGTGAGGACTGACTTCAACTAACGTTCCGTTCACCCCGGGGGACAGTAGGGTGAACCAGATGAAGGCACTGGTGCTGTCCGGCGGCGCGGGCACCCGGCTGAGGCCCATCACACACACCTCGGCCAAGCAACTCGTCCCGGTCGCCAACAAAGCTGTCCTGTTCTACGGACTGGAGTCCCTGGCCGACGCCGGTATCACCGACGTCGGCATGATCGTCGGTGATACCGCCGCGGAGATCGAGGAAGCGGTCGGCGACGGATCGAGATTCGGCCTGAAGGTCACCTACATCCCGCAGGAACGCCCGCTGGGGCTGGCCCACGCGGTACTGATCGCCCGGGAGTACCTGGGCGACGACGACTTCGTCATGTACCTCGGGGACAACTTCGTGGTCGGCGGGATCACCGACCTCGTCGCGGAGTTCCGCACCCACCGGCCCGACGCCCAGATCCTGCTCACCAAGGTCGCCGACCCGCGCTCCTTCGGCGTCGCCGAACTGGGCCCGGACGGGCAGGTGATCGGCCTGGAGGAGAAGCCGGAGCAGCCCAAGAGCGACCTCGCCCTCGTCGGCGTGTACCTTTTCACCCCGGCCATCCATGACGCGGTCCGGGCCATCAAGCCGTCCTGGCGCGGGGAGTTGGAGATCACCCACGCCATCCAGCACCTCCTGGACAGCCGTGCCGACGTACGCTGCACGGTCATCAAGGGCTACTGGAAGGACACCGGCAATGTCGGCGACATGCTGGAGGTGAACCGGGCGGTCCTGGAAGGCATGGAGCGCCGCATCGACGGCGAGGTGGACGCCGCGTCCGAGACCATCGGCCGGGTCGTGGTGGAGAAGGGGGCACGGATAGTGAACTCGCGCATCGTGGGTCCCGCCGTCATCGGCGCGGGCACCGTGGTCAGCGACTCCTACGTGGGCCCGTTCACCTCCGTCGCGGAGAACTGCCGGATCACCGACAGCGAGGTGGAGTTCTCCATCGTGCTGCGCGACTCCTCGATCCACGGGGTGGGCCGGATCGAGGCGTCGCTCATCGGCCGGCACGTGGAAGTGACCCCGGCACCCAGTGTGCCCAGTGCCCACCGACTCGTCCTCGGAGACCACAGCAAGGTGCAGATCCACTCATGAAGCTTCTCGTCACCGGCGCCGCCGGCTTCATCGGCTCCCGCTACGTCCGTACCCTGCTGGCCGCCGACGGGCCGGACGCGCCGCATGTCACGGTGCTGGACAAGCTCACCTACGCGGGCACCCTCGACAACCTCGAACTCGGCCACCCCCGGCTGAAGTTCGTCCAGGGCGACATCCGCGACGCCGAACTGGTCGGCAGCCTGGTGGCGGAGGCCGACCAGGTGGTGCACTTCGCCGCCGAGTCGCACGTCGACCGTTCCATCCTCGGCGCCGACGACTTCGTCCTCACCAACGTCGTCGGCACCCAGACCCTGCTCGACGCCGCCCTCCGGCACGGCCTGGAGACGTTCGTGCACGTCTCCACCGACGAGGTGTACGGGTCGATCGCCGAGGGCTCGGCGGCCGAGGAGTGGCCGCTGCGGCCCAGTTCGCCGTACTCCGCCTCCAAGGCGTCCTCCGACCTGATCGCCCTGGCCTACCACCAGACCCACGGCCTGGACGTGCGGGTCACCCGCTGCTCCAACAACTACGGCCCGCACCAGTTCCCCGAGAAGGTCATCCCGCTGTTCGTCACCAACCTGCTCGACGGGCAGCCCGTCCCGCTCTACGGCGAGGGCCTCAACGTCCGCGACTGGCTGTACGTCGACGACCACTGCCGGGGCGTCGAACTGGTCCGCACCCGGGGCCGGGCCGGGGAGGTCTACAACATCGGCGGCGGCACCGAACTGACCAACAAGGAGCTGACCGGCCTGCTGCTGGACGCCTGCGGGGCCGGCTGGGACCAGGTCGAGTACGTCGAGGACCGCAAGGGCCACGACCTGCGCTACTCGGTCGACTGGGGCAAGATCCGCGACGAACTCGGCTACCGCCCCGAGCACGACTTCACCACCGGCCTCGCCGAGACCGTCGCCTGGTACCGCGACAACCGGGCCTGGTGGGAGCCGCTGAAGCGGCGCGTGCGGGGGCACGCGTGAGGTGGCTGGTCACCGGCGCGGGCGGCATGCTCGGCCGGGACGCCGTCGCCGAACTGACCCGGCGCGGCGCCGAGGTCACCGCGCTGGACCGCGCGGCCCTGGACATCACCGAACCGGCCGCCCTGGAGGACGCGTTCACCGTCCACCGCCCCGACCTGGTGGTCAACTGCGCCGCCTACACCGCCGTCGACGACGCCGAGACCGACGAGGCCCGCGCCCTGGAGATCAACGGCGAGGGCCCCCGGCTGCTGGCCCGCACCTGCGCCGCGTACGGGGCCCGGCTGATCCACGTCTCCACCGACTACGTCTTCGACGGCGCCGACCGCGACGCCCCCTACCCCGAGGACCACCCGACCGCCCCGCGCACCGCCTACGGCCGTACCAAGCTGGCCGGCGAGCGGGCCGTCGCCGAGGAACTCCCGGACGCCGGCGCCGTGCTGCGCACCGCCTGGCTCTACGGTGTCCACGGCCGCAGCTTCGTGCGCACCATGATCGAGCTGGAGGGCCGCCGGGACACCGTGGACGTCGTCGACGACCAGCGCGGCCAGCCCACCTGGAGCGCGGACGTCGCCGCCCGGATCGCCGACCTCGGCCCGCTGGTCGGCCGCGGCGCGAGCGGCGTCTACCACGCCACCAGTTCGGGCGAGGCCACCTGGTACGAGCTGGCCCGGGAGGTCTTCGCCCGGCTCGGCGCCGACCCGGACCGGGTCCGCCCGACCGGCAGCGCGGCCTTCACCCGGCCCGCGCCCCGCCCCGCATACAGCGCCCTCGCGCACGGCCGCTGGCAGCACACCGGGCTGCCCGAGCCGCGCGACTGGCGTGCCGCCCTGCACGAGGCTCTTCCCCGAATCCGCAAGGAGTCCAGTTGAAACGCCATGAGTTCCTGCGGGAACTGCACAAGGTCAGCGCCAACCGCAACTACCTGGAGATCGGTGTCAACGACGGCCGCAGCCTGCACCTGTCCCGGGTCCCCAGCATCGCGATCGACCCCGCCTTCAAGGTCGTCTCGGAGCTGAAGTGCGACGTCCACCTGGTGAAGGCCACCAGTGACGACTTCTTCGCCCGCAAGAACCCCCTCGCGCACCTCAAGAGCGGCCGCCACCCGCTGCGCAACATGCGCCGCGGCCGCTCGCTGACCGGCTACTGGCGCCGCACCACGCTCGACCTGTCGTTCATCGACGGCATGCACCTGTTCGAGTACGCGCTGCGCGACTTCATCAACGTGGAGAAGCACTCGGACTGGTCCAGCGTGATCGTCCTCGACGACATGCTGCCGCGCAGCGTGGACGAGGCGGCCCGGGACCGGCACACCGACGCCTGGACCGGCGACGTCTACAAGGTCATCGAGGTGCTGAACCGGTACCGGCCCGACCTGGTGACCGTCCTGGTGGACACCCAGCCCACCGGCCAGCTCGTGGTGTTCGGCGCGGACCCGGAGAATACCGTGCTGACGGACAAGTACGACGAGATCATGGCCGAGTACCTGGTCGAGGACCCGCAGAAGGTGCCCGAGGCGATCCTGGAGCGGTCCGTCGCGGTGCCGCCCGAGACTCTCCTCCAGGCCGGCTTCTGGGGCCGCCTGGCCAAGGCCCGGGGCCTGGGCCTGGGCCGCGCCCGCGGCTGGGAGCCGCTGCGCCGCGCGGTGGAACAGGTCGGCGTCAGCCGCTAGACGGCCCGGTCACGGGCGGGGCCGGTACGCGCCGGGCCTTGGCCAGGCGGCCCCAGAAGCCGGCCTGGAGGAGAGTCTCGGGCGGCACCGCGAC
>NZ_JBFAAP010000091.1:0-17863 GCF_040639815.1 Streptomyces sp. NPDC023723
AGGACATCGCCCGCTACTGGAACAACGAGGCCAGGCCCGTCAACCTCCGCCTCGGTGACGTGGACGGGCTCTACCACCACCACTACGGCATCGGCCCGCGCGAGGGGAGCCGCGGCCGACTCGGGGATGCCGGCCGCGGCCCGCCTGCCGTACCCGGGCGCGGGAGGACGCACGCCCGGGTACGCCCCCCGGCTTCCCGGCCCCCGGGACGGGACACTCGGCCGTCCGGGTGCTCCGGGTGCTCCGGGTCGGAGAACCCGCCGAGAAAGGGCCGTCGATCGGGCCGTCGATCGGGCCCTCAGTCGGACCCTCGGATCAGGACTCGCGGTGGGTCGTCGCGCGGGCGATGTCGTGCAGCTGTCGGCACGCGGCCGGGGCCGGCCGGGTGCGGGAGAGGGCGTGCAGCGCGGCCGACCGCTGGCGCCGGGCCTCGTCCTCGGCCGCCTGCCGGCCGCCGGCCTCCTCGATCAGGTGGCGGGCCAGGTCGATGTCGGCCGCCCGCAGCGGCCGCGGGGCGCGGTACAGGTCGCGCAGCCGGGCCGCCGCCGGACCGGGGGCGGCGAGCGCGGCCACCACCGGCAGGGTCTTCTTGCCGGCGGCCAGGTCGGCGCCGACCGGTTTGCCGCTGCGCGCGCTGCGGCCCCAGATGCCCAGGATGTCGTCGGCGCACTGGAAGGCGACGCCGAGCCCGCGTCCGAACTCGCGCAGCCCGCCGACCCTGGCGGGGTCCGCGCCGGCCAGCATCCCGCCGAGCGCGCAGGCGCAGCCCATCAGCGCGCCCGTCTTGCCGGCCGCCATGGCCAGGTAGTCGGCGACCGTCACTTCGGGCGCCTTCTCGAAGGCGACGTCGCGGCTCTGGCCCTCCACCAGTTCCAGCAGGGTGCCGACCAGTTCCTGGACCGCCGCGGCGGCCTGGCCCGGCGGTACGTCGGCCAGCGCGCGCAGGGCCGTGACGAGCAGCGCGTCCCCGGTGAGCACGGCGGCCGGGGTGCCGAACAGCGACCAGGCGGCGGGGCGGTGGCGGCGCAGCGCGTCGCCATCGATGACGTCGTCGTGCAGGAGCGTGAAGTCGTGCACCAGCTCGACGGCGACCGCGCCGGGCACCGCGACGGCGGGGGCGGCCCCCATCGCCAGCGCGGACAGCAGGGTCAGCGCCGGACGCACCGCCTTGCCCCCGCCGGCCACCGCCGCGCGCGGCGCGCCGTCGGCCTCGCACCAGCCGCGGTGGTAGGCGGCCACCCGGCGCTCCGCGGCGGGCAGCGTCCGCACCGCCTCGCGCAGGGCGGGCAGCAGCGCCTCGTCGACCCAGTCCAGTCGTGGGAACCCGCTTACCGGGGACGGCCCGGTGGTCTGCGACACGTACAACTCTCCTCACGGTGGCACGAAGACGAGGGGGGCGGGGCCGCCGCCCGGTCAGTCAATCGGCTGCCGCGCCCGGCGAAGTGGCCGCGACGGTCCGCCCGGCCGAAGATCACCGGAGCAGCGCAGCCCTGTGACCATGCGGCCAGCCGACAATCGGACAACAGGGGGGCGGACGTGCGCCGGCCCCGCCGCGGGGGTGTGCGGCGGGGCCGGCTCACGAACGGTGTGGGCATCCTGGACACGCGGGGATCACCGGGCACATGGCCCCGCGCGCCGGGTGCCGGCGCCGACGGTCGGTCAGCATGGCGTGGTGGCCATGAGTTTCTCGAACGAGGCCATGCAGTCCGGGCAGTGCCGTGCCCGCTCGCCGTCGGCCGCCGCGATGCGTGCGCGCAGTTGCTGCCCGCACAACGTCGCCGCGGCCTTCTTGGCCATCACATGCCACACCAGGGCTCCGCCCGGCTTTTCCGGGCCTACGCACATCTCGTACATATCGGCCTCCCAGGTTGGACGCCGCTGTCACTCTCCAGGAGACACCGAGTCCGGCCACATCCCTACCGTGCGGGGGCCATTCGGGTGAACGGCCCGGTCGGGGCCGGGCCGGCGCCCACCCGGTGGGGAGAAAACGATCAGCCATCCGGCCCCACCCGCGTGGACGTCTGACGCGTTGTCGGAATACCGCAGGGGTACCGATGGGTCCGACCCGAGGAAGCTGATGGCGACACAGACGGAACCGCTCGCTCCGGTGCGGGCGGCAGTGCCCCGCGGCGGCGGCCGGGTGGTCATTTCCTGGCTGACCACCACCGATCACAAGAAGATCGGCCATCTCTACCTGATCACCTCGTTCGGCTTCTTCCTGATCGCGGGCGCGCTGGCGATGGTGCTGCGGGCGGAGCTGGCCCGGCCCGGGATGCAGTTGCTCTCCACCGAGCAGTACAACCAGACGTTCACCATGCACGGCGCGATCATGCTGCTGCTGTTCGCGACGCCGACCTTCGCCGGGTTCGCCAACGCGGTGATGCCGCTCCAGATCGGTTCGCCCGATGTCGCCTTCCCGCGGCTGAACATGTTCTCGTACTGGCTGTTCGCCTTCGGCGGGCTGATCGTGCTGGCCAGTTTCCTGACCCCGCAGGGCGCCGCCGACTTCGGGTGGACGGCGTACACGCCGCTGAGCGGGGCGGAGCACACCCCGTACGTGGGCGGTGATCTGTGGATCATGGGGCTGGGGCTGTCCGGGTTCGGCACGATCCTCGGCGCGGTCAACTTCATCACCACGATCGTCTGCATGCGGGCGCCGGGGATGACGATGTTCCGGATGCCGATCTTCACCTGGAACGTGCTGCTCACCTCGGTGCTGGTGCTGCTGGCCTTCCCGGTGCTGGCGGCGGCGCTGCTGGTGCTGGAGGCGGACCGGCGGTTCGGGGCGCGGGTCTTCGACCCGGCCAACGGGGGCGCGCTGCTGTGGCAGCACCTGTTCTGGTTCTTCGGCCACCCGGAGGTGTACATCCTGGCGCTGCCGTTCTTCGGGGTGGTCAGCGACATCATCCCGGTGTTCGCCCGCAAGCCGATCTTCGGTTACGCGGGGCTGGTCGGCGCGACCATCGCGATCACCGGGCTGTCGGTGGTGGTGTGGGCGCACCACATGTTCGCGACCGGTGCGGTGCTGCTGCCGTTCTTCTCCTTCATGAGCTTCCTGATCGCGGTGCCGACCGGGGTGAAGTTCTTCAACTGGATCGGCACGATGTGGCGGGGTTCGCTGTCGTTCGAGCCGCCGATGCTGTGGGCGGCCGGCTTCCTCGTGACGTTCCTCTTCGGCGGGCTGACGGGCGTGCTGCTCGCCTCTCCCCCGCTGGACTTCCACGTCACCGACAGCTACTTCGTGGTGGCCCACTTCCACTACGTGCTGTTCGGCACGATCGTCTTCGCGATGTTCGGCGGGTTCAGCTTCTGGTGGCCGAAGATGACCGGCAAGATGCTCGACCCGCGCATCGAGAAGGTGCACTTCTGGACGCTGTTCGTGGGCTTCCACACCACGTTCCTGGTGCAGCACTGGCTGGGCGCCGAGGGCATGCCGCGCCGGTACGCCGACTATCTGGCCGCCGACGGTTTCACCGCGCTGAACACCGTCTCCTCCATCGGCGCGTTCCTGCTGGGGCTGTCCACGCTGCCGTTCCTGTACAACGTGTGGCGCACGACGACGCACGGCACGCCGGTCGGGGTGGACGACCCCTGGGGGTACGGGCGTTCGCTGGAGTGGGCGACGTCCTGCCCGCCGCCCCGGCACAACTTCCACGCGCTGCCCCGCGTCCGCTCCGAGTCACCCGCCTTCGACCTGCACCATCCGGCCCTGGTCCGGCTGGACGAGAAGGAGAGCACGGGTCGGCGGGACATGATCGACGCCCCGGGGCACGAGGGCGAGCGGTCGTGAGGGTGCGGTCCGTCCGTCAGGGGGCCGAGTCCGTTCGTGGCCGCTGGATGCCCTGACTTTTCTCAGGGACACCTGGCGTCCCGGGCTCCCTACAGTGCTGAGTGACCGACCGCACTTGAGCACAGGGGGAAACACATGCCGACTCGTCCCTTCGCCAGGGCCGCGCTCCTCACGGCCGGGACGCTGATCCTGCTCGCGCCGCTCACCGCCACCACCACCGCCGCCACGGCGGCCGTGACCGCCGCCGACGCCGGGCAGCAGGACGCCCGGGTACCGGCCGCGCCGTACGCGGTCGAGCCCTACGAGACCGTCAACGTCCGCTCCGGACCCGCCCGGTCCTACGAGAAGGTCGGGTCCGTCGCGGCCGGGCAGCCGCGCGGCGCCTACTGCTGGACGCACGGCGAGACCATCACCGACAACGGCTACACCAACGACGTCTGGGTGCAGCTCCTGGAGGGCTACGTGAGCGCCGTCTACCTCAAGGGCGACGCGTACGGCGACCTGCCCGCCTCGGCGACCTGCTGACACCGCACGGACCACACACCTACCCGGGGGAAACACCATGAAGTCACTGATGCGCCGCTCCGCCACCGCGCTGGCCACCGCCGCACTGGCCGTCGGAGCACTCGCCACGACCGCCCAGGCCGCGCCCGCCGACGGCGACCCGGCCCTCACCGACGTCTACATCTGGGCCACCGACGTCAACCTGCGCGCCCGGCCGGACACCTCGTCCACCGTGCTCGCCGTCCGCTCCCGGTACTGGCTGGACGCGGTCTGCCAGACCCAGGGCCAGTACGTCGAGGACCCGGCGGTCGGCGGCAACAGCTGGTGGACGGCGGTCCAGGAGTACGCCGGCAGCGACATCGCCTGGGTCAGCAACCTGTACCTGCGCGGCGGCGAGAAGATCGCCGGGGTGCCGGACTGCTGACCGGTGCCGGCGGGCCGGCCCGGGGACGGGGCGGCCCGCCGGGCGCGACCCGCCGCAGGCTGCTGTCGAGGGCGGCGGCCACCGCGTCCCGCCCCGGGGCGCGGCGGTCGTCGAAGAAGGACAGGCGGACCGTCACCTCGCTGGTGCCGCCCTCGACGCCGGCGACCTGGAACCGGCCCGGGTAGGCACCCTCGTCGCGGGTGCCCCGTTCGAGCCGCAGCCGTTCGGGCCGGGCCCGCGGCAGCACGGCGGTGTCCGTCGGCGGGCAGGGTGCGGGAACGCCCGTACTCGGCCGGCGCGGCGCTGCTCCTCGGCTCGGCTGTCCTCCCGGCACCCCGCGGGCCCGGTCCGGCGCGGCCGATGCGTCCGGCCGGGCCCGACGGGCGGCGCCCGGCCCCCGGTGCCAGACTGGCGCGCAACGTGCCCCATCCGGCACGGCGGGCCCACTGCTCCGGACGGCCAGGGAGGACGAGGTGTCGACGTCAGAGCCGCAGGACGCGCGGCTGCACGAGTTCCTCGCCGACCCGGGGCATCTGACGATGGACCTGCCCACCGCGGTGGCCCGCTGTGCCAAGGCCCTGGGGCTCCAGCACGCCGTGGTCTACCTCGTCGACCTCCAGCAGCGGCACCTCGTCCCGCACACCGACGTGGCCACCTCGCTGCCGGTCGACGATTCGCTGGCCGGCTGGGCGTACCGGACCCAGTCGCTGCGGGTGGAGGAGGCGGAGACGGGCGGGATCACCGCGTGGCTGCCGCTGCTGGACGGCGCCGAGCGGCTCGGGGTGCTCGCCGTCAACCACCCCGCGCTCACCGCCGGGACGCTCACCCGGGCCCGGGCGCTCGCCTCGCTGCTGGCCATGATGATCACGTCGAAGCGCGCCTTCGAGGACTCCTTCGTCCGGCGTACCCGCACCGAACGGATGCAGCTCCCCTCCGAGATGCTGCGCGCCTTCCTGCCGCCGCGCACCATCGGCGACGGCACGGTGGTGTCGACCGCCGTGCTGGAACCGGCCTACGAGATCGGCGGCGACGCCTTCGACCACTCGCTGACCGAGACCACCCTGCACGTCGCGGTCCTCGACGCCATGGGGCACGACCTGGCCTCCGGTCTGACCAGCGCCGTGTCGCTGGCCGCCTGCCGCAACGCCCGGCGCACCGGCGCCGACCTGCCCGAACTGGTGCGGTCCGCCGACGAGGCGATCGCCCGGTGGCTGCCGGAGAAGTACTGCACCGCCGTCATCGCCCAGCTGGACCTGGCCACCGGGCTGCTGCGGTGGAGCAACTGCGGGCACCCGGCGCCGCTGCTGATCCGCGACGACCGGCTGCTGATGGACGCTCTGGAGCGGGAGCCCGACCCGCCGATGGGGCTGCCGTCCCAGCTGGCCGTCAAGCCGCGGCAGATCCACGAGATGCCGCTGGAGCCCGGTGACCGGGTGCTGATGTACACCGACGGGATCACCGAGGCCCGGACCCGGGAGGCCAAGCTGATGGGCCTGGAACGGTTCGCGGACTATGTCATCCGGGCGACGGCGGGCGGGGAGCTGGCACCGGAGACGCTGCGCCGCCTGATCCACTCGATCCTGGACGCGCAGGCGGACCGGCTGCGGGACGACGCGACGCTGCTGATGTTCGAGTGGCGCCCGCCGGCCCGCTGAGGGCGCCCGGACACCGGATCGGGCCGGGCGGCCGGGCGACTCCGGCTCAGACCGCGTGGCCACGTGCCCGCAGCCAGCCGTGCACCGTCTCCTTGTCCGCCGGGGTGATGCGTTCCGCACCGGCGATGTACGGGCCCTCGTCCTCGTGGAAGCCGGTGTCGGTGACGCGGGCGGTGACCCAGGTGGCCAGGTCCTGCGCGGACCGGCCGGACAGCGCGCCCCGCTCCCAGCCGGCCCGGGCCGCGCGGGCCGCGGCGGGGTCGTGCCGTTCGGTCTCCGCCAGCCACGCCGCCACCAGCCGCTCGACGGTGCGGTACTCGTCGCCGTTCATGCCGTCCGGGTGCCCCGGGGCCGGGCGCCCGTACCGCCCCGTGTCGACGGTGGTCCGCCGGGTACCCGAACGGCAGCTCGCGGCCCGGGGGGACCTCTCCCCTCGGCGGCCGCGGAACGGCCCGGTCCGGAAAGGGGACAGCGATGACGCAGCCCGCCGACGATCACGCTCTCGACCAGCGCGCCGGCGTGTCCGAACTGCGCGTGGCGGGCGAGACGGTGCCCGTCCCGGGCGCTCCGCCACCGGCGGAGACGGACCTCCCCCTCGACCGCAACCAGGCGATCCTCCAGGCCGCCAAGCAGGTCGGGGCGCTGCTGAAGAAGACCGGGCTGCCGTTCGCCCTCGCCGGCAGTGTCGCCGTCTACGCGCACGGCGGCGTCCAGAACCTCCAGCACGACGTCGACTTCTGCATCCGGCCCGAGGACGCCGACGCGGTCGCCGAGGCGCTGCGGGCGGCCGGCGTGTCCGTGTACACGCCGCCCGAGGACTGGCTGCTGAAGGCCGACTGTCTCGGCCAGCAGGTCGACCTGATCCACGCGCTCGGGCACGAACCCGTCGGCGCCGAGCTGCTGGACCGGGCCGAGGGACTGTCGGTCGACTCGGTGCTCATGCCGGTACTGTCCCCGACCGACCTGCTGCGCGGTCTGCTGGCGGCCTTCTCCGAACACCACTGCGACTTCGGTGCCGTACTGCCGATCGCCCGCACCCTGCGGGAGAAGATCGACTGGGCGCGGCTGCGCCACGACTGCGGGGCCGACCCGATGCCCGCCGCCTTCTTCTACGTCCTGGAGCGGCTGGAGATCATCCCCGCCACCCCCGCGGAGGAGGAGCGCCGATGAACGCGGAGAACGTCGAGTACCGGGTCGCCCACCTGCACGACCGGCTGGCCGCCGAGGAACTGGGCGAGCTGGGCGTACGGGCCGAGGTCCGGGCCGGGGCGGTGGTGGTCACCGGGACGGTGCCCTCCGCCCAGTGCCGCGCGACCCTGCTGCGGGTGGTCGAGGAGGAGCTGGCCGGGCTGACCGTGCACAGCGACATCGTGGTGGCCGAGACCGCCGGCCCCGACCGTGCCGAGGAGCTGTGATGATCCGTGTCGCCGCCGTCGGAGACATCCACATGGGCCTGGACAGCCAGGGGCTGCTGCGGCCCGCCTTCGAGACCCTGCCCGACTGTGCCGATCTGCTGCTGCTCGCCGGCGACCTGACCCGGCACGGCACGCCGGAGGAGATGGACGTGGTGGCCCGCGAGGTCAGGGACCTGCCGGTGCCGGTGGTGGCCGTGCTCGGCAACCACGACCACCACGACGAGCAGCCCGAGAAGGTGACCGAGATCCTCCGGACGGCCGGGGTGACGGTCCTGGAGGGCGAGGGCGCGGTGGTCGACTGCGCGGGTACCCGGGTCGGGGTCGCCGGGACGAAAGGGTTCGGCGGGGGGTTCGTCGGGCGCAGCGCCGGGGAGTTCGGCGAGCCGGTGATGAAGGAGTTCGTCCGCACCACCCGGCGCAGCGCGGACGCCCTGTGTGCCGCGCTGAAGGACCTGGACGGCCAGGAGTGCGCGGCGCGGATCGCGCTGACCCACTTCTCCCCCGTCGCCGACACGCTGGCCGGCGAGCCGCTGGAGATCTACCCGTTCCTCGGCAGCTACCTGCTGGCCGAGGCCATCGACACGGCGGGCGCCGACCTCGCGGTGCACGGGCACGCGCACATGGGCTCGGAGCACGGGATGACGGCGGGCGGGGTGCGGGTGCGCAACGTCGCCCAGCCGGTCATCAAACGGGCGTTCAACGTCTATCAGCTGGCCCTGGGCTGACCGTTCGAAGTCATCCGGAGGTTTTCGGGTCCGCGTCCGTGCCGCGCCCGAGCGCCGCGGTGTCCGCCCCGAACGAGGGCACGTCGATCGCGTGGAAGCCCAGCCGGTCGTAGAAGGCCCGGGCCGGGGTGTTGGCCGTCGCCATCACCAAGTGGACGGCGGGCACCCCCTGTTCCCGCAGCGCCCGCAGGAACGTGTGCATCAGGGCCCGCCCGTGGCCGCGGCCCTGCCACTCGGGCAGCAGGTCGATGTGCAGGTGGGCCGGGTAGGCGGCCAGTTCGGGCACGACCATCCGCTCGGGGCGGTGCAGCAGCTGGGCGATCACCTCGTCCGGGGAGCCGGGGGTGCCCGCGGGCGCCGGGTAGCGGCCGGCCACCGCGGGCAGCCACCGGGTGCGGAAGTCGGCGGCGAAGCGCGGGGTGTCGGCGGTGCCGAGGACGTAGCCGACGGCGTGGCCCGCCCCGTCGTCCAGCACGAAGGTCAGGCCGGGCTCCAGGTGGGCGTACGGGGCGGCGAAGGTCGCGGGCAGGACACCGGGGTCGGTGTAGTGCGGACGGCTGTCCTGGCCGTTGTGTCCGGTGCGGACGCAGATGTCGTCCAGGGCCGCGGCGTCCTCGGGACGGTACGGGCGTACGGTGGCGGTGGCAGTCGAGGTCACCGCTGTATGGTGCCCCGTTGGGAGCGCTCCCACAACCCTTGCCCTTCAGCCGTCGGCGGACGGTCACCCGCCCCCGCCGGGGAGCCGGAACCGGCGGGAGAGCGGCGCCCATGGAAGGGGCCGCTCTCCCGCCGGGCCGGTGACCGTCAGCCCACCACCGTCTGGACGTACGGCACCAGGCGGACCGGTCCGACCAGGCCGTAGTCCTGCCGGGCGGAGGTGCCGAACACGTCCGGGCGGGCCACCCTCAGGCGGTTGATGAGCGGGGTGGCGACCTCGATCTCCAGGGTGTTGCGGCCGCGCTTCAGGTACGGGCCGAGGTCGGCGACGGGGTGCAGGCGGTCCACCGGGGCCGTCCGGGTGCCGTTGACGGTGACCCGGAAGGTGTCGCTGACCTGCCCGAGTTCCAGATGGGCGCCGTGCGAGGCGTCCCAGTCGGCGGGCAGCGTGACCGTGGTGCGGTAGCGGCCGACGCCGGCCGAGTCGGCCAGTTCGGGGATCTGCGACCAGGGCAGCAGCGTGTCCAGTCGCACCGTGCGGCGCACGGTCTCGGTGCGGGTCGCGGTGGCGCCGGGGAGCCGGTCCTCGACCTCCAGGGTCCAGGCCGCGGGCGTGATCGGCGCGGGCACCTCTCGGACCACGGTGGTGACCGCGCGGCCCCGCGACAGCCGGGTGGTGTAGGTGCCCGCCGCGGTGGTGCGCACGGCCAGGCCCTTGGTGGTGAACAGCGCCTCGTCCGCGTCCGTGGCCACGGCGTACGGGCGGTTGCCGGCGCGGTCCCCGAACAGTCCCGGGCGGCCCAGCGCGACGATGGTGGCCTGGCCGGGCTGGAGGGTGACGCGGACGGTGACCTCGTCGCCGTCCTCGGTGTACCGGGCCAGCCGGACGGCCTCGCCGGTCCACGGGTCCAGCAGGTACGGCACGGTGCCGGCGCGCAGGGTGCGGCGCAGGGTCACGTCGTGGTCGATGGCGGCCACCGCGGGCTTCACGGTCTCGGCGTGCTTGCCGTTGACGAGGTAGTAGAAGTCCGCGTCGTCCGTGACCCGGTGGGCGTTCAGGAGCGTGGAGGAGACGGCGTGGCGCACGTCGGGGGTGACACCGAGGCCGGTGAGGGCGTCGCCGACGGCGGCCTTGTCGGTGACCTGGGCGACGTGCGGCAGGGCGAGCAGCCGGGCGAGGACGTCGCGCAGCCGCTCCGTCTCGCCGTCGGCCGGGACGCCCGGGGTCAGTGCCTGGTCGAAGGCGCCGAGCAGCACGACCGGCAGCCCCTTCCCGGCCAGCGCGAGCAGCTTGCGGGCGTCGGCGAGGGCCAGCGTGGGGGTGGAGGAGTAGAAGAAGTCGCCCTCGACGAAGAGCGCCTTGTAGGCGGGGCCGTCGGGGGCGAGCCGGCCGTCCTTGACGGTGGCGGCGGGCAGGTCGAGGAGCGGGCCGCTGAGGAACTGGTGGGTCCAGCCGAGCGGGACGCCGGTGGCGGTGAACCAGGAGGCGCCGATGCCGGTGGCGGTGTAGCCGGTCTGCCGGAAGACGGCGACGTCGGCCCGGGTGACACCGGACTGCAGGACGCGGTGCACCCGGCCCAGGTAGCCGGCGATGTCCGGCAGGTGGTCCCAGGTGGGCTGGCGCGGGCCCCAGGACTCGCCGTAGCCGGGGGCGCCGTTGTAGGGGCTGAAAGCGGCGAAGCCGGGCCAGGCGGCGCCGGGGACGGTGGCGTAGGAGAAGCCGTGCACGACGGTCTGGTTGACACCGGCCGCGTAGGCGCCGCCCATCGTGCGCAGGAACCGGTCCCAGGTGGTGCTGTACGCCGACCCGTTGTAGGCGCCCGCCTCGCAGGAGAGCACGGTGTGGCCGGCCAGGTCGCGGCCGCCGGCCAGGCAGCGGTAGTCGTCGAGGTTCTTGAAGCCGAGCGACTCGCCCTCGGCGATGTCGAGGATCGTCGCGGTGGCGATGGCGTCGGTCTGCAGGCCGTAGGGCTGGGCGCGCAGCCGCATGCCGAGGGAGTGCGCCCAGTCGCGCAGGGCGGTGACGTGGTGGCGGTTGAAGAGGTGGGAGACGGTCTCCCAGAAGTCGTGCCGGATCTGCCGGGTCTGCTGGGCCTCGAAGGCGAACACCTGGTTGCTGTCGTCCAGGACGAGGGCGGGCAGGTACGGCAGCAGCGGGCGGCCGTGCTGCTCCTCGAACGCCTCGGGCAGCTCGGGCGTCCAGACCAGGCCGTCGGTCTCCAGTTCGACCGAGTCCTCGAAGAAGGCGCCGCCCGCCGCCTTCAGCAGCTTGCGCAGGGCGGGGGTGAGGAGGTTCCGCTCCCAGTACTCGGTGACCGCCCGGGTGCCGGCCGCGCTGAAGTGGTCGACGACGAGGGCGGCGGGCGCGGAGTGCGGGCCGGACTCGGGCTGCTGGCCCGAGCCGCGCCGCCAGTAGGAGATCAGCACGTACTCGCCGTCGGCGGGCGCCGTCCAGGTCAAGGCGGAGTCGGTGACGGTGGCGGTGAGGTCCTGGACGGAGGCGAGGTCGAGGCCGGTCTCCTTGCGGGTGGAGTTGGCCGGGTTCACCCGGGCGGCCTGGACGGCGACGA
The DNA here is from genome assembly GCF_040639815.1 of Streptomyces sp. NPDC023723. NCBI lineage: Bacteria > Bacillati > Actinomycetota > Actinomycetes > Kitasatosporales > Streptomycetaceae > Streptomyces > Streptomyces sp. NPDC023723. Next base: position 11,741 of record NZ_JBFAAP010000091.1, read on the forward strand.
GGGTCTGCTTCGTGACGCCGGAGGCCGCCTCGTGCACGGGCGCCGGGACCGGGCCCCGGTAGGTGGTGCCGGCCGGCACCGAGGCGCGGCCGTGGGCGAGTTCCTGGACGGCGGCCGGGTCGTCGGGGGTGACGCCGGGGACGGCGGTCGGCCAGCTCGGGCCGAGCGTGATGTCGACGGTGAGGCCGCGCCGCACGGCCCGGCGCAGGGCCGCCTCCACACCGTCCCGCCAGGGTCTGCTCCCCCACCCGTGGTGGGCGGTGTCCAGCACCGACTTGTCGGTGACGCTGTGGTGGACGGCGGAGATCTCCACACCGCCGAAGCCGGCGTCGGCGATCTGGTCGATCTCCCGGGCGATCTCGTCGGTGTCGACCAGACCGTCCGGCCACCACCAGCGGAACTTGGGGCGCACCGACCGCGGCGGCTCGGCGAACCAGGCGGCGCCGGGGGCCTGGCCGGCGGACGCGGACCGGGTGCTCGCGGCCGCGCCGCTCGGTGACTGCGCGGAGGCGGCGGGGGCTCCGACGGCGGCGCCCACGGCGGCGGCGACACCGGTGCCGAGACCGGCGGCGAGGACACGGCGGCGCGGCATTGCGGAGCGCGGCCCGTTGAGTTCGTGCATGGTGCGTCCCTCGACTCGTTCTAAGGTCTGAAACGTTTCAATCACGTATCAGTGCGGGAACGCTAAGTGGCCGCTCCGGACCGGGTCAAGATCCGTGCACGAGGTTGTTGTTCCGTCGGTGCCGGGCGCCGATTGGTGCGGACCGGGCGGGGAACCCGGCGACGGCCACAGGAGCACCTCACGTCTGGAGCACACCATGAGCCTTCTGCGCCTGGCCGGCCGGCCGATGCTGGCCTCGATGTTCGTCACCGGCGGCCTGCACTCCCTGCGCAGCCCGAAAGACGTCGCCCCGGCGGCCGAACCCGTGGTGCGTCCGGTGGCGGACCGGGTGAGCGCGCTGCCGGACGGCACCGAGCAACTGGTGCGGATCAACGGGGCGGTCCAGGTGGCGGGCGGCATCATGCTGGGGCTGGGCCGCTGTCCCCGGCTGGCGGCGCTGGCCCTGGCCGCGACGCTGGTCCCCACCACGCTGGCGGGTCACCGCTTCTGGGAGGAGGACGATCCGTCCGCCCGCGCCCAGCAGCGCATCCACTTCTTCAAGAACCTCTCCATGCTGGGCGGGCTGCTGATCGCGGCCGACGACACCGGTGCCGCCCCCTCGCTGCTGTGGCGCGGCCGGCACGCCGCGAAGGACCTGCGGCGCGACGCCCACCTGGTGCACCGCTCGGTGACGGCGACGGCGGGCCCGGCCTCCACGGCGGGCGGGGTGCTGGCCAAGCTCGGGCGGCACTGACCGGCCGGGTCAGCGCGGCGAGGTGCTCAGCAGGTCGAGGGTGAGGGCGGCGGTCCAGGAGAAGTGCCGGGCGCCGCGGGCCGCGCCGGTGACCGGATCGACGTACTCGGCGAACCGGGACCGGCCGGCCTCGGTGAGGAAACCCCGCCGCAGGCGTGCGGCGTCCGCGTCCAGGCCGTGGGTGCGCAGTCCCCGGTGGATCAGCCAGGCCGTGTTGAACCAGGCGGGGCCGCGCCAGTAGCGCTGCGGGTCGAAGGCCGGGCCGGTGAGGTCGTAGCTGGGGACCAGCCGGGTGGCGGGGGCGGCGAAGCCCGGTCCGGTCAGGGTGCGGCGCAGGGCGCCGGTCACGTCGGCCGGCAGGTCCGGGACGAGCAGCGGGACCAGGCCGGTGACGGCGCGCTCGTCGACCAGGGTGTCGGTGCCGAGGTCGCGGACCCGGAAGAGGCCGGCCCCGGCGTCCCAGAGCCGGGCGACCAGGTTCCGGGTGAGGGCGGCGGCGCGGGCGGTGTGCGGGGCGTCGGCGCGGCCGAGGGCGCGGGCCATGGCGGCGAGGGCGTGTTCGCCGACGGCCAGCAGGGCGTTGAAGCAGGGGTCCTCGACGGCGAAGGCGGGCCGGGCGGCGCGGTCGTCGTAGCCGGCCTCGCGGTAGTCGGCCGCGAGGCGGACGTAGCGGCCGTAGTCGAGGTCGGTGGGCCGGTCGTGGGGGTGGCCGTGGGCGAGGTCGGCGCGCCGGAAGGTGCCCGGCGGGGCAGGCTCGACCCGGGCCAGGGCGCGGTCCCAGCAGGGGCTGTTGTCGGTGCCGGGCTCCCAGGGGTGGACGACCGCCGCGAGTCCGCCGCCGCCGAGGTCGCGGCGGGTGAGCAGGTAGTCGTGCCAGGCGGTGAGCCGCGGGTAGGCGTGGGCGAGGAAACCGCGGCGGTGCGACTCGGCCGGGTCCGCCACGTGCACCAGCCAGGCGGCCAGGGCGTGCACCGGGGGCTGGACGATGCCCGAGGTCTCCGGGGCGGCGGGGGCACCGGCCGGCCGGCCGGCCCGGGAGGAGCGCCAGAAGTCCGGGCTGGGGAAGTAGGCGTCCTCGGGCACGGCCGGGTTGAACACGATGTGCGGGATACGGCCGTCCGCCCACTGCGCGGCCAGCAGCGACTCCAGTTCGCGCTGGGCGCGGTCGGCGCGGAGGTGGCGCAGCCCGATGGCGACGAACGCCGAGTCCCAGCTCCACTGGTGCGGATAGAGGGTGCGGGAGGGGACGGTGGAGGCACCCGTCCAGTTGTCGGCGAGGACCCGCGCGGCCCCGCGCCGCAGGGCCGGGGCCGGGACACCGGCCCGGTCCAGGAGGGCCGCGACGCGCCGGTCCCCGGTCCCGTTCGGCGCGACGGCTTCCGGCTGAGCGGGGCGGGTGATGTGAACGACGCGTTCCACGGATGACTCCGGTGTGTTACGGATGTGGTTGCGTCGACAATATCCCCAACTTAAGTCGTGTCAACACGCAAAACTGGTGACGTGATGTCTTACGGATGCGCGTAACGGAAGGGCAGTTGCTCCGCGGGCCGGAGGACGCGGTGATCAGCGGGCCTGCGGCGGAGTGCGGAACGTCCGCGAAGGCCCGCGGTGTGGTGCGGGCGCCTTGGGAGGGGCCGTCGTTCGGGGTGCGGCGGACGCTGCCGAGGGGGTTGTCGTACGGGCGGCCGGCGCCTCACGCCCACCGCCGCTCGCCGCCGCGCACCGCGGTGGCCGGCACCGGTTCGGGCCGTTCGGTGTGGGCGGCGACGGTGCGCGCGAGGCCCTCCTGCCAGGTCACGCCGGGCATCCAGCCGAAGATCTCCCGGGCGAAGCCGGTCACCGGGCGGGGCTGCGCGGGGCCGTCGGGCGGCCCGCCGGTGCAGGTCAGGGGCGCGTCCGAGCCGGTCAGCTCGATGATCCGGCGGGCGATCTCGCGTTCCGTGGGCGCCTCGTCGCCGCCGAGGTCCACCGGCCGTACCGACCGGCCGGCCGCGACCAGCAGGATGCCGTCGACCATGTCGTCGACGTAGCACAGCGAGTGCCTGCGGCTGCCGTCCCCGGCGACGGTGACCGGGCGGCCCGCCAGGGCCTGGCCGAGGAAGGTGCCCGGCACTCCGCCGCCGTCCGTGCGCATTCCGGGCCCGCACGCGGTGAACAGCCGCACGATGCCGGCGTTCGAGCCGGGGACGCCCGCCCGCGCGGCGACCAGGGCCTCGGCGAACCGGACCGCCTCGGCGTACGCGCCGTGCGCCGAGAAGGGGTCGTCGGGGCCGGGGCCCGGGGCCGGTGGCGCGGAGGCCAGCAGGAACCGGGCGCCGTCCCGGGCGGCGACGGCCAGTGCGGCGCGGGTGCCCGCGCTCGTGGCGTCCAGCAGGTCCAGCGGCCGGTCCGGCCAGGCCGCCGGGCAGCCGGGGCCGGCCAGGTGCAGGACCAGGTCGTAGGGTCCGGCGAGGGCGTCCGGCAGTCCGGGGTCCGCGACGTCCCGTTCCAGGAACCGGAACCCGGAGCGGCCCGCGAGGTGGGCCACCTTCTCGGCCCGGCCGGTCGAGAGATCGTCCAGGCAGTCGACCTCGGCACCCGAATCCAGCAGCCGGGTGCACAGGTGTGCGCCGAGGAACCCCGCACCCCCGGTCACCAGGGCGCGGTCCCAGGGGGCCCGGGCCTCGGTCTTCGTGGCGAACGCCGCCATCGGCATCATGAGGAGACCTTCCTTCCTCCGCGCAGCGCTGACGACCGGGCCCCGAGTGCCCCACCGAGTCGTCTCCATGCTCCGACGCCTGCCGCGCCCCACGCGGCACAGGAGTCAGCGGAGGCGTCCGGCCCTCCCGCCCCCAACGGCCGGCCGCCTGTGATCAACCACACTCACCGGGCCAAGTGCCGGGCGGGCCCGCCGGGTTGCCGGAACGCACAGCAACCCGGCGGGCCGCTCCGGCACCGACCGACCGTCCTCCTCTGCCACCATGGTCGGCGCCGTACTCCGGCCTTGTGGAGCACCGACCGCGCAGCGAAGCCGGCGACCTCGCTCCGGTCCCCCTCCCCCACCGGGTCCCGCCCGGCCTTCCCGAGTGACGCAACGTGCCTTCCTCCGCTTCTTCCCCGCCCCCGTCCCGTTCCCCGTGGCGGGCCCTGCGCCACCGCGGCATGCGCTGGTGGTCGCTCGCGAACTTCGTGTCGAACGCCGGTACGTGGATGCAGCTCACGGTGCAGAACCTGCTGGTCCTCCAGATCACCGGGTCCGCCGCCGCGACCGGCCTGTCCATGTCCGTGCAGGCCGCGCCCGCCCTGCTGATCAGCGTCTTCGGCGGTGCCGCCGTCGACCGCTGGCCGCGCCGGGTGACGGCCGCCGTCAGCCAGGCGCTGCTCGGCTCCATCGCCTTCACCACGGCCGTCCTGGTGGCCCTGGACCGGCTCGACATGACGTCGCTGATGGTGCTGGCCGCCGTGACCGGTGTCATCGCCACCGTCGACGGTCCGGCCTGCGCCCTGCTGGGCAACGACCTGGTCCCGGCCGCGGACCTGCCCTCCGCGATCGGGGTGGGCGCCCTGGTGCACCAGGCGGGCCGGCTCACCGGTGCCGCGCTGGCCGGGGTCGCCGTCGGCTTCCTGGGCACGGCCGCGGCCTACGCGGCCAACGGGGTGTCGTTCGTGTTCGTGGCCTCCGTCATCCCGTTCCTGCGTCCGGTGCGCGGGGCGGCGGCGCGGGCCGGAGCGGGCGGGAAGCCGTCCCGGCGCCCTGCCGCCGGGCCCGGCCTGAGCGTGCGCGAGGGGCTGGCCTTCTTCGCCCGGCGGCCCCGGCTGCTGGCGCTGGCCGGTGTCACCGGGATCAGCGCGGTCTTCGGGCGGAACTACCAGCTCACCCTGGCCGTGCTGGTCACCGGGCCGCTCGCGGGCGGCGCCGGGTCGTTCGGCACGGTCTCCACCGTGCTCGCGGCCGGCGGCATCGTCGGCGCGGTGCTGGGTGCCCGGCTGCGGCGGCCCTCGGTGCGGCTGGTGGGCGCGCTGGCGGCGGCCGGCGGACTGCTCCAGATGGTGGCGGGAGTGGCGCCGTCGATGGCCGTGCTGCTGGTCATGGTGCTGCCGATGGCGGTGGTGGAGTCGGTCTCCGACACGGCCGCCACGGCGGTCCTCCAGACCGACCCGCCCGCCCGCCTGCGGGGCCGGGTGCTCGGTGTGTGGAGCAGCGTCGGCACGGTGTGGAGCCTCGGCGGTCCGCCGGCGCTCGGCCTGCTGATGGAGCTGGCCGGCGCGCGGGGCGCCCTGGTGACGGGCGGTCTCCTCATCGCCGCCGCGATCGGCGCGGGCCACCTGCTGCGCGGGCGGCGCGGGCCCGTGCCGGTGCCGGTACGCGCCGACACCGTCGAGGCCCCGGCCCGGCCGGTCCTGACCCCGGCCGCCTGACCGCACCACGGCGGCGCGGGACGTGGCTCCCGCACGGCGCAGGCGACCGCGGTCGGCGGCGGGCCGGTCCGCCGCCGCTCAGGCGGCCGGTGCCGAGCCCGTGGACAGGCGGGACAGCAGCCGCGCGCGGTGCAGGCCGGCGACGGGGGCGAGCAGATCGGGGTGGCGCAGCAGAGCCGCCGCCCGGCGGTCGGCGGCATCGGGAGCGAGCAGCCGCCGGTACTCCGCGGGCGGGACGGCGGGCACGGCACGACCGCCGGTGAGCGATGTGACGACGTGATCCCCGGCGGCCTCGGCCGGGACCACGCCCGAGTCCGCCGACGCCGCGCGACCGTCGGCCCGCCCGGCCGCCGGCGCGGTACCTCCGTCG
>NZ_JBFAAP010000092.1:0-17185 GCF_040639815.1 Streptomyces sp. NPDC023723
GGCGAACGCCTTGTCCTCGTCGGCCTGCAGCATCTTCTCGCCGATCAGCACGAACAACAGATTGTTCAGCTGCGGCGAGACCTGAATGCTCATCGAAGGCGCTCCGATCCTTCACCGTCGGTGCCCACCGTGAGCGTGCTTTCCGTCGGCGGATCGACCGGGCGACGCCCCGGACGGACAGGCGCGACGAGCGCCACCGCGGGGGCGGAGGACGGAGGACCGGGACGGTCGGAAGACGCGTGTGCTGGGAACATGGCGGGAGTGATCTTCGGCCACACCGGCGACACGCAGGCCAATGGCAGTCAACGGCTTGATGACGTGAGGTGACTGTTCACCGACCCGTCACCCACACCTGGCCACCGGCCAGATGGCAGTACATCGCGCTTCACCCGCGACAAGATTCCTGAACCCGCCGCTCCCGGCTGCGGCGCCGGCCGGCCGGCAGCGGCACGGGCGGCTCGACGCCGTTGACCTCGGCGGTCAGCGTGAGGCGCAGCAGCCTGTCGGTGTCGCGGCAGGGCTCCAGCTCGTCGGCGCTGACCAGGTACGGGCCGAGGGTGGTGGCAGTGTCCTTGCCCTTGCAGGGGCCGAGGCCGACCTTCATCTCCGCCGACTGGAGGTCGCGGGCGGACCAGTCGTTGAAGACGGTGCAGCCGACGATGCGCTCGCGGGCCTGTGCGGGGGTGAGGTCGCGCCCTCACGGCCGATGACGGCGGCGACCTCCAGCTCGAAGTCCAGTACGGACGGTAGCGATCGGCGGGCTTGTCGAATCTGGTCGAGATCGCGCGGAACTGCTTGAGGCGGGCGAAACGTCGTTCGACCACGTTGCGGTCGCGGTGCGGACGTGGCTCGTCCGACAGACAGGTGCACCGACCGAGCTTGTCTGCGGCCGCAGACGGCGACCCCATCGGGACGGGGCGATGCGACGGAGGTCGGAAATGGCCGCGACGTACCATCGCAGTGAAGGCGAAGCGCCAGGCCGAGATTCCGGCACCGGTGTGAGGGAAGGGGCAGGATGTTCGGTTCGAAGAGGAAACTCAACGATCTGATGGCGCAGCTCAGACCCGACCTGAGTCGGGAATCGCTCGGCGTCGGGCCCGACTTCCCGGGCGTCGCCCCGAACCCGCTCCTGAGCAGTGATGCACGGAAGCGCAATGCGGAACTGCGTACGGGGGCGCTCGCGCTCGGCGTTCTCGTCGACTGGCGGGAGGTCAACAACAACCCACGCGTGATCCTGATGTTCGACGTGGAGACCGCCGACGGCATCTCGTTCCGCGGTATCGCAGACGAAGACCTCACGATCACCGAGCTCACCCGACTCGCCCCAGGACAGACGTTGCCCGTGCGCTACCGGCCGGCCGTCATGGACCACTGCGTCGCCCTTGCCCGGGACGCGGACCCCGCCCACGTGCAGCAGCTCTCTGACGAGATCGCGAGCCGCAAGCGGACCTGACCCGAAGCCATTGGCCCTAGGCTGGGGGCGTGAACTACAGCGACCTCGAGGCGGACATTCTCCGGCTGGTCGTCGGGGCCACCGAGGGCGGGGCTCGTGTCTTCGGAGAGGAGACGGTCACTCGTCTGGTGCGGCCGGAGCTGCTCGGCGGTGCCACCGAGGACGAACTCACCGAAGACGCCCGGACGGCACTTGGCGACGCCTGCGCGAACATCCTGACCATCAGTGCCGCCGAGCTGCAGGACAAGCTCGCGACGATCTATGACGGCATCCTGGTCGATGACGATCTGGACACCGGAGTCCTCACCGTCATCAGCGCGTTGGCGCATTGGCAGAGTTACTTGGAGCACCACCGGCGCGGCGAACTCTACGAACTCGCCATCCGTTCCATCGAGGACATCGACCACGAGGTCTCCGCCGATCTCGACGACTTCCTCGCCACACCCGAGATGGCCGCCGAGCACGAGCGCATCCGCCGGCTGCTGGAGCCCGCCGCGGGGGCAGCGGCACCGGACCCACTGCACGCGGTCCAGGAATCCAGCCCGTGACCTTCCCCGTCCGCCCCGAGCCGCAGCACTCTCCGGCCGTGTCCCATCCGGGTCTCTGCCGTTGCCTCGGTGGCGGAGTGCCGAGTTCGCTGATTACCGCAACGGAAGACCGCGCCTGCCGCGCCGGCAACTTCCCTCCCCGGGCTGGGCGCTCTCGCCGGTTCCCGCTCGCTGTGGCCGGGTGGCCTTCTACGAGCCGGTGCAAGGATCCCGAACTGCTGGAACGGATCACCGCACGGCGTGCGGAACTGGACGAACTCGAATAACAGATGGCCAAGCAGCTGGCGAAGGTACGGTCCGAGCGGGACGAACTCGCCGTCGCCGAGCGGATCCTCGAGCAGGTGAGCGAGCAACTCGCCGACGAGCGCACCGAGGCCGCGCCAGCGCCTCGGCCACCGTGGTCGACGACACGGCCGCCCTGCTCGGCACCACCGACGGCCTGCTCATGCCGCACGGCGTCATCAGCGACTTCTGCGCCACCGACCTCTACGACGACCGCTGGATGTTCCTGGTGGCCGACGACCATCCGAGCGTCGACGGCCGGCTCACCCGCGAGGACCTGGTCCGGCTGCCGTGGGTGACGTACCAGCGCACCTACGACGCACCGGCCGTGCGGCAGCTCGGCATGCTCGGTGTCGAGCCACGCGTCGAGGTCTCCGTCGACAGTTTCCAGCTACTGCCGCTGCTGGTCGCCGGCACCCGTCGTATCGCCCTCGTCCAGGCACGTCTGGCCCGGCTGCTCGCACCGATCGCCGCGGTGCGGCTGGTGGACCCGCCGTACGAGGCGGTGCCGCTGCGGGAGGCCCTGTGGTGGCACCCCGTGCACACCCACGACGCCGCACACATCTGGCTGCGCGAGACAGCCGCACGGGTCGGGGCGAGCCTGCCCCGGACGCACGACGGGCAGCCGCCGGACGTCGGCGTCCATGGCGGCGCCCGCACCACCTGAGCGCGGCGCCCGACGCGCCGTGAGCGGCACTGACACAGAACGTCAACTGATTGATTCTCAGGGGACTGGTCGCTGTCCCGCTCCTGCGTAGGGTTTCAAGGGAGGCGGCAGTGCGGTGTTCGCGCACTCCGTCCGTTGCCGCGCCGAGCGTTCCGGCGCATCCACGACAGAAGGAAACACAGCTATGCGCGCCCTTGTGGTCGATCACGGTGAGGCCGGGCCCGTCCGGTTCGCCGATGTCGATGAGCCCGTACCGGCCCGCGACGAGGCGTTGGTCGAGATACGGCACATCAGTCTCAACTTCGGAGAGCTCAACTACGTGGACCAGTGGCCGGCCGGTGCCGTGCACGGTCACGACGCGGCCGGCGTCGTGGTGCGCGCCGCGTCCGACGGGTCGGGGCCGTCCGAAGGCACCCGCGTGGCCGTGGGCATGGCTCCCCACGCGTGGGCGGAGCGGGTGGCGGTCGGTCCCGCCTCGCTCGGCATCGTCCCCGCGGGTGTGGACCTGGCCGACGCGGCCGCGCTGGGCATCGCCGGAGTCACCGCTCTGCGGGTGCTGCGCAAGCGTTCCCTGCTGGCGCGCGACGTCCTGGTCACCGGCGCCAGCGGGGGCGTGGGGCACTTCGCGGTCCAGATGGCGGCGCTGGCGGGCGCCCGGGTGACGGCCCTCGTCGGGTCGCCGGACCGGACCGCCGGACTCCGCGACCTCGGCGCCGACCAGGTCCTGACCGACCTGGCCGGGACCGAGAACCGGTTCGACCTCGTCCTGGACACGGTCGGCGGGCCGCTGGTGGCCCAGGCGTTCAGCGCCCTCGCCGAGGGCGGCACCATCCACCTGGTCGGTTACTCCTCGGGGCAGGACACCACGTTCCCGGCCGGGACCTTGTTCGGCTTCGGCGAACCCCGCTCCGTCGCCACCTACGGCGACATGACGCCGACCAGCGCTGAGCTGACGGATCTGCTGGGCCTCATGGCCGCCGGGAGGCTCTCGGCACCGGTCGGACTGCGGGGCGACTGGCGGGACGTGGACGACGCCGTCCAGGCGCTGTTCGCGCGGAAGGTACCGGGAAAGGTGGTCCTCGACGTGACCTGAGGCCCGCGGCGAGGACGGACATGCCGCCCGCCGGTGGGCGGTTCGCGGCGGTGGACGAGAATGGACCCATGGACGTGCTGGCGGAGGTCTTGCGTGTTTCGGGTGCGCGCGGGGCGCTCGGAGTCATGCTGAAGGCCGGCGGAACCTGGGGCCTGTGGCTGGACACCTACCCGGGAGCGGCACTGCACGTGGTGTCCCGCGGCACGATGTGGCTGCACGTCACCGGCGAGAAACCGCTTCAGGTGCGGGCCGGGGACGCCGTCCTGGTACCGCCGGGCACCGCGCACGGGATAGCCGGCGCCGCCGGCGTGACAATGGGTTCCTGCGACCGTGCGGCGGCGGCCCGGGCCTTTGGCGAGGGCCGGGCCATGCGGCTGGGCTCGGCACCGGCGGAGACGGAAGTGATCGTCCTGCACTATGAGCAGGACCCGGCGGTGAACACCCCCGTGCTCACCGCCCTCGCCCAGCCGATGCACGTCACAGCCGGCCAGAACGCGCAGTTCAGCAGGACCGTCGAACTCCTCACCGCGGAACTCGCGCAACCCCAGATCGGCACCACCGCCGCCGTCAACAGCATCGTCGACCTCCTGCTCGTCCAGTTCGTACGCGCCTGGCTGGCCCGCCACCCGCAGGAGCGGTCCGGGTCCTGGCTGGGAGCGATGCGTGATCCGGTCGTCCGCGACGCCCTGGCACGGGTCCACGCCCAGCCGGAACACCCCTGGACCACGGGGGCGCTGGCCGCCGCGACGAGCGTCTCCCGGGCGACGCTGACCAGACACTTCCGGTCCGCCCTCGGACAGACTCCGGGCGCGTACGTCACGCAGTGGCGCATCGACCTGGCATCGGTCCGGCTCCGCGACACCCGTGAGCCGGTCGAGTCGATCTCGTACGCGGTCGGCTACGCCTCGCCGCACGCTTTCAACCGTGCCTTCCGGCGTGCCCGAGGCATGCCCCCGGGCGAATACCGTTCCCGGCTCCGCACCGGACGCTCCGGCAAGCCCTAACCGCCGCGAGTACGGACCACCACCGCGTCCGCCCGCCGCTCGACCCGTACCTGCCAGACCCGGCCGGAGACGGCGGCAGTGCGGGCCGAGTCCGGGCCGGCTCCCACCTCGATCTCCGCGGGGTGAACCTCGGCCAGCCGGGACACGTGCTCCTGGACCGCGATCCGGGCGGTCCGCTCGGGCAGCGGCAGCCCGGGCGGCAGCCGGTAGATCCGGTCGGTGGAGCCGGGAAGGAAGTCGAACCGGCGGACCGTGTCGAGGGCGAGCGTGGTGACCCCGTCGCGCGTGCTGGACAGACCGGCCGTGGCGACGCACCGGAGCCCGGTCGCGAAGGCCCGCCGGTCCGGCGGGGACACCCGGTCGATCCCCGGCAGCCGCACCAGGAGCTCCACCAGCCGGAACCGGGCCACGACCCGGCCCGCCACCTGGACCTGCGCGTCGATCACCGGCATCAGCCGCTGCCCCTGGTCGAACCCGGCGAACCGCGCCTCGACGCGTACTTCGCCCTCAGTGGGCAGCGGTTCGTACAGGTCCAGCCAGGGCAGCCGGTGCGGGTACCCGACCATGTCGCGGGTCAGGTCCGGGATCCAGCGCCACAGTGACTGGGACGGGACGGCGTGCAGGAAGCCGTCGAGCAGGCCCTGCCCGAGTTCGCCGAACGGCGCGGTGACCAGCCCGGCGTCGAGCACCGCGCTGGCACCGGCCGGCCCGACCGACAGCGAGGTGAGGCAGCGCAGCGCCGGTCCGTGGAACAGTTCCCCGGACTGGTACGGGTCCGGCTGCGGCAGCCCGTCGGGCACCGGCGGCAGCGGCTCGGGGGGCGGCCCGGGGCCCCCGGCCGGCGCGGTGGCCTCGGCGACCACGTCGTACCGGGAGCGCGCGCCGGCCTCCTGCCGGACGGACAGGCGGACCGCGGTGCCGCCGTCCGGCGCGGGCCCGGCGTCGGTACGGACCCGGACCGGTCCGGGCAGCGCCAGCCAGCGGTGCAGCCGCACCTCGCGCAGTGCGGTGACGGGCCGTCCGGTGAGCCGGGACGCGGCGGTGGCGAGCTGGTCCACCGTGGTCATCATCGGCACCGCCGGCACCGCGTGGTTGGGGCGGTGGTCGTCCAGCCAGGTGTCGACGGCCGGATCCAGGGTGAGTTCGCGGACCGCCGGGTCGCCGTCGACCACCCGGACCCCGATCCCCGGCAGGTGGTAGACCCGCCGGCCGTCGACCCAGAGCCAGGCCTCGGCCCGTACGTACCGGCCGCGCGCGTCGGTCCCGTACGCGGTGATCTCGGCCTCGAAGGTCACCAGCGCGTCGGCGGGCACCACCTGCCCCCGGTACAGCCAGCGCACCTGCTGGCCGACGGCCACGGACTCGAACCGGGGGTCGGTCATCCCGGCCCCGGCGTCGCGTTCGGCCAGGTACCACTGGAGCAGTTGGACCACGCCCTCGAGGCCGAGCGAGCCGGGCTGCACCGGGTCGGTGAAGAAGTGCGCGCGGAAGTACCAGTCCCCGGCGTCTACCACCCGTTCGGCCCGCAGCCGCCCCAGGCCGGCCGCGCCCGCCCCGGGCCAGTACCCGGTGATCCGGTCCAGCATGAGCAGCATCGGCCCGGGCAGCCGCAGCGAGCCGCGGCCGTGCCGCCCGGGCCGCTCCCGCAGCTCCACCACCCGGTCGCAGGGGGCGGCCAGCCGGGCGCGTTCGGCGTCGGTGGGCGGCAGCCCCGGCTGGTGGCCGAACGCCGCCGCCGGGAAGTAACCGAACACCGTGGACAGTTCCATGACCGGGGCCCGGCCGCCGTCCCCGTCGACCGCCTCGCAGCCGACCTCGAAGGAGACGAGGGTGACGCCGTCGAACTCCGACAGGGACCGCAGCTCGACCCTGGTCCGCAGCGCCCGGGTCCCGGCCGGGACCTCCCGCAGCACGGTGCCGGTCCCCTGGAGGTTGCGGAAGAGCAACTCGGGGGCGTTGGCCGGCTTGGGCACCAGCAGACTCGCGGCCATCCCGCACGGTTGCAGGACCACCTCGTTCAGCACCGCGAACGGCATCACCGGGGCGCCGTTCTGCTCGAAGTACCAGACCTGCTCCGGTACGTCGTACTCGGCGACCAGCCAGGACCCCGGCGCGGGCCGGTCCGGTTCGAGGCCGGCGGCGACCACACGGGTGACGAACAGGTACGGCGGCCCGGGCAGCCGGGCACAGCGCCTGCCGTCGTCGTACGGGGCCCCGCGGACGCCGAACGCGGTGCTGGGGCGGCCCCAGGCGGCGGCCAGCATCCGCGGGTGGTCGAGGGCCGCCCCGGCGACGGTGACCGCCCGCGGGTCGGGACCGGCGTCGCGCAGACCGCCCAGCGCCGGGAGCGGAACGGGGTCGCCGCTGGTCTGAACGGCCGGCGGGCCCAGCTGACGCCAGTGCTCCAGGGGCCAGTCCGGGACCAGCCGCAGTCCCATCGCGGCGACGTGGAAGGCCGGCAGACCGTCCACCGTGCACAGCACTTCGGCGCGCAGGGTGGGCCACGGACCCGCGGAGAGCGCGCTGACGAACACCTCGTAGCGCAGCCGACGGCTGCGCGGGGTGACCTGTCCCCGGCAGCGCATCCGGTAGGGCTCGCCGGGCACCGGTTCGAACCGCCAGCCGTCCCGGTCGACGGTGAAGCCCAGCGCGGTCAGATAGAACGCCATCGCCTGCAGGCAGCCCTCGAACATCAGGGTGCCCGGCATGCAGGGATCGTGGTGGAAGTGGCCTTCGAAGAACCAGTCGTCGGGCCGGACCGCGCTCTCCGCGCGCAGGTAGCCGCGGCCCCAGGGGCCCCCGGCGGGGTCGAGTTCCGTCACCTCGTCCAGCAGCCGCAGCCGCCCCGCGCCCGCGACCGGGGTCCGCACATGGGCGCGGGTGGCGTCCCAGCCGGGGCCGAAGCACCCCGCGGGCCGGCCCGCGGCGAGGGCGCGTACCGCGTCGGGGCCGAAGGCGGCGGCGGGCGGTGCGAGGGCCGGCGGGTCGGCTGCTCCCTGCGGCGGCGCTCCCGGCGACCAGCGCACGCCGTCGGAGCCGGCGAGTTCCGCGTCGGTGAAGAAGCCGGCCTGCCCCTCGCGCACCGACAGCCGCAGCTCGTCGCCGACGTAGCAGTCGTTGCGGAAGAAGAACAGCCGTGCGCCCTCGTGTTCGGCGTGGCCCTCGACATGGATCTCGTACCGCAGGGTCTGGCCGGCGGCCGGCGGCGGCCCGTGGTAGGTGACCTCGCAGCCCAGCAGCCGGTAGACCCGGTCGCCGTGGTCCAGCAGGTCCACCCCGAGCCGGCTGATCAGCAGCAGGTCGGCCTGGCCGGCCTCGATGAACAGACCGGCGGGCATCCGGCCGGCCGGATCCAGGTACCAGGCGTCCGCGGCCACGTCGGTCTCGGTGTGGACCGTGCCGGCGGACATCGACCCGGGCTCCGCGTCGAGCCGGGTGACCCGGTCCACCAGGAGCATCGGGGGGCGCGGCAGCCGGGTCTGCCGGTGTCTGCCGTCCTGCGCGCGGAACGCGGGACCGAACACGTCGGAGATCCGCCCGTGCGCCAGGTACTCCAGCGTGGCGCGGTCGAGTGGCAGCGCGAGCCGGTGGGGTTGATGGGGTTGTCGTGGTTGGTGGGGTTGTCTGGGGACTGACCGCGAGGGCGGCGGAAAGGGCGCGGCCGGTGCGCGGGACGGGCGTGGTGGGGCCACCGGCTGCGGCGCGGCGTGAGCGGTGGCACGGGTGGTCACCGCGTCGGTCACCAGGCGCCGGGTGCGCAGGAACTCCGCGTGCGACCCGGACTGCCGCTCCAGGTAGTCCTGCTGGGCGGCGGCGAGCCGGGCGTGCTGGGCGGCGGCCAGGGCCACCCACGGGGGAACGGGCCCGGCCGCCGTGCCCGGCAGGGCGGCGGTCCCTGTCCCTGGGCCGGCGTCCGCCGCGTCCGGGGGAGCGAGCGCCGGACTGCCGTCCCCCGGCCCGGCGGGTGCCGATGGCGGGGGCAGGAACGGCGCGGGCTTCATCACCTGCCGGTGCGGCGGGCCGGGTTCGGGCAGCCGAATGGCCGGAGGGTGCGCCGCCACCGTGACCGACGCCTCGGGGACCGGCGGCAGGCACGCGGCCGCCGTGAGCCGGTCGAACAAAGGGGCGGGATCCGGGCAGACCCCGGCGGCGGTCAGTTCGGCCACCGCGTCGCACAGCCGCACCAGGCTGCCGTCCGGCGCGTCGAGCGCCACGGCCAGGTGGTCACGGCCGGCCAGAATCCGCCGGATCGCCCGGGTGCGGTGCGCCTGCGGGCCGTGCTCGACGAACACCCGCACGCCGTCCGCCCACGCCCGCTCGATCACCCGCGGGTAGTCCAGGGTGCCGGTCATCTGGGTGAGCAGGGCGTCGGCGACACCGTCCGGGTCGTCGACCGGGTACGGCCTGCCCGTCGCCGCGCTGTAGAAGCGGATCCCCGGCGGCGGACCGACCGGCCGGCGGTGCAGCGCGCGGAACCCGGCCGCGGCCTCGGCCGCCGCCGGGGCGTGCGCCACCATCCGGTACCCGTCGGACAGCGCGAGCCCGGGGCCGACCCGGGTCAGCACCCGCCGGCAGGCCGCCTCCAGTCCGCCGATCACACAGGTGTCCGGGGCGTCCACCGCGAGCAGGTGGGCCAGCGGCTCGCCGGCCAGGGCGGCGCGCACCTCGGCGGGGGCCGCGTGCACCAGGTACTCGCTCCAGGTCCCCTCCTCGACCCCGTGCCGGCGCCAGAAGCGGTGCGCGGCGCGGAACTCCCCGGCCAGCTCGGCGCGGAACACCTCGCTCGCGGACACCTCCTCGTACATCCCGGCCGCGTCGGACCAGACGCCCAGCACGATCAGCGCCGTGGACTCACCGGAGGAGAAGCCGATCGCGGCGTCCGGACGCAGTCCGAGCAGCCCCCGGGTGATCTCGCTGTGCAGGGCGGAGAGTTCCGTGGTGGCCCGGACACGGGCCATGACCGGTACGAGGCCGCCAACGCTGGCGGCATGCGCGGGTTGCACGGGCGGGCCGACGGGTGCGGCGACGCCCGCCTCGGTGCCGCGACCGCGCAGGGCGAGCCGTAACTCCGCCCCGCACTCCGGGTAACCGGCCTGGCCGCTGGGGAAGACGAAGGCCGTCTCCCCGCCCACGGGCGCGTCCCGGTAGGCGATCCGGTCCGGGCGCGGCCCACCGTCGGCCAGCCAGCGGCGGGCCTGCGCCAGCCGCGCGGGCAGGGACTCGGCGACCTGGTCCACCACGACCACGAGCCGCGCCGGACCGGCCCCGGACTCCCGGCCGGCGGCCAGCGCGGCCAGCACCTCGGCACGGTCGGCACCGGAGAAGACGTGCGAGCGGGGCGCCACCGGGGACCAGGCGGCGGGCGGGCCCGCCGGACGCAGCCGCACCGATGCCGGCGGGGCGTCCAGCACCGTCACCCGGGCACGGGCGGTGAGTGGCGCGTCGGCCGGCACCGCGGGCGCGCCCGGCCGGGGCACCGCCTGGTGCCGGACCGCGATCGCGGCCACCGCCACCGCGAGCGCCCCGTGCGCGGCGTGCGCGACGCCGAACAGGTCACCGTGGTCATACCGGGGGGCGGGGGAGCCGGGGCCGGGGGTGTCGGGCCCGGAGGCGGGGGTGTCGCAGCCGTCCCCGACCAGCAGGTCCACCGGCGTCTCCGGGTCGCCGTCGCCGTCCCCGTCCAGCAGCGCGATCACCTGGTCGCCGTCGCGTTCGGCGTCCGCGAGGCGTTTCAGCACCAGGACCACGGCCACGTCTCCGCCGGGCCGGTGATCGCCCAGGGCCCGCAGCGCGGCCCGGTGCACCGGCTCGTGGGAGAGGTCGACCGCACCGGCCAGCACCGCGTCGGCCTCCCCGGTACGCAGCGCCCGGGCCCCCAGTTCGAGGGCGACCAGGCCGGACGCCTCCTCGGCGCAGACGACATGACCGGGGCCGCGCAGGCCCAACTGCACGTTGATCCGGTGGGCGACGAGGTTGGGCATCGTGCCGGACACGGTCGCGGGCACCACCGATGTCCGGACCGCGTCGGGCCAGTCGGGCGTCGGAGCGGGCCCGCCGCGGCGGGTGGTCCAGCCGGCCGCGCGCCAGCGGGCGAGGCACCGCGCGGCCTCCGGGTCCGGGCCCATGCCCAGCAGGACCATGGTCCGGTCGGACGGCAGCCGGGTGCCGGCAGCGGCCTCCCGGGCGGCCTCCAGCACGAGGACCTGCTGCGGCAGCGTCTCGGCGAGGTCGGCCGGGGGAAAACGCAGCCCGCTCGCGGCGACCTCGATCGAGGAGCGGGGCCCGCGGTCGGGCACACCGCTCAGGACGGCGTGGCACAGGTCCCGGTACCCGGTGCCGCTCCCGGCCCTGGCGCCGATGGCCACGATCGCGATCGCCACCCGCCGGTCCGGCCGGGACCCGGCCGGACCGGGCGCCGGGACGGACCCGGTGCGGCCTGGCTCCCAGGCGTCGATCACCAGGTGCGCGTTGGCTCCGCCGAACCCGAACGCGCTGACCGCGGCCCGCCGTCGCCCCGGCCACTCCTCGGCCGCGCGCAGCAGCCGCAGCGGGGTTCCCGCGAGCACGTCCAGCGGCGCGTCGGCGTGCAGGGTGGGCGGCCGGATCCCGGCGCCGAGCGCGCCGAGCACCTTGAGCAGCCCGGCGCCGCCCGCCGCTGTCAGCGGGTGTCCCAGGTTGGACTTGACCGACCCGACCGGCACGTCGGCCGCGTCGGCGAACACCTCGCGCAGCACCAGCGCCTCGGCCAGGTCCCCGCCGGGCGTGCCCGGCGCGTGGCACTCGACCAGCGACACCGTCCGCGGTGCGCATCCGGCCGCGCGGTAGGCGGCGCGCACGGCGCGCTCCTGGCCGGCCCGGTCCGGGGCCAGCAGACCGCCGCCGGCCCCGTCGTTGCTCAGTCCGATGCCCCGGATCACCCCCAGGACCGGCAGCTCCCGGGCGACCGCGTCCCGCAGCCGGGCCAGGGCGAACAGGACCGCGCCCTCCGCGGGCACCAGACCGTCCGCGTCCCGGTGGAAGGGGCGGCTGCGGCCGGACCCGCTCATCGCGGTCAGCGCGCAGAACCCCTGGTGGATGAAGAGGTTGTCGGCGGCGGCCACCGCCCCGGCGAGGATCAGGTCGGCGCTGCCGTCCCGCAGCCGGTCGCAGCCCGCCTTGACGGCGTACAGCGAGGAGGCGCAGGCGGCGTCCAGGGCGTAGCCGCCGGCGCCGAGTCCGAGCGCGCGGGCGGCCAGGTGGGCGGGGAGCCCGCCGCCGAACCGGTTGCGGGGATCGGGCCGGGGTCCGTCCGGAAAACCTGGCCGGTCCTGCCCGGACAGCCAGACGTGCTCGGCGAACCGGGCCATGGCCGTGGTCGGGTAGGCCAGATTGCCCAGGACCAGACCGGCGCGGGACAAGCCGACCCGGTCCGCGCCGGCCTCGCGCAGCGCTTGCCGCCCGGCGTGCAGCACCCAGCGGAACGCCCGGTCCAGCGGAGCGATGTCGGCCGGGGCCAGCGCGAACCCCGTAGGGTCGAACACCTCGTCGAAGCCGTGGACGTAGCCCCCGGTGTCGGTCCAGATCCGGTCCGGGTCGCCGGGCGCGCCCAGCACCCTGGACGGGGGCACGTCCCAGCGCTGGTCGGGCAGCGCCGACAGCGCGGACCGGCCGGCGACGACACCGGCCCAGAACGTCTCCGGGTCGAGCGCACCCGGCAGCACGCAGCCCCGCCCGACGATCGCGACCGGCTCGACGCCCGCCGCGCAACTCCGCGTAGAGGACGGGGAGGACGGGGTGGGCGAGGGCGGCAGCGGGGACACCGGTTCCGGTGGGCGCATCGGTGGCTCATCCCTCGGTCAGGTCGGGCCGGTGGATCAGCTCCACCCCGAGCAGTTCGGCCAGTGGTGTGCCGTCCTCGGCCAATACGGCCGCGTCGCACTCGGCGGACACCCGGTCGGCCCGCCGTGCCGTCACGACGACCTGAGCGGCACCCCAGTCCTGGCCGGCCCGGTGGATCCGGCACTCGCGCACGGACACCGGCAGCGCGGCCCCGGTGGCGCTCCGCGCCGCCCAGCCGACGGCGAGTTGGAGCGCGCCGTCCAGCGCCGCGACGTCCACCGCCCAGGGCACGGCCTCCCACGGCCCGGTGTCCCGGACGCGCAGCGCGGCCCGGCCGCCGTCCGCGCACAGCCGGACCTGGTCGAGGACCTGGAACGCCGGACCGTGGAAGAGGACCCGCCCGTCGTACGGTTCCGGCACCGGTTCGAGTCCGAGCGGATCCGCGGCCGCCCAGTGGCCCGGGGCCGGGCACCGGCCGGCGACGGCCACCGCACCGGCGTACGACGTGCCGGCGGCGCTCAGTTCGACGGCGAGGCCACCCGGCCGTGCGGGCTCCGCGGGGCTCGGCCGGCCGTGCAGCAGCAGCCTCGGCTCCTGTTCCGGCAGTTCGATCCGGCGGCGTACCCGCAGGTCGTGCAGGACCACCGGGCCGGCGTCCGGCCGCCAGGACCGGACCAGGGCCGTGAACCAGTGGACCAGGACGGCGACCGGGACCACCGCCGTGCCGTCGATCCGGTGGTCGTCCAGGAGCGCGTACGCGGGACGCGCGGGCGTCACCTCGGCGGCCGGCCCCGGCCCGGCCGGACCGTTGTCGAAGGCCGGGCCTCCGGCGGTGAGCAGCACCCGCGCGGGACCCGCCGGGTCGGCGAGTTCGGCCACGAACGCCCGCGCGCCGGCGGCCGGTTCGATCAGCCCGACGCCGGCGGCACGGAACCGTTCCGCGAGCGTCCGGGTGACCATGCCACCGTCCCAGGGCCCCCACGCCACCGAGCGGGTCAGGCAGCCGGGGTGCGCCGCCGCGTACGCGGAGAGCAGGTGGTCGACGGCGGTGTTGGCCATCGCGTAGTCGGCCTGTCCGGGACTGCCGAACACCCCGGACACCGAGCTGAAGGCCACCAGCACCTCCAGCGGATCATCTTCGGTGGCGGCCAGCAGCGCGCGCAGCCCCGCCACCTTCGTGGACCACACCCGGCTGAACTGCTCGTCGGTCTTCGCGCCGATCAGCCGGTCCGCGATCACCCCGGCGCCGTGCACCACCGCGGTGACCGGCCCCCACTCCCGGCGCACCTGGGCCAGGGCGGCCCGCAGCGCGGGCTCGTCCTGGATGTCCACGCTCACGTAACGCGCCGTCGAACCGCTCTGCCGCAGCGCGTGCAGCGTCTGCCGGATCTCCCGTACCGCCAGCACCCGCCGTGCCTCGGCGGCGAGTTCGGCGGGCCCGTCGGCGTGCGTGCCGCTCGCGGCGAGCGCCCGCACCAACTCCGCCTCGTCGACGGCGCCGGCCAGCCCCGGGTGTTCCTCGGTCAGCGCGGTACGCCCGAGCAGGACGAGTCTGGGCCGGTGGGCGGCGGCGAGTGCGCGGACCGCCTCGGCGGTGACACCGCGCCCGCCCCCGGTGACCACGACCACCGACTCGGCGGTGACCCGGGGCAGGGGCGGGCCCGGTTCGACGGGACCGGGCAGGGGAACCGTCCGGCTCCCATCGGCCGGCAGTCCGACCGTCACCGCCGGCCCGCCCCCGACGAGTTCGGCGGCGATCGCGGACGCCACCTCCTGGTCGCCGCGTCCGGCCCGCGCGCAGTCGATCGCCTTCACGGCGGCCGAGGGCCACTCCAGGGCGGCGGTCCGGGCCAGGGCGGCCGGCGCGCCGCGAACCGGGTGGTCACCGCCTCCGCTCAGCCCGAAGTCGCCCCCGGTGTCCTGCACGGTGACCAGGACACCGCCGTCCGCGCGCAGCCGGCCGGCCAGTTCCCGGGCCACCGCGAAAGCGGCCAGCGGGTCGTCACCCTGGTCCAGCAGCACCACGGAGCGGGCGTCGGACGGCACCTCCGTCACGACCCGCGCCGGTACGTCGTACGCCGCCAGCTCCTGGACCAGCAGCGTGGCCACCTGGGTCGAGTCGCCGACCACGAGGACCTCCCGGTCGCGCAGCCCCGCCAGAGCCAGCCCGGCCGGCGCCGAGGGCACGGCCCGCACCGCCCGCCGGACCGGGGCGGACGACTCCGGGGCGGCGGCCACCGCGGACTCCACCCCGGACCGCACCGGCTCGGTGGTGCCCCCCGCCCGGTCCGCCATCTCGGCCACCTTGTCCGAGATCTCCCGCAGCGTACGGAGCGAGGCCAGCTCGGACAGGTCGGCGGCGGGCAGTTCACCGACGCGCTCGCGGATCCGCGACAGGATCTCGACCTTCTTGATCGAGTCGATGCCCAGGTCGGTCTCCAGCTCCATGTCCGGGTTGATGATGTCCGCCGGGTAACCGGTGCGTTCGGCGACCACCTGAAGCAGCAACGCGCCGATCGACTCGGCGTCCAGCGCCGGCGCGGACAGGGCTAGAGGGGCTGAAGGGGCCGGCACCGGCGTCGCGTCCACGGTGGGAGGCGGTGCCATCACGGCCGGCGCGGTACCCGCGGATTCGGCTTCGAGCGGCGCGCGGGGCGGCGGCGGCCCGGTGACCACATGTGCCGAAGGGCCGCCGACGGCAACCGGCTCGGTGACCGGACCGGGCAGCGGACCGGCCCCGCCTCCGGTGGCGGCACGGACACCGGCCGCGCCGAGCAGGGCCTCCATCGAGGCGTGCGCGGTCCGCAGATAGAGCTGGTGGTTCTCCGCGGTGACCCGCTGGTAGGTGGCGTGTGCCTCGGCGCTCTGCCGCTGCGCCTCGGCCAGCAGCGACAGCCAGTCCGAGGAAGGCGCGGCGACGGCATGAACCACGGAAGCCGGAGAAACCTCAGGACCTGGAGAAACTTCAGACGCCGGAGGAGCAACAGGAGCTGGAGGAACAACAGGCTGCGAGGGAGCCGAGGGAGCCGGGGCAACCGCAGGCCCGGACGGCGCCGCCTCCGCCGAAGTCCCGCCCACCTCACGGACGTTGCCACCATTGATCATGATCGTCATCCGCGGTTTCCTCTCCTGGGCGTGCGCATCGGCGTGCTCGGCGCCGGACTCGGGGACCGGACCGTGTCCCTCCCACAGCGCGGTCAGGTCCATGGGCACCCCGCGCACCGCGGCCCGCCCCAGCCCGTCGTAGAACGCGGCCAGCGCGTGCTGCCCGGGCCGGTCCAGGCTGATCGCGTCGTGCGTTCGGTCGCCGAGGACCGCCCCGGTCAGCCCGGTCAGGGTGGTGCCGGGGCCGACCTCGACGAAGGTGCGCACCCCGGCCGCGTACATCGCCTCCACCACGTCCCGGAACCGCACCGGCGCGGTCAGCTGGGCGGCGACCCGGCCGCGTACGGCGGCCGGGTCGGCCGGGTAGGGGGCCGCGTCGGCGCCCGCGTACACAGGGAGCGCCGGCGGGCGCACCGTGACGTCGGCCAGGAAGCGGGTGAGCGGCGCGGTCGCGGCGGCGACCGGCGGGCTGTGGAACGCGGCGGCGGCGTTCAGCCGGCGGGTGAGCACCCCGTCCCCGGCGAACCGGTCCGTCACGGCGCGCAGCGCGTCGTCCGTGCCGGCCAGCACGACCTGCCGGGGCGCGTTGTGGTTGGCGACCCACACGCCGTCCACCTCGGCCACCACCGGCTCGACCCGTTCCAGCGGGGCGTTGACCGCGACCATGCCGCCGGGGACGGTGGCCGCGTCCCGCATCAGTTCTCCCCGCCGCCGGGCCAGCCGGACCAGCGTGGCCGCGTCGAAGCAGCCCGCGGCGTGCAGCGCGGTGAGTTCGCCGAAGCTGTGGCCCGCGACGCAGTCCGGCGTCAGGTTCAGCCGGGCCAGCACGGCCAGCAGGGCCAGACCGTGCGCGGCGAGCGCCGGCTGCGCCACCTCGGTGGCGGTCAGCGCGGCCTCCTGGGCGGCCCGGTCCGCCTCGTCGAACACCGGGGCCGGGAACACCTCCCGGTGCACCGGCAGGACCGCCGCGACCGCGTCCCAGGCGTCCCGGGCCGGTGCGTGGTGGACGGCGAGTTCCGCGCCCATGCCCACGTACTGCGCGCCCTGGCCGGGAAAGAGGAATCCGATACGGCCGGGGTCGGCGTCGCCGGTGGCGAAGTGGGCCCGCGGCGCGGAGAACGGCTCACCGGCCTCGATCCGGCCGGCCAGCGCGTCCAGCCGCCCGGCCAGGTCGGTGGCGTCGTCGGCGACCACGGCCAGCCGCGCCCCGTGCCC
>NZ_JBFAAP010000093.1:0-16195 GCF_040639815.1 Streptomyces sp. NPDC023723
GCCCAGGCCGGCCAGCCGCTCGCGCAGCCGGCGGGCGCCGGGCCGGCTCGCGATCTCGAAGGCGTGCTCGGCGACGCCGGGGACGTCCTGGTCGTGCCAGCCGCTGCCGAGGGCGTACACGAGGGTGTCGTAGGCCAGTTCCCCGGTGCCGCCGGCCGGGTCCGCGACGGTGACGGTGCGGCGGTCGACGTCGACGCCGGTGACCCGGGCGATCCGCAGCCGCACGCCGGTGCCGGCGAACATCTCGCTCAGCGGCCGGGGCCTGAGGTCCTGGCCGGCCGCGAGCTGGTGCAGCCGGACGCGTTCGACGAAGTCGGGCTCGGCGTTCACCAGGGTGATGGTCACGTCGTCGCGGTGCAGCCGCTTGGCGAGGCGGCCGGCCGCGATCGCTCCGGCGTAGCCGGCGCCGAGGACGATGATGCGGTGCTGCATGTTCCTGCTCCTGTCTGCGCGGGTCCAGCCCTTGTGGGGTGCGCTTTCGCCCCTTGAACCGGGCAGCCGGGCCGTTCCTGACAGGAGCGCGATGTGAAGCACCTCACACCGGAGGCGGCTGGTCAGAAGGCGTGGAACAGGGGTGCCCCGTGCTCGGTGGCCGCCCACATCTCGGTGGCGCGGCGGAGCTTGTCGGGGTTGGCCTGGCTGCGGAACGCGGCGATGCCGTCGGCGGTGATCTCCAGGCACATGACGCCGACGACCTGCCCGTCGACGACGGCCACCACGGCGGGGCCGCCGTTGGCGCTCGTGAGGTGGATCTCGGGCGAGCCGCCGACCAGCGCGCGCTTGGCCCGCGCGGGTTTGAACAGGCCGCGCATGAACTTCGCGACCGCGACGGCGCCTTCGAACGCCTTGGTGCGGGCCGGCACCTTGCCGCCGCCGTCACCGACCGCGACGGCGTCGGCGGTGAGCAGTTCGACGAGGGTCTCGGTCCGCCCGCTGGTGGCGGCGGCCAGGAACTCCTCGACCACCCGCCGGGCGGCGGCCCCGTCGACCTCGCCGCGGGCCCTGCCGTCGGCGAGGTGCTGCTTGGCCCGGTGGAAGAGCTGCTGGCCGGCCGCCTCGGTGAGGCCGAGGATCGCGGCGATCTCCCGGTGCGAGTAGCCGAAGGCCTCCCGCAGCACGTACACCGCCCGTTCCTTGGGGGACAGCCGCTCCATGAGGGTGAGGACCGCGTACGAGACCGATTCGCGCCGCTCGGCGGTGTCGGCCGGGCCGAGCATCGGGTCGCCGGCGAGCAGCGGCTCCGGCAGCCACTGGCCCACGTAGGTCTCGCGCCGCGCGCGGGCCGAGGTGAGCTGGTTGAGGCACAGGTTGGTGAGGACCTTCGTCAGCCAGGCCGCGGGGACCTCGATGTGTTCGACGTCGGCGTTCTGCCAGCGCAGGAAGGTCTCCTGCACGATGTCCTCGGCCTCGCCCGCGCAGCCCAGGAGGCGGTAGGCGATGGCCTCCAGCCGGGGCCGGGCGGCCTCGAACCGGTCCACGTCCTGCACGGTCAGCGGCATGGCCCGGATCCTAGCCGGACGGCGTCCGGCGTGCTCCGCGCGGGCGCGGCCGGTCAGCCGGCGACGAAGGTGCCGACGGCCGCGGCCGGCGCGGCCTCGTCGCCCCGGCCGGCGCCGGCCCAGGCGACGTGTCCGTCGGGGCGGATCAGCGCGGCGCGCACCTCGGCCCAGCCGGCCGGAGGCTGGTCGAGCGTACCGGCGTGGACGGCGAGTCCCGGCCGCGCGAGGCCGCCGAGGGTGCCGCCGGCCGTGAGGTCGAGCAGGAGGTACGCGTCCGGCCGCAGCAGACCGAACAGGCCGGTGCCGGTACCGGTGAGGGCCAGGTCGGGGGCGCGGGTGCCGGTGAGGGGGTGGGCCGCCGGGTCGGCGGCGGGGTAGCGCACGGCGAGCGCGGTGAGCCGTTCGGCGAGCGCGCGGGCGAACGCCGGCTGGTCGGCGATCATGCCGCTGAGCAGGGAGCGCAGGGCCAGGCCCTCGGGGGTGAAGGTGGCCAGCAGGGCGGTCTGGGCCTGGCTGTGTTCCGCCAACTGGGCGCCCACCTGGTGCCGTTCGGTGTGGTAGGTGTCCAGCAGGCCGTCCGGGGCCCAGCCGTTCAGGGTCGCGGCGAGCTTCCAGCCGAGGTTGTGCGCGTCCTGGATGCCGACGTTCATGCCGACTCCCCCGGCGGGGAAGTGCTGGTGGGCGGCGTCGCCGGCGAGCAGCACCCGGCCCCGGCGGTACGCGGCGGCCAGCCGGGTGGCGTTGCCGAAGCGGGAGAGCCAGGACGGGTCGCGCATGCCGAAGTCGTCGCCGGCGACGGCGAGGACCTTCTGCCGCAGCTCGTCGAAGGTGAGGTCGCCGGGCCAGTCGGTGGTGAGTCCGTCGGGGCTGAGACCGACCAGGCGGAACCGCCCGCCGGGCAGCGGCGCGACCATCAGCCCGCCGTGCGGTCCGGCGGCGCCGAAGCCGGGCCGCGGCGGTCGGTCCAGGGCGACGTCGCCGAGCCAGCCGAGCACGGTGGAGGGGGTGCCGGGGAAGTCGATGCCGGCGGTGGTGCGCACGGTGCTGCGGGTGCCGTCGCAGCCGACGACGTAATCGGCCTCGGTCTCGTACTCCCCCTGCGGCCCCGCCACCCGCACGGTCACCGATCCGGCGCGTTCGGTGAACCCGGTGACCCGGTGTCCGCGCCGGATCGTGGCGCCCAGCGCGAGCGCGTGCTGTTCGAGCAGTTCCTCGGTGCGCGCCTGGGGCAGGGCGAGGGTGTACGGGAACGGGGTGTCCAGGTCCCGGAAGTCGAGCCGCTCGTCGAGAGAGGCGAAGTGGCCGGTGGGAATGCGCAGCCCCTCGGCGAGGAACGGCCGGTGGGCGCCGCGCGCGGCCAGCACTTCGAGGGTGCGTGGGTGGATGGTGAGCGCCTTGGAGCGCGCGTCGATCTCGGTGCGCTGCTCCATGACGGTGACGGGGATTTCGCCCAGCCGCAGTTCGGCGGCGAGCCAGAGCCCGACGGGGCCGCCTCCGGCGATGACGACATGACGCTGTGACATGGGACTCAGCCTTTCCTGGTCAGCTTCTTGGGCACGCCCCGGTCACTTCTATTGGTCAGTGACCAAGGGTGCCTGTCCGCAGTAAACTAGGTCAATGACCAATAAGCAACCGGCCGAGCGTCTCGCGCCCGGCACCGTGATCCGGGCGGCGCTGGAGCTGCTGGACGAGAAGGGGCTGGACGCGCTCTCCACCCGGGCGGTCGCCCAGCGGCTCGGCGTACGGATGAACACCGTGCTGTGGCATGTGAAGACCAAGGCCCGGATGCTGGAGCTGATGGCGGACGCGGTGGTCGGGGAGATCCCGCTCGACGACCTGCCGGCCCGGCCGGACCAGCGCGTCCGTGAACTGGCCCGCCGCTACCGCCGGGCGCTGCTGGCCCACCGCGACGGCGCCGCGCTCGTCGTCGGCACCTACGCCGCGGACCCGCACACCCTGCGGTTCGCCGAGACGTTCGTCACCGCGTTCCTCGACGGCGGCCGGTCCGAACGCGAGGCGGCGTGGACCGTCTGGACCCTCCTCTACTTCACGCTCGGTCTCACCCAGGAGGAACAGGCGGCGCAGCGCCAGTCGCCGGGCGACCGGCTGGCGGACGCCGTGTCTCCCACCACCCACCCGGCGCTGCACCGCGTTCTCGGCCACCTCACCGGGGGCTCCTTCGACGAGCGCTTCGAGTTCGGCCTGACCTCGGTCCTCGCCAGCCGCTGACCCGCGCGGGCGGACGCTCAGCGGGCGCGGCGACGACCGCCTCGGTCGCGTCCGCGAGCAGCGCGTCGTCGGAGACCGCGTCCTTCGTGGCGCGGTCGGACAGCACGGCGAGGACGATCGGTGAGCCGTCCGGCGGGCGGAGCACGGCGATGTCGTCGCGGGTGCCGTAGCCGCCGCTGCCGGTCTTGTCCTCGGCCTGCCGTCCGGCGGGGGTCTCAGCGCTGCTCGACCCGGGCAGGAGCGCGGGTCGCCGCGGAAGCGGTGGGGGCCGGGGCCGACTGGCCGCCGGTGGCGTCCGCGCAGCCGGTCAGCCGCCCCGTCCGGAGCAGGAGGGGCGCCGCGAGCAGCGCCGTCCGGTGGTTCGCGGTGGGCATGCGGGG
Source organism: Streptomyces sp. NPDC023723 (assembly GCF_040639815.1). Classification (NCBI taxonomy): domain Bacteria; kingdom Bacillati; phylum Actinomycetota; class Actinomycetes; order Kitasatosporales; family Streptomycetaceae; genus Streptomyces; species Streptomyces sp. NPDC023723. The sequence continues at coordinate 4,109 of NZ_JBFAAP010000093.1, forward strand.
AGTCTGCCGGCGGCCGGTCGTGCGGGCGGAGACGGACGTCAGGTGCCGTGGGTCTCGTCAGTGCCCCGCCGCGCGGCCGTGCCCGTCGGTGAATCCGGCAGTTGCGCGCTCGGTGTCCCGGTCGGGTCCGTGACCGGTCGGCGGATCGCAGTGCCGGAACGGCGCTTCAAGGGGTGGTTCGCCGCCCGCGTGACGCGGCGGGGCGAAGCCGCCGCGGTCGCCCGGCCGGCCCACCGGGGATGGGATGCTCCCCCACCTGCTCGAACACGCCGGACCGGCCGACGCACCCCAGCAGGACTGCTCGTTGCGGTCCAGTTCCCGGCGGGTGCTGACATGGCCGTGCCCGGGAGTCCAGCCGTCGGCGACCACGCGGTAGACGGTGGTCGCCAGGTCGGGGAGGTCGCCGAGCAGGTCGACGGCCGCCAGGGGCGGGGTGCCGTCCCGGAAGTCCTCGCCGATCAGGGCCCGCCCGCCGAGAGGGGGGCGAGGTGTCCACGGGCCGTGGCGAGGGCGGCGAGCGGGCCGCCGAAGGCGTGCGTGGCGCCGACGCTGAGGAACAGGTCGAAGCCGGTCACGGGGGGCGAAGTCCGCGGCGTCCTGGTGGTGCAGGACGAGGCGTTCCGCGACGTCTCGGTCCCGCGCCGCCCGACGCGCCCGGGCCGGGGCGTCCGCAGCCGAGGCCGAGGACCCGCTCGTCGTCCGGCCGGATGCCGCGGTCGAGCAGCCGGCGTACCGAGTCGTCGTCGAGCGGGGCCTTGACCGGGTGGTCGGTGTGGGCGGTCGCGGAGATCCGTGCGCGGTTCACCGGGGCGCCCTGCAAGCCCCCTCGCCCCGGCCGCACCTCCTTTTCGGCCGTCCGTCTCAGCCGGACAGCGCCTCCAGCGACCGGCCTTTGGTGGCCGTCGACAGGGTGAGGGTGAGTACGCAGCCCGCGGCCAGGACCGCGCAGATCAGGGTGAACACACCGCCGAAGTGCAGGGAGGCGTACATGGTGCCGATGATCATCGGGGCGGTGATGCCGCCGACGCGGCTGAACGCGTCTGAGGTGGCGGCGGCCATCGAGCGCAGCCGGGTCGGGTACACCTCGGGGAGGTAGGTGTACAGCGGCGCGTACAGGCCGTTGAGGAAGAAGCCGAGCAGGATGCTGAGGACGAGGACGGCGGTGTTGCTGTCGGCCTGGGAGACCAGGTAGGCGCAGACCGTGGAGGCGGCGAGGCAGGTGACGATGGACCACTTGCGGTCGGTGCGGTCGGCCAGCCAGGCGGCCGGGTAGTAGCCGGCGACCTGGGCGATCTCCACCAGCAGCGCGTAGCCGAAGCTGTCGGTGACGCTCATGCCGCGGTCCAGCAGCATGCTGGGCAGGAACGTCAGGAAGCCGTAGTAGGCGAAGCTGGCGATGAAGAACATGCTCCAGGTGACGATGGTCTGGCGCAGGTAGGGGCCCTGCCAGAGGGCGGCGAACTGCCGGGCCGCGCTCAGGTCGGTGTCGCGTTCGGCCGCCGGGGCCGGCTCCGGTTCGGGCAGCGGGCGGCCGGTGCGGCGCCGTACCTCCTCCTCCAGGGTCACCACGACCGCCTCGGCCTCCGCGTCGCGGCCCTTGAGCAGGAGGTAGCGCGGGGACTCGGGCAGGGTGCGGCGCCACCACAGGGCCAGGATCACCGGCAGTCCGACCAGGACCAGGCCCCACCGCCAGCCGTGGTCGACCCGGGCCACCACGAACGTGCCGATGAGCGCGGCCAGCACGTAGCCGAGCCCGAAGAACCCGGCCAGCGAACCCACGTACTTGGCGCGCGCCTTCTTCGGCGCGAACTCGGCGAGGTAGGGGATGACGATGTTGACGTTGACCCCGACGCCGACGCCCGCGAGGAAGCGCAGGACCAGCAGCAGCGAGTAGTCGGGGGCGAGTGCGGACAGCAGGGTGCAGCCGCTGTACAGGACGAGGGACCACAGCAGCAGGGGTTTGCGGCCGATCCGGTTGCCGGCCAGGGCGAGGGAGAGGTCGCCGACGAAGGCGCCGGCCAGGGTGGCGCTGGCGATCAGGCCCTGCTGGGAGCCGCTCAGCGCGAACGCCGTGGTGATCAGCGGCAGCAGGAACGACATGATGCCCAGGTCGAGGCCGTCCAGGGTGGTGCTCAGACCGCCCTGGGCCAGGATGCGGCCCTGCAGCCGGGTCATCGGGAGCCGGTCGATGCGTGCGGTGAGCCGTGCGGCGGCGTCGGGTTCGGGGACGTCGGCGACGGCGATGGTGGCCGGGGCCGATTTGCGCGGCCCCTTCTGGCTCTGCTCATATGTCATGGCCCGTCGGCCTTTCGGTGCAAGGGCGGCCCCGTGTCCATGGCGTGGCGGGCGGGGCGGCCGTCGGTGGGCGAGTACAGGCCGGGCGGCGGACCGTTGCCGCGGTGCCGCCCGGTCTGGTTCAGGCGTGTCTCAGTCGCCGCGGTGCGGCTGGAACGCGGTCTCGTACAGCCGGAGCCAGTTGCCGCCGACGACGGCCGCCGCCTCGGCTTCGGTGAATCCGAACCGCTCGGTGAGCCGGCCCGCCACCCGGGACAGTCCGGCGGCGTCGGTCAGCCACTCGGTGGCGGCCCCGGCCGTGGCCAGGTCCGCGCCGCGCTGCGCGCCGCGCGTCCAGCGCCCCTTGCGCATCCACCCGAACTCGGCCGGCCCGGCCTTGGGACTCAGGTCGGTGCCGATGGCCACGTGCCGCACCCCCATCCGCTCCACCGTGCGGGCCACCATCTCGCACCAGTCGTCCAGGGTCGCGGCGTAGCGGCCGGAGATGGCGGCGTAGGTGGCCAGGCCCAGGACACCGTCCCGGTCCGCCAGCGCCGTCAGGGTGGCGTCGGCCACGTTGCGCGGATGGTCGTACAGGGAACGGGGGTTGGCGTGGGTGATGGCCACGGGGACGGCGGAGTGGTCGATGGCCTCCCGGCGGGTGCGCTCGCCGGAGTGGGACAGGTCCACCAGCATCCCGGCCGCGTTCATCTCGCGGACCACTTCCCGCCCGAAGCGGGTCAGTCCCGGGTCGCTGTCCTCGTAACAGGAGCCGCCGAACTCGTTGTTGTTGTTGTACGTCAGCTGCATCACCCGCAGGCCCATGGCGTGGAAGTGCCGGACGAAGCCGAGCCGGCCCTGGAGCGGGGAGGCGTTCTGCGCGCCCAGCACGATCGCGGTGCGGCCCTCGGCGCGGGCCCGTTCGATGTCGGCGGCGTCCCGGGCGATCAGCACCAGATCGGCGTGGTCGGTGGCCAGGTCGTGCCAGGCGGCCAGCGCGTCCATCGTCTCCACCGCGTCCTCCCAGAAGGCCACGGTGGCGGTGGCGCAGACCACGCCGCCCGCGCGCAACTGCTCGAACACCTCGCGGTCGTACGGTCCGCACTGGAGGCCGTCGACCACCGGCGGCGTCACGAGGCCGCTCCCACCGGCTCGTCCTCGCCGGCCTCGGCGAGGATCTCGCCGCCGGGCCCGAACAGGGAGTCGCCGGCGTGGGTGCGGGACAGCGGGCTGTCGGGGGTGAGGGCGAGTTCGGCCTCGGCGACGATCCGCTGCCAGCGCGCGGCCGGTACTCGCACGCCGTACGTCAGTGCCCGCAGGTCGGCGGCGTCGGGTGCGGCGGCCGGGCCGGCCGGGGCCGGGCGGGCGGTGACCGTGTCCGGGGCCAGGTCGAGCAGGACGCCGTGCCGCGCGGCGAGCGGGACCAGGGCCCGCACCGCCCAGTCGGTGCCGGGCGCCGCCAGCCGGATGGCCCCGTCGGTCAGCGCGCCGGCCACGGCGAGGTCGAGCAGGTCGGCGGCGGTGGCCAGCGGCGGCTGCTCCGCGGCGGCGGGGAAGCGGATGCCGCCGTCGACCGTGGGCCGGCGGTGCGCGGCGCGCAGTGCGGGCAGGTCGGCGAGGAGGCGGGCCAGTCCGTCCAGGCCGTGGGTCTCGGCGCTGACGACGATGTCCCGGGCCGCCGCCACCGTGCCGAAGGGCAGGGCGGTGGTGAGCAGGACCCGGCCGGTCAGCAGCCGCAGTTCGCGCACGGAGACGGACAGGGTGTGGTCGGTCATGCTTGCTCCTCGCAGGGGGTGGCGGCGGCCGGGCGGGCGGGCAGTTCCCAGTCGGTGCCGTCGGCGTCGGGCAGGGTGTGCCGGGTGGGGGCGCCGTGGAACAGCAGCCCGAGGACGTTGCGGCCGGCCGAGTCGGCGGTCTTGTCCAGGCCGTGCACGGCCGAGTTGAGGAACCGCACGATGTGCACGGGCAGGAAGGCGTCGTCGGCGATGTTCATGTGCGGGCTGTGCAGCGCCGTGCCGGCCAGCCCCTGCACCCGGGTGATGGTGTCCCGGTGTTCGGGGTGGCGGACCCGGAAGGCGCCGACCGTCTCGCGCGGGTCGGCCGCCCGCAGGTCGCGGACCAGCGCCTGCACCGCCCGGGGAACGTTGAGCTGCCAGTCCAGGCCCTCGGTCACCTCCTCGCGCGGGCCCCGGCGCGGCTCCTCGGCGGCGCGGGACTTGTACCAGACGTGGCGCAGCGCGCCGGGCGCGGTGAGGTCGGTGGCGAGCGCCCAGCCGTAGGCGTCCTCCAGGTGTGCCAGCAGCGCGGCGGCGGATGCCTCGGGGCGCGCGGTGAGCGTCTCGTCCACCCGCTGCCGGTCGACCAGCGGGTCGGTCAGGTCGGGCACGCTGTCGATCAGTACGCCGGCCAGCGCCTCGACGGCCGGCTCGTCCAGCTCCGCGTGCCACGCGGTCCACAGCCGGGGCAGCGCGTCGGGCGCCGCCGGGTCGGGCAGGGTGTCCAGCATCTCCATCGCGCGCCGCAGGGAGACCGCGAGGCCGGAGGGTGAGCCGAAGACGCCGTAGACGGTGGGGTCCTGCTCGTGGAAGCGGACGGTCCGCTCGGTCCGGTCCCGTATCGCGGCCAGGTGGGCGGTGCCCCGCCGGGCGTACAGCGCCTGGGTGAGGGCCTGTTCGCGCAGGGCGAGCCAGCGGTCGACGAGCCGGGGGTGGTTGTTGGTGAAGAACACCAGGCCGAGTGCGGAGGCGTTGCCGAGGCCCAGGCCGCGGCGCAGTTCCGGGTCGAGGCGCACGGCGCCCCGGTCGCGGTGCCGGGCGAGGTGTTCGGCGAGGTCGGCGGCGAACTCCCGCATCAGGTACGCGGCGAGCATCTGGGCGTGCAGGGGGGCGGCGAGCGGGTGGTGGCCGGGCAGCGCGGCGAAGGAGCGGGTGCCGAAGGTGCCGTTGCCGTCCAGGCCGGTGTTGCGCATCAGGTAGCCGACGTCCCACAGGCGTCGGGCGTCGGGCTGCCGTCCTGCCGCGAGGGCCTCCACGACGTGCTCGAACAGGCGCAGGCTGCGGTTGGAGCGGCACCACACCAGGGTGTGCGCGGTGGCCCGGCCCGCGTACAGCTTGGGCAGCTCGCGCCGGGTGTGCGCCAGGTCGGCCTCGTCGGCCACCCCGTCGAACAGGGCGCCGGTCATGTCCCAGTCGGTGCCGACGATCCGGCTGGTACGGCCCGCCAGCTTGGGCGCGAAGGAGAACGCCACGAAGTCGAACGGGCCGGACGGGGTGTGCACGCGGTAGCGGACCCGGCCGCGGGAGCCGGCGTCGACGTCGAACTCCAGGCACTCGACGCGCCACCGCTGCCCGGTCATCCGGTGCACGAGGGCGCGGCTCGCGCTGAGCCGGGTGGGCGGCAGCAGGGCGAGGCGCTCCGGGCGCAGCAGGCGGGCCGGGGGGCGGGTGCGGGTCTCGGTGGGCGGGGCGAAGGGGGGCGGGGCGGAGGCGGGCGCGGGTGACGTCATGGACTGGCTGGCACCTTTCCTGGATTTTCCGGTCATATCAGGTCGCATGTGAGCAAGGGTTAAAGAGTTAAGGGGATGCCCCGGGGCCGCTCAGGCGCGCAGGCCGAAGGCGGTGCCGTCCAGCCGGAGCAGCGGCTCGATGCGGTGGGTGAGCGGCCGCAGGACGGCCAGCGCGCCGGCGGAGGTGATGCGGTCGCGCGGCCCGTGCACGCTGAGCGCGGCGACGGCCCGGCCGTCCTCCCGGCACAGCGGCACCGCGAGGGCGGCGACCCCGTCCTCGGCGTCGTCCGTCGAGGTGGCCCAGCCGGTGGACCGGATGAGCGCGAGGTCGTCCGCCGGCGGCAGCGGCACGCCGTCCCGGGCCAGAGCGGCGACGGTCTCCGCGCCGGCCAGCGCGCACAGCAGCCGGCCGGTGGCGCTGCTGCGCAGTTCGAGGCGGTCGCCCAGGAGCAGGGTGGCGTGCAGCGCCCGGCCGGGCTCGGCGCGCTGCACCACGCGGGCGGTGTCGGCGTCCAGGACGGCGATGCTCACCACCTCGCCGCAGGCCCGGGCGGCCTCGGCGAGCAGCGGGGCGGTGCGTTCGCCGACGCCGGCCTGGCGCAGCGCGGTGTGCCCGAGGTGCGCCGGGCGCAGCGTCAACCGGTAGGAGCCGTCCGGCAGTTGCTCCATCCAGCCCGCGGCCTCCAGCGTCACCAGCTGCCGGTGCACCTCGCCGCGCGAGGCACCGACCGCGCGGGCCAGCGAGGAGACGCGGACCGGTTCGTCGCGGCCGGCGAGGAAGTCCAGGAGCGCCAGTGCCTTCAGCACGGTGCTCAGCGGGCGGGTCGAGCGGGGCGAGGAGGAGTCCTCACCACCGCTTGTCACTATATGCATGACACTGTCCTTCTCTGAGAGACGCCGGAACTGTAGGTGTCCGTTCCGGGCGCCACAAGAGACCTGCTGTTAATTTCTGGTCTCGTGCGGGGACAGCTGACCGGCTCGTAACGTTCACGGCGGTCCGTGATCGAGTGGGACGTCCGAGTGCGGGGCGGAGGGGGCGGAGAGTGTTCGCGTGGCTGTTTCTCTGGCTGGTGCTGCTGGGCTGGCTGACTGCCGGGGCGGTGGGGCACGTACTGTGGCGGCGCCTGCGCCGTCCCGCGCGGCACCGCCGCTGGTGGGTGGCGGGGGCGGGTCTGGTCGTCCTGGGGTACGCCCACACCCTGGCCTACGGGTTCGCGCTGACGCGGCCCGCGGCGATCTGCGGGCAGCGCACCCTGGACGACGACTTTCCGCTCCGGCACGCCCGTGCCGACGCGTTCCCGCCCGGTCTGTCCTGCTACTGGTCGGACTCGCTGGCGTCCGGGCCGAGCCATCCCACGGCCGCCGGCCCGTGGGTGATGTGGTGGGGCGCGGCTCTCCTGGTGGCCGGGACGGTGGCCCGGGTGACCGCCCTGCCGTCCCGGGCGCCGCGCTGGGCCAGAGCCGGGCTGGTGCTGACGCCCGCGGCGGCCGCCGTCCTGTGGCTCACGCGAGTGGCACCGCTGATGCGGATGTCGGCCGTCGATCTCGGCAACGAGTGCTTCCGGTGGCAGGTGGCCCATCTGCACTCGGCGCCGTCCGGTGAGGTCGTGGCGACCGACCGCGGCCTGCTGCCGGTGGCCGTCGACTGCGTCTTCACCGACGGCACGGCGAGTCTCATCCCCCTCACCTCTCTCGGCCTGTGGTCGTGCTGCGCCGCGTTCCTCGGCTGCTGCGCGGCGCTGCGGCTGCTCAGGTCCCCGGTGGCCCCGGGCCGGTGAACCGGGCCCGGGGCCACCGGAGCGCCGTCACAGGCCCACGTCACGGCTCAGCAGATCTTCGAGGGACTCGCGGCGCACCAGAAGGCGGGCGGCGCCGTCGCGCACGGCGGCCACGGGCGGGCGGCCGACCAGGTTGTAGGCGGAGGCCATGGACAGGTGGTACGCGCCGGCCACGGGTACGGCGATCAGGTCCCCGGGGTGTATGTCCCCGGGCAGCTCCACGTCGGCGGCGAGGACGTCGCCCGCCTCGCAGTGCCGGCCCACCACGGTCACCCGGGCCGGGGCCGCGGTGCCGGCCCGGCCGACCAGGCGGGGCGCGTACCGGACGCCGTACAGGGCCGGGCGCGGGTTGTCGCTCATGCCGCCGTCCACCGCGACGAAGACCCGCCCGCCGGTGTGCTTGACGGCCAGCACGCGGTAGAGGGCGACGCCGGCGGGGCCGGTGATGGCCCGCCCCGGCTCGATGATCAGCCGGGGCAGCGGCAGTCCGGCCGTACCGCAGGCGTGGGACAGCTCGGCGCGGACCTTGCGGGCTAGGGCCTGTCGTTTGGATCACGCCGCAGACGCGGGGCCTGGCACGCGCATCTGCCGCGTTGTCGTCGGTTGTCAACGCTCCGCGTTGCCGCCCTCCTCCGCCTTGCAGCTGCACGCACCAGGCCCCGCTCACCGGCATGGACAAGTTCCGCCGATGCCCTGCGTCCTGATCCAAACGACAGGCCCTAGTTCGGTCGGGTCGAGGGCGTCCTCGCCGGGGCGGTAGGCGATGCCGTGGCCGCCGCCGAGGTCGAGTTCGGGCAGCAGCAGTCCGTGCTGCCGGTGCAGCCGGGCCATCAGTCCGACCAGGCGCCGCACGGCGCGCAGATAGGGCTGGACACTGGTGATCTGGGACCCCAGGTGGCAGTGCAGTCCGGTCAGTTCGAGCTGCGGCTGGTCGAGGATGCGGGCGATGGCGTGCTGGGCGTAGCCGTCGGTGATCGACAGGCCGAACTTCTGGTCGTCGGTGCCGGTGCGGATCTTCTCGTGGCCGCCCGCGCCGATGCCGGGCACCACCCGGACCATGACCTTCTGGTGACCGTCCGGTCCGACGGCGGCGGCCAGCCGCGCGATCTCCGAGGGGCTGTCGATGACGATCCGGCCCACGCCTAGGCGCAGGGCCGCGTCGAGGTCGCGGGGTGACTTGGCGTTGCCGTGCAGCACGATGCGCTCGGGCGGGAAGCCCGCGGTCACGGCGAGTTCGAGTTCGCCGGCCGAGCAGACGTCGAGGCCGAGGCCCTCCTCGGCCGTCCAGTGGACCATCGCCCGGCACAGGAACGCCTTGGCGGCGTACAGGACTTCGGCGTCGGGGAAGGCGTCCCGGTAGGTGCGGCAGCGGTCGCGGACCTCGGCCTCGTCCAGGACGTAGACGGGGGTGCCGAAGCGGTCGGCGATGTCGGTGAGCGGCACGCCGCCCACCGCGAGGACACCGTGCGCCGACTCGGTGCTGGACAGGGGCCACACCGACAGGTCACCGGCCGGGCGGGTGGCGGGCAGGTGGAACGTGGTCATCGGACGTCTCCCGGTCAGCCGACGCGCAGCGCCGGGACGGACGCCGCGGCGCTCCGGACCGGAGCGGAGGTGGGGGCGGGCGCGGGGGCCGCGGGCGCCGTGAACTGCGGGTCCACCGTGACGGTGGTGACGCCGAACGGCGCGGTCAGGGCCCGCAGCGCGGGCTCGGCGAGCCGGATCCAGGGCCGGCCGGCGCCGAGGGTGGCGGCCAGCCGGCCGGCGGAGGTGAAGCCGACGGCGGTGCGCCGGCCGAGAGGGGTGCGGAAGAGCAGTGTGGCGCATCCGGAGCGGCCCGGCCGGACCGGCACGTACAGGGGTCCGGCCGGGAACCGTTCACAGGGCTCGGGGTCCTCGGCGCCGCGGGTGTCTGTCATGGGGGTCCTCCCGATGGGCCGCGCGGTGGGCGCGGAGCGCGGTGGTGGTGCCCCGGGGTCGTTTCCGTGCGCCGGGGCCGGTGCTGGACACAGGCACGCTATGCCCGGCACGGCCCGGCGCGGACGGCTCCTGACGCGACACTGACGATCGGCCGGGGGACGTTGACGGGTTGCTGACACACCCGCCGGCCGGCGCCCCGCACCCGTCCCCGGCACCGCGCGCCGGTCACACCCGCAGGGGCGTCTTCCCCGCGTCCGGCACCGGGACGTGCTCCAGCGTGGTCAGGCTGGGGTGGCCGGCGAGTTCGGCGTCGGTCAGGAAGCGGGCCAGGACATCGCTGAAGTCCTTGGGCCGCTCCAGGTGCAGGACGTGTCCGGAGCCCTTCATGGTGGTGAACACCGCGCCGGGGATGCTCTCGGCGACCGCGCGGGCCCGCTGCGGCGGACACAGCCGGTCGTGCTCCCCGCTCACGCACAGCGCCCGCACCCCGCGGATGCCGTCCGGGTGGTCGAAGGGGTGGCGCAGCAGGCGGTCGTTGGCGGCGGCGTAGCGCTCCACGTCGTGCGGGTCGGCGGCCTCCAGGACCCGGCGCAGCACCTCGGCCGCGCTGTGCGGATGCGCGTCCAGGCACTCCGGGCGCCGGCACACCAGCAGGTCGACCGCGCGCCGCGCGAACTCGGACATGGCGCCGGTGCGCAGCAGCCGGCTCATCGCCTCCACCGTGGCCCGCGCGTCCCCCGGCAGTGACGGGGTGGCGCCGACCAGCGCCAGCCGGGCCACCCGGTCGGCGTTGCGGTGCGCGTAGCGGTAGGCGATGGCGGTGCCGTAGGACACGGCGATGATGTTGACGCGTTCCAGGGCGAGTTCGTCCAGGAGGTGGCCCAGCGCGTCGCCCATGAAGTCGAAGCCGTACTCGGCCGGCAGGTCGTCCGCCGTGCCCAGTCCCGGCAGTTCCACGTTCACCAGGGTCGCGGCCCGCGCCCACGGCCGCTCGGAGCGGCGGTTGGAATGCATGGTCTGGTAGGCGCCGCCCAGCACCACGACCGGTTCCGTCTCGGCGGCCGGCTGTTCCACGACCCGGCAGCCGAAACGGAACCCTTCGAAGACGCTCTGATGGATGAACTCCACAACTACTCCCGCACCTGGTCGTCACGCTTTACCGGCGGTCAACGAGCCGGGCCCGTCCCGGTCACTGCGCGGGAACAGCGGTACGAACACCTGCGCGCACGTCCGCCGGGGAGCGGCTCGCGGTCAGCCGCCGTGCACGGTGAGCCGGTAGCCCTCGGGGCCGGTGAAGGTGAACATCGGGCCGAACGGGCTGTCCTGGAGCGGGCCGACGTCCGCCGTGTCCGCCGCCACCAGCAGCTCGCGCAGCGCGCCCGCGTCCGGGGTGCGCAGCCACAGCGCGACGCCCAGGCCGGGGCGGGCGTCGCCGGTGAGGTCGACGCCCGGCAGCGGCTCACGGACGGCGAACGGGACCGGGCTGGTGGTGAACACGACCGCGCCGGGCGGGGAGGCGGCGGCCCGGCGCAGGCCGAGGCGCTCCTCGAAGAACGCGGCCGCGGCGGGCACGTCACGCACCTGGAGGGCGATGAAGTCGGGACCTTCGACGGAGACGGACATGATTTCCCCTTGCTGATGTCAGGACTTTGACATCACCGACTGTAGGCAGCCCTGCCGCGCTATGTCAAAATGCTGACATGGAAGAGCGTCTGCCCGTACCCCCGCCCCATCCGGCCCAGGACGTGACCGAACACGTGGGTTATCGCCTCAAGCGCGCCGCCGCCGCCCTGCGCGGCGCCATGGACCGGGCCCTGCGCGAGCACGACCTCACCGTGCCGCAGTACTCCTGCCTGGAGCTGCTCGACGAACAGCCGGGCCTGTCCAACGCCGGCCTGGCCCGCGGCACCTTCGTCACCCGGCAGTCGGCCAACGTCGTGCTGCGCGGCCTGGAGGACGCCGGTCTCATCGTCCGGGCCGCCCACGCCGAACACGGCCGGGCCCTGCCCGTCCACCTCACCCCGGCCGGGCAGCAGCGCCTGCACGCGGCCCGCGGCGCCGTCTACGCCATCGAGACACGCATGATCGAAGCCGTCCCCGCGCAGCGCCTCACGGCCCTGCTCGCCGACCTCGACACCATGGCGGCGGCGCTCGACGCCTGAGCCGGGTCCGACGTGCGCCCGCGGCGCACCACCCGGATGCTGGGGGGAGTGCCGGCCGCGGTGCCCCCGCCGCGGTCCCCCACCGCCACCGGAACGGACGGGAACGACTCATGGACAAGGCGCGTCTGGTCGAAGCGGCCTGTGCGGGCACCGCCGGGCACGGCGGCGAACGGCCGCTGGCGCCGGAGGAGGTCAGCCGGGTGTTCGACGCCGTCTTCGGCACCGTGGAACGGCCCGGCGCCATCGCCCGGGCCCTGCGCGGCGGCGAGACGGTGTCCCTGGGCAGCTTCGGCGGCTTCCACAGCGAGGACGGCACCGCGGCCTTCCGGCCGGGCACCGCCCTCACCGAGTATCTGCGGGACCGGGTCCGCTGACCCGTCGTCCGGTCCCGGCCGGGCGCTACGGCCGGTCGGCGTACCCGCCGAATTCGCCCCCCGCCCCGGCGGAG
>NZ_JBFAAP010000094.1:0-16106 GCF_040639815.1 Streptomyces sp. NPDC023723
GGCCGGTGCGGATCCGCCGGCGCCGGGTCGCGGGCGCCGACGTCCCGTAGCCGACCAGCACGCTGCCGGAGTCCCCGGCGGCCGGCTCCTCCTCCTCGGCGCCCCGCCGCTCCCGGACCGACACCAGCGGCTGCCCCACGTCCAGGCTGTCACCGGCCCGGCCCCACAGCCGGACCACGACCCCCGGGTACGGGCACGGGACCTCCACCACGGCCTTGGCGGTCTCCACCTCCACCACCGGCTGGTCGACGTCGACCTGGTCCCCCTCGGCGACCAGCCACCGGACGATCTCCGCCTCCGTGAGGCCCTCGCCCAGGTCGGGCAGGACGAACTCGCGCGTGGTCGTGGTCATGCGCCCTCCCCGGGCGTGCCGTCCGGCCACTGCAGCCGGGCGACGGCGTCCAGTACCCGGTCGACGTCCGGCAGATGGTGCCGCTCCAGCATCGGCGGCGGGTAGGGGATGTCGAAGCCGGTGACCCGCAGCACCGGAGCCTCCAGGTGGTGGAAGCAGCGCTCGGTGACCCGCGCGGCGATCTCGGCGCCGAAGCCCGCGAAGCCCTGGGCCTCGTGCACGACGACGGCCCGGCCGGTGCGCCGGACACTGGCGCACACCGTCTCGTCGTCGAAGGGCACCAGGCTGCGCAGGTCCACCACCTCCAGCTGCCGGCCCTCGGCCGCCGCCGCCTCCGCGGCCGCCAGGCAGACCGGCAGCGAAGGCCCGTACGTGATCAGGGTGGCCGAGGTGCCGGCCCGCCGGACCGCGGCCCGGCCCGGCCCGGGCAGGGCGGCCGAACGGTCGACGCCGCCCTTCGACCAGTACAGGCGCTTGGGTTCGAGGAAGACGACCGGGTCGTCCGAGGCGATCGCCGCGCGCAGCAGGCCGTAGGCGTCGGACACGGTGGCCGGCGTGACCACGTGCAGCCCGGGGGTGTGCGCGTAGTACGCCTCCGAGGCGTCGCTGTGGTGCTCGACGCCGCCGATCCCGCCGCCGTAGGGGATGCGGACGGTGATCGGCATGGGCAGGGCGCCGCGGGTGCGGTTGCGCATCTTGGCGACATGGCTGACGAGTTGCTCGAACGCCGGGTACGCGAAGGCGTCGAACTGCATCTCCACGACGGGACGCAGCCCGTACATGGCCATGCCGACGGCGGTGCCCAGGATGCCGGACTCGGCGAGCGGGGTGTCGGCGACCCGGGCGTCGCCGAACTCGGCGGCCAGACCGTCCGTGACCCGGAACACGCCGCCCAGCGTGCCGATGTCCTCACCCATCAGATGGACCCGGTCGTCATCGGCCAGGGCGTCGCGCAGGGCCAGGTTGAGGGCCTTGGACAGCGTCACCTGCTCGATGCCCGCCCCGGCGGCGGACCGCGTGGCCGGCGCGGCGGCGGTCACTGCGCGGCCCCCTCGGCCGCGGCGTCGGCCGCCAACTCAGCGATCAGCATGTCGCGTTGTTCCTCCAGTTGGGGAGTGCGCCGGGCGTAGACGTGCTCGAACAGGTCCAGGGCGTCGGGCGCCGGCTCCTCGGCGAGCCGGGCCCGCAGCTCCGCGGCCATCTCCTCGGCCTCCCGCCGGACGCGGTCGACGCCGGCGTCGTCCAGCAGCCCGCGCTCGCGCAGATGCCGTTCCATCCGGTCCACCGGGTCCCGGCGGCGCCAGAACTCCACCTCGGCCGCGTGGCGGTAGCGGGTGGCGTCGTCGGCGTTGGTGTGCGCGTCCAGGCGGTAGGTCACCGCTTCGACGAGGGTCGGCCCACCGCCCGCGCGGGCCCGGTCCGCGGCCTGCCGCACGGTCCGGTGGACGGCCGCCGCGTCGTTGCCGTCGACCAGCACCCCGGGCATGCCGTAGCCGACCGCCTTGTGCGCCAGGCTCGGGGCCGCGGACTGCCGGGCCACCGGCACGGAGATCGCGTACCCGTTGTTCTGCACCAGGAAGACCACCGGAGCGCGGTTCACGGCCGCGAAGTTCAGCGCCTCGTGGAAGTCGCCCTCGCTGGTGCCCCCGTCCCCGGTCAGCGCGAGGACGGCCAGCGCGTCACCGCGCAGCGCGGCGGCGTGGGCCAGCCCCACCGCGTGCAGCGTCTGGGTGGCCAGCGGCGTGCACAGCGGCGCCACCCGCCGCTCGTGGGGGTCGTACCCGCTGTGCCAGTCGCCCCGCAGCAGGGTCAGCACCTCCACCGGGTCGACGCCCCGCACCAGCAGGGCCAGGGTGTCCCGGTAGGTGGGGAAGACCCAGTCCCGCTCGTCGAGGGCCAGCACGGCCCCGGCCTCGCAGGCCTCCTGCCCCGTGGTCGACGGGTAGACCGCCAGCCTGCCCTGCTTGGTCAGCGCGGTCGCCTGCTGGTTGTAACGGCGCCCGCGCACCAACTGCCGGTACAGCTCCAGCAGCAACGAGTCGTCGAAGTCGCGGGTGCCGGACGGGTCGTCGATGAGGGTCAGCGGTTCCAGGGCGGGCAGCATGGCCGCCGCACCGGCCGCACCGACACCTGGCGGATCGAGAACGGTCATGGAATCGGGGCTCCTTGGGCCGGTGGACTGGGGCCGGCGGCTCCGGGGCGCACGCCCGCGACCGGGAGCCGGCGTTTTCCGCACCAGCATTCGGGGCGGGACGCGGCGACGGCAGTCGGCCGATACGGCTAGTACCTCGTACCTACTCCCAACAGGCGACTGGCGGCCTCCTGGCACGGACTCCACGCTGAAGTCACGTCCGCCGTGTCGCAGACCGCGGCTCCCCGCCAGCCAGGAGGCACCCCCATGAGCAGCACGACCACGTCCCGACTCGTCGTCGGCGACCGGTTCCGTGACTTCGCCGAGGCCGTCGGCGCCGACACCTTCTCCTCGCTCGCCCGCGCGCTCGACGCCGGCGACCTGGACGCCGTCGACGGACCGGTGCGCGTGGTCACCGGCCAGGGCGTCGGCCCGTTCGAGGTCTCCTACCTCCAGGACGCCGTCGCCCGGCGGGGACTGGACGACCGCGTCACCCTGGTGCACACCGCCGGGGAACCCGCGCGCCGCCACGAACTGCACAAGGCCCGCGAGGACAACGTGCTGGTGGCCGGCCTCACCCAGGTCGACGACACCACCTACGAGGCTCAGCTGCGGCTGCACGACCACAACGAACTCCTCGTCGACGTGCAGGACCGCGTGCACGTGCAGGGCATGGTGGCCGTCGAGGCGGCCCGCCAGATGTTCGTCGCCGTGGTGGAGCGCTACTTCACGGCGCGCTGGCCGCAGCAGCGCTACTACATCGTGCTGAACTCGATGAACACCACGTTCTCCAACTTCCTCTTCCCGGTCGGCGCCACCCTGCGGCTCACCGTGGACGCCTGCGACCTGTCGGAGCCGAGCCGGCTCACCGTCCGCACCACGGTGGTGGTCGAGCAGGCCGGCCGGGCCGCCGCCGGCGTCACCATCGACGCCGCCGCGTTCGCCCCCGGACTGCTGGAGGACAAGGAACTGCGCCGGGCCAAGAGCGCCGTGGCCAGTACGGTGGACGCCGCGCTCGCCACCGCGTGACATGAGGACGCCGGTACCGGACACCCATCCGCGTCCCGCGCCGGGACGCACCCCGGGCCCGCGGCGGCTGACGTACCTGGGGCCGCGGGGCACCTTCACCGAACGCGCGCTGCGCACCCTCCCGGAGGCCGACGGCTCCCACCTGCTGCCGGCCGCCACGGCCGCCCGGGCCCTGGAGCTGGTGCACCGGGGCGACGCCGACGCCGCGATGCTGCCCGTGCACAACACGGTGGCCGGACCGGTCGGGGACACGATGCGCGCGCTCGCCGAGTCACCCGCGCCGGGCGTGCTGCGCGAGGCCGTGCTCACCATCGACTTCGCCCTGCTGGTCCGCCCCGGCACCCCGCTCGCCGCCGTCCGCACGGTGAGCGGCCACCCGCACGCCGGGGCGCAGGTCGGCCGCTGGCTGGCCGGCCGGCTGCCCCGGGCCCGCTGGCTGCCGGCGCCGTCCAACGCCGAGGCGGCGCGCCGGGTCCGGGACGGGGTGTGCGACGCCGCGGTGGCCGGTGACTTCACCGCCGCCCACTACGGCCTGCGGGTGCTGGCCGCCGGCATCCAGGACACGGCCGGCGCGGTCACCCGGTTCCTGCTGTGCGCGCGCTCCGGCGCTCCCGTCCTCCCGCCGGTCCGGCCGGCCGACCGCACCTCGCTGGTCGGCCGGCTGCCGGGCCCGCCGGACACCCTCGGCGCCCTCCTGGACGACCTGCGGCGCCACCCCTTCCTGCGCGGCGTGACCCTGCACACCGTGCCCGACGGCCGCGGCGGCTCGGTGCTGTTCGCGGACTGCCCGGGCAGCGCCGAACAGCCCGCGACCGCCCGCGCGGTCGGACTGCTGCGGCTGCGCCTGCCCGCACTGCGGTCCCTGGGGTCGTACGCCTCGGCGCTTCCCGCCCCACCGCCGTACGAACGGAGACCGAAGACGATGCACAGCGAGACCACCACCACCGCCGGCGAAGCCGCGCCCAAGGACATCGCCCGGCTGCGGGAGCTGATCGACGACCTGGACCGCTCCCTGATCGGCACGCTGAAGCAGCGGCTGGCGACCTCCCGGGAGATCCAGCGCATCCGTACCGGCGGGGGCGGCACCCCGCTGGACTCCGGACGCGAGCGGTCCATCCGGGGCCGGTACGCCGAGGAACTGGGGGAGGGCGGGGCGGATCTCGCCGAGGCGCTGCTGGAGATGTGCCGGGGGCGGTCACCGCGGTGAGTCCGGCACCGGGGACGGCGGCCCCGTCCCGCCGCCCGCGTCGCGGCCGTGAGGACGTCCTCGCGGCCGCGACGGCCCTGTTTCACGAGCGGGGCCACGACGCGACGAGCATGAGCGACATCGCCGGCCGCCTCGGTGTCACCAAGGCGGCGCTGTACCGCCATGTACGGGGACGGGCCGAGGTGCTGCGCGAGGTCACCGGTCCGGTCCGCGCCGCCCTGCGGTCGTTGCCGGCCGTCGGCGCCGCCGGGGACGGCCGCTCACCGGTGGCCGAACTCACCGGCCTGCTGGACGCGTTGGCCCGGGCGGCGGCGGCCGACCCGGTCCGCCACGCGGTGTTCTGGGGAGTGGGCGGCACACCGAGCCCGGACGCCGCGGACGCCGGGTGCCGGGCTGTTGTGGCCGGCCGGCTGGCCCAGCTGCTGGCGCGGGCCGCCGCCCGGGGCGAGACCGCGCGCGACCTCGATCCGGCGGTCACCGCGCAGCTGCTGCTGGGCGCGGTCGTCGGTACGGCCGTCAGCACGACGCTGGCCGCGGCGGGCGAGGGCGACGGCGAAGGCGAGAGGGAGGGTGAGAGGGAGGGCGCGAGGGAAAGCCCCGGTGACCGGCGGCAACCGGGCGGCGGGCCGGGGGCCGGCGGGTCACCCCCGGCCGTCGACGTCCCCCTCGACGTCTCCCTCAACGGCCTTCTCGACGTCCTCCTCGACGGCCTGCTCCGGCAGACGTGCGGCCCGCGGCGGACCTGAGCGCGGCGCGGCGGACGGGGACGCCGGGCGGGTGAGCGCGCCCCGTACGGCCTCCCGCAGCCACCCGTGCACGGGCTCGGACTCGTGCCGCGGGTGCCACGCCTGGCAGATGCTGATGGGCCCGGTGCCCACCGGCAGGTCGAACAGCTCGACGTTCACCGACCGCCGCGCGCCGGCGGCGACCGAGCGGGGCATCGCGGTCACCAGGTCGCCGGTCGGGATCAGCAGCAGCGCCTCGCCGTAGTTCGACACGGACGCGATCACCTCCCGGTGCAGCCCGAGGGCGTGCAGCGCGGTGTCGATGGGCCCCGCCATACGGCCCTTGCGGGAGACGCTGACGTGCCGCGCCGAGGCGAACGCCGCCGCGGTCACCTCCGCGGCCAGCAGCGGGTGCCCGGCCCGCGCCACGCCCACGAACCGGTCCTCGAACAGCGGCTCGATCCGCAGCTCCGGGCTGGGTTCGTCGATGATGCCGACCTCGATGTCCACGGCGCCCTCGCGCAGCGGCGCGCTGCCGTGGGTGTTCCCCACCGTGAAGGCGAACCGGGCCAGCGGCACCTCCGCGGCCGCCCGGCTCAGCAGCGCCGGCGCCAGCACCGCCGCGTACGCCTCGTCCGCCACGATGGTCAGCGTCCGGCTGACCCGGGAGAGGTCCTCCTGCCGGTCCGGGCTGAGCAGTGACTCCGCTTGCCACAGCAACGCCCGTACCTTCGGCCGGAGTTCCAGCGCCCGGGGGGTGGGCACCAGGCCCCGCCCGGCGCGCACCAGGACCGGGTCGCCGAGGGCGCGGCGAATCTTGGCCAGCGTCCGGCTCATGGCGGGCGGGGACAATGCCAGCCGTTCCGCCGCGCCCGTGACGCTGCCCTCCTGCAACAGCGCGTCCAGGGCCGGCAGCAGCCGCAGGTCCACATTCGTCCCGTGCCGGCCGGACAGTTCATCGGCCCAGTCGTCCTGCTGGCCCTCGACGCCGGTCTCGCTCAATGCTTCCCCTTGCCCCAGTACGGCCATTCCCGCCGACGGCACCGGAGAGAAATTCGCACGGCTTGTCCTTCAGTACCGACGAGATATGGATGGCGGTGCATCCCGCGCGGAGCAGCGTACGCGGGTCGGCCGCGAAAAGGGGGCGTTTTTGGGCAAGGTCTTCGAATTGGTCACGATAAATGGCTGAATCAAAAGACCGGTGCCCACCAGGCAGAACGCGGTGAACAGGCGCTTGTTCGGTCAACGGAATACTTGCAGGATGCATTTGCTTGAAACGGAATCAATGGTTTCCCCAAATGTCCGACGGAACTCGTTCAAAAGACAACTTGTTGTTGCGAAGTAACTCACGTTTAATCTTCGACTGTCCCTCCGATGCATATACTGTTTTCGCGACGAGCAATCGTCGGCGGGTGATGGCCATGCATGGCAGGGGGAAGATAATGGTTCGCGCAGCTCGTCCGACAACGCTAACCCCGCGGGAGCGTCAAGTCCTCGACGGGATCAAGGAGGGGAACTCGAACAGGATGGTGGCGCGCTTACTGGGAATATCCGAGCGAACCGTCAAGGTCCATCTGCATTCGATATTCATCAAGTTGGGCGCGGAGTCCCGTACCGAGGCTGTCATAGAGGGAATAAGGAGCGGCTGCATCACCCTGCACTGACCACGTGCCGCGGGCCCCCGACGTACCGCGTCGGGGGCCCGCGGCACATGCGCCGGACCGGCCAGGGGCGAGCGCCGGACGGAACCGGTCGGTGATCAGGAGTCGCCGGCCGACAGCTCGCGCGCCAGGACGAGCGTGAGCCGGGCCGCGGTGTGCAGCAGTTCCTTGTCGATCGGCGCGCCGAACACGAGTACGCGGAGGTACAACGGACCGAGCGCGAGGTCGACGAGGTGGTCGAGACCGCGGTCGTCGACCGTGATCTCCTCGCGGGCGAGAAGGTCGCGCAGCCCGGCGACGTCCCGCTCCCGCTGCTCCCGCAGGAACCCGGCCCGCAGCGCCGCCGCGGTGTCGTCGTCGAGCTGGGCGTGGCCGAGAAGGGCCTGGAGCACCTGGCCGGCCGGCTCCTGGAAGAAGTCGGCCACCCGCCGCAGATGGTCCGCGAGTGCTTCCTCCGCGTCGACGCCCGCGCTCACCTGCCACTGCAGGGCGTCACGGGCGTCGTCGGTGAGGGTGTCGAGGAGGATGTCGACCTTCGACTTCCACCAGCGGTAGATCGTCTGCTTCGCCACGCCGGCCCGCTGGGCGATGCCCTCGATGGTCAGGGCGGCGAACCCCCGCTCGACCAGCAGGTCGTCCGCGGCGTTCAGCACGGCCAGCCGTACGCTCTCGCTGCGGCGGGGACCGGTTCGGCTGATGACCGTGGTCTTCGCTCCGGCCGGTGGTGGTTTCCGCGTGGTACCGATGGCTCCGTCAACCCTTCACGTGGTGTCCGTCGCTGTGATTCTGGCACAGCGGGGTGCGCCGCGAACCGGCCGCGGCGCACCCCGCTCAGGAGGCCCTGCGGCCCGTCCGCACCAGGCTGAGCAGCACTCCGAGGGAGAGCGCGGCGACCACCGCGCTGAACGTCTCGCCGGCCGGGCGCAGGCTGGTCTCGCGGATCAGGACGCCCACGCCGATCGCGGGCACCGCCAGCATCGAGTAGAGGATGGCGAAGAAGGTGGACACGGACGCGCCGCGGTGCTGCGGGGCACTGCGGGTGGTGATGCTGCCGATGCCGTGGCCGACGGCGATGCCGGTGGCCAGTCCGTTGACCGTGGCGCCGGCGAGCAGCGGGGCCAGGGTGCTGGTGGCCATCGCGGTGGCGATCAGCCCGGCCGCGACGATCAGGCCCAGGCAGGCCACGGGCAGGGCGGTACCGGGCTTGAGGGTGCGGACGAGGAACTGGCCGAGCGCGGTGCACGCGAAGGCGACGAAGACGACGAGGCCGGTCAGCGAGTGGCTGGACTCGTGCAGAACGGTGCCCAGGAACAGGCCCGTCACGGCGGTCAGGACACCGAGCACGGCGAAGCCGGCGCCCGCGGCCATCGCCGACCGCAGGAAGTCGGACCGGATCTCGCCCGGGACGTGCAGCGGCTGCAACTCGAGGGAGAAACGGGACCGGTGGGCGGAACTCTCGCCGTTCAGCAGGACGCCGAGGGCGGCGACGGCGGCGAGGACCAGCATGACGACCCAGGGGGTGCGCAGCGGGGACGGCGCGAGGTCCGCCAGGATGCCCGCCAGCAGGGTGCCGCAGGCGAGCCCGCCCATGTTCGCGAGCAGGGCGACAGTGGCCGGCTTCACCCGGCTGTGCTGTCCGAGCCGCTCGGTGAGCGAGGCCGTCGCGGCGCCGGTCACCAGCGCGGCGGAGAATCCGGAGACGATCCGGG
The DNA here is from genome assembly GCF_040639815.1 of Streptomyces sp. NPDC023723. Classification (NCBI taxonomy): domain Bacteria; kingdom Bacillati; phylum Actinomycetota; class Actinomycetes; order Kitasatosporales; family Streptomycetaceae; genus Streptomyces; species Streptomyces sp. NPDC023723. Next base: position 8,815 of record NZ_JBFAAP010000094.1, read on the forward strand.
CGACGATCACGGCGGCGAGGTTCTGCGCCAGCAGGAACACCACCGCCGCGATCACGGACAGCAGGGTGGCGGCGACGAGTACGGGACGGCGTCCCACCTGGTCCGAGAGCCGGCCGAAGACCAGCAGCCCGAGGACGACGCCCAGCGCGTAGACGGCGAAGACCACCGTCACGGTGAACGGAGTGAAGCCGAACTCGTCGCCGTAGAGCGGATACAGGGGAGTGGGCGCGGTGGTGCCCGCCATGGTGATCCAGAAGGCGAAGGCCACGCTGAACACGGCGAGGCCGGCACCACGTGCCGTCGGTGGTGTGCCGGTCCGGTCGCCGGCGCGAACGGTCGAGTTCCCCACTGCGGTGGCCTCTCATGAGCGATGGAAGAGCGGAAGGAGCGAAACGATCAGGAGGCACGGGCAAGACGTACGAAGGCGCGCAGCAGTGTGCGCACGCACATGACAAGACTTACCGTTGCGTCTACCGCGAGCCTAGACCAGACGACGCGTCTAATCAATGGCCGCTGGACGTACGACGGCGGAACAAGTGGGCCGGGGTTCCGTGGTGTCGCGGACATCGTGATCCATGAGCACGCATGCTGGCGGGCGAAGGGGGAGAGGTGTTCGACTGGCCCCTGACGGGGGCATGACGATCAGTCAGTGGCAACGGACAGCTCGGATGACTCGGACCGCTCGGACGGCTCGGACGGCTTTCTCTGGAGGTGTGAGGTGCGGATGCGTCAACCGGTCGCACGGAAACTGGCGGTACTGGCGGTCTCGGCCGCGGTCGTGTCGGTGGGGGCGGCGGCCCCGCCCGCCGCGCAGGGCAGAGGCGGTGGGGAGCCCGTGAAGACGCCGGTCGCCACCGGTTACGGCGGCGCTGTCGCGAGCGTCGACGCGGACGCCACCGCCGCCGGCATCGAGGTGCTGCGCAAGGGCGGCAACGCGGTCGACGCCGCCGTCGCCTCCGCCGCCGCCCTCGGCGTCACCGAGCCCTACTCGGCCGGCGTCGGCGGCGGCGGCTACTTCGTCTACTACGACGCCAAGTCCCGTACGGTACGCACCATCGACGGCCGGGAGACCGCGCCGCTGACCGCCGACGCGGGCCTGTTCACGGAGGACGGCGCGGCGATCCCGTTCGCCGACGCGGTCAGCAGCGGCCTGGCCGTCGGCACCCCGGGCACCCCCGCCACCTGGCAGACGGCCCTCGACAAGTGGGGCAGCCGGAGCCTGGGCACGGTACTGGCCCCGGCCGAGCGCCTGGCCCGGAACGGCTTCACCGTCGACGAGACCTTCCGCTCGCAGACCGCCGCCAACGAGACCCGGTTCCGCTACTTCCCCGACACCGCCGAGCTGTTCCTGCCCGGCGGCGAACTCCCGGCCGTCGGCGCCACCTTCAAGAACCCCGACCTGGCCCGCACCTACCGGGAACTGGCCCGCGAGGGCGTCGGCGCCATCTACCGCGGCGACCTCGGCGAGGACATCCTCGCCGCCGTCAACAAGCCGCCGGTGGACCCCGACTCGGGCTGGAACGCCCGCCCCGGCGACCTGTCGAAGCAGGACCTCGCCGCCTACCGTGCCAAACTCCAGCCGCCGACCAAGACCTCCTACCGGGGCCTGGACGTCTACTCCATCGCCCCGTCCTCCTCCGGCGGCACCACGGTCGGCGAGGCCCTCAACATCCTGGAGCGCACCGACCTGTCGAAGGCGAGCAAGGCCGAGTACCTGCACCGCTTCATCGAGGCCAGCCGGATCGCCTTCGCCGACCGGGGGCGCTGGGTCGGCGACCCCGCCTTCGAGGACGTACCGACGAAGGAACTGCTCTCGCAGCGGTACGCCGCCTCCCGGGAGTGCCTGATCAGCGACGACGCGGTGCTCACCAGCCCGCTCGCGCCCGGCGACCCGCGCGACCCGGCCGCCTGCGCGACCGGCGGCACGGCGGCGCCGACGACGTACGAGGGCGAGAACACGACGCATCTGACGGCCGCCGACAAGTGGGGGAACGTCGTCGCCTACACGCTCACCATCGAGCAGACCGGCGGCAGCGGCATCACCGTGCCCGGCCGGGGCTTCCTGCTCAACAACGAGCTGACGGACTTCTCCTTCACCGCCGCCGACCCGGCGGTGCACGACCCGAACCTGCCCGGTCCCGGCAAACGGCCCCGGTCCTCCATCGCGCCCACCATCGTGCTGGACCGGCACGACCGCCCGGTGGTCGCGGTCGGCTCACCCGGTGGCGCGACCATCATCACCACCGTGCTCCAGACCCTGACCGGGTTCCTGGACCGGGGGCTGCCGCTGGTCGACGCGATCGCCGCGCCGCGCGCCAGCCAGCGCAACGCCGCGCAGACGGAACTGGAACCCGGGCTGTACGACAGTGACCTCCGGCGGCAACTGGAGGAGCTCGGGCATTCCTTCAAGGCCAACCCGGAGATCGGGGCGGCTACGGGAGTGCAGCGGTTGCCCGACGGGCGGTGGCTCGCGGCGGCCGAGCGGGTACGCCGCGGTGGGGGATCGGCGATGGTGGTAAGTCCGCGGCGCTGAGTGGCCCCTAGGGAACCGTCGCGCCGGGTGTGCGGAACGTGAGGCGTCCGTCCGCCACATCGACCGTCACCCTGCCGCCCTCTGCCACCCGGCCGTCCAGCAGCAGGCGGGACAGTTCGTTGTCCACCTCGCGCTGGATGGTGCGGCGCAGGGGGCGGGCGCCGTACTCGGGCTGGTAGCCGCGTTCGGCCAGCCAGTCCACGGCCGGGTCGGTGAAGTCGACGGTGATGCCCTGGGCGCTGACCATCCGGCGGGTCTGGTCCAGCAGCAGGCTGGTGATCTGCCGCAGCTGCGCGCCGGTGAGCTGGCGGAAGACGACGATCTCGTCGATGCGGTTGAGGAACTCCGGCCGGAAGTGCTCACGCAGCGGCCGCAGCACTTGTTCGCGCCGGGCCTCCTCGTCGGCCTCGGAGCCGCCCGGGCCGAAGCCCAGGGTGGCGCCGCGCCGGTTGATCACGTCGGAGCCGAGGTTGCTGGTCATCACGACGACCGTGTTGGTGAAGTCGACCGTGCGGCCCTGGGAGTCGGTCAGCCGTCCGTCGTCCAGCACCTGGAGCAGGATGTTGAAGACGTCCGGGTGCGCCTTCTCCACCTCGTCGAGGAGCAGCAGCGAGTAGGGGTGGCGGCGGACCACCTCGGTGAGCTGGCCGGCCTCCTCGTGGCCGACGTACCCGGGCGGGGCGCCGACCAGGCGGCTGACCGTGTGCCGTTCCTGGTACTCGCTCATGTCGAGGCGGACCATCCGGTCCTCGCTGCCGAACAGGGCCTCGGCGAGCGCGCGGGCCAGTTCGGTCTTGCCGACGCCGGTCGGGCCGAGGAAGAGGAAGCTGCCGATCGGCCGGTCGGCACTGGCGAGCCCGGCGCGGGAGCGCAGTACCGCGTCGGAGACCACCCGGACCGCCTCGTCCTGGCCGACCACCCGCTCGTGCAGATGCTGCTCCAGGCCGAGCAGCCGGTCCTTCTCCTCCTGGGTGAGGCTGCTGACCGGGATGCCGGTCTGCCGGGACACCACCTCGGCGATGGACTCGGTGCAGACGACCAGGTTCTGGCCCTCGTCGGCCTGGCCGTCACCGGCCGCCTCCGCGATCCGCTGCTTCAGCTCCACGATCCGGTCCCGCAACTGCGTGGCCTGCTCGTACTGTTCGTCCGCGACGGCCTGGTCCTTGTCCCGGACCAGTTGCTCGACCTCGCGCTCCAGCGTGCGTACGTCGGTGCCCTTGGTGCGGGCCCGCAGCCGGACCCGGGCGCCGGCCTGGTCGATCAGGTCGATGGCCTTGTCCGGCAGCCGCCGGTCGGTGAGGTAGCGGTCGGACATCTCCACCGCCGCCACCAGCGCCTCATCGGTGTAACGGACCTGGTGGTGGGCCTCGTAGCGGTCGCGCAGGCCGCGCAGGATCTCGATCGCGTCGGCGGTGGTCGGCTCCGGCACCAGGATCGGCTGGAAGCGGCGGGCCAGTGCCGCGTCCTTCTCGATCCGGCGGTACTCCTCCAGGGTGGTGGCGCCCACGATGTGCAGCTCGCCGCGGGCCAGGGCCGGCTTGAGGATGTTGCCCGCGTCCATCGAGCCGCCCTCGCCGCCACCGCCCGCGCCGACCACCGTGTGCAGCTCGTCGATGAAGATGATCAGGTGGTCGGAGTTGGCGCGAATCTCGCCGACGATGGTGTTCAGCCGCTCCTCGAAGTCGCCCCGGTAGCGGGTGCCGGCCACCACGGCGGTCAGGTCCAGGGCGACCACCCGGCGGCCGGTCAGCACGTCCGGTACGTCCCCGTCGGCGATCCGCTGGGCCAGCCCCTCCACGATGGCGGTCTTGCCGACGCCCGCGTCACCGATCAGCACCGGGTTGTTCTTGCCCCGCCGGGAGAGCACCTCGACGGTCTGCTCGATCTCGTCGTCCCGCCCGATCACCGGGTCGATCCGGCCCTGCTGGGCCAGTTCGGTGAGGTCGCGGCCGTACTTGTCCAGAGTCGGGGTGCTGGTGGTCCGCTGGCTCTCGGTGGTCCGGGCCTGGGTGGCCTCCGGGGCCTCCGGCGGCAGCCCGGAGGGCGCGAAGCGGGCCGCGTTCAGGATGTGCCCGGCCGCCGAGTCCGGGTTGGCGGCCAGCGCGCTGAGCACGTGCTCCGGGCCGATGTAGCCGGTGCCGGAGGCGCGGGCCAGCTCGTGCGCGTCCAGCAGCGCCCGCTTGACCGCCGGGGTCAGGGAGAGGGAAGTGGGTGGCGGGGCCTCGCCGGGCTTGTGCTGCACCGGCCCGGTCCGCTCGTCGATCTGCGACGCCATCGAGTCGGGGTCGGCACCGGCCCGGCTGAGCAGACTCCGGGTCGGCTCGGTGGTGAGCGCGGAGCGCAGCAGGTGCTCGGTGTCCAGATCCCGGCTGCCGTGCTCGGCGGCGTACTGGGCCGCGCCCCGCACCAGCTCACGGGCGGGCTGGCTGAGCAGCCGGCCGATGTCGATCTGGCGGGGACCCTGGCGCGCTCCGCCGAAGAAACGGGCGAAGAACTCCGCGAAGGGGTCATACCCTTCCGGTCCGCTGAAGCCGCTGGTCATGGCCTTCCCATCCGGCGTCCCCGCGCCGGTCCGGGACGCCTTCGCTGGTCGACGTGCCGGGGTCGGGTAACCCGGAGGGGCGCCGGTCACACACCGGGGCGTGCTGTGCGACCACCCTGGCACGGCGCGCGGACGGCGGCATCTTCAGTGCTCGGCGAGGAGTACCAGGTCGGCGAGGACCTTGCTCACCCGCAGCCGCAGGTCCACGTGGCCCACCTCGTGGTGGGCGGCGGGGAAGCGGCGGATCAGGTACGGCTCGTCCCAGTCGGGCTCGTCGGGCACGGCCTCGCGCACGTGGACGATCGCGCCGACCGCGTTCATCTGGAAGACGACCTCCAGCTGCTCCGGCCGGCCCGGGCCGGCCGCCCGGTCGGTCAGCACGAAGACCTGGTAGAGACCGAGGTGCTGTTCCGAGGAGTCGACGCAGTCGAGGTAGGAGTCGACCACGTGCGCGGCGTCGCACCAGTACCCTTCCTCGGCGAACGCGTCCAGCACGGCCTCGTGCAGCGGGGACGCCGAGACGTGCAGCAGGTCGCGGTCCACGTCCTCGGTGCGCTGCCACTCGCTGCCGACGCTGAGGTCGCTGCGTACGGTGAGCACCACCCCGAGGGCCCGGCCGCCGAGTTCGCTCACCGGAGTCTCCCAGGGCAGCCGCCCCGCGAAGGTGAGCCGGTGCTCCTCGCCCTTGCGGGGCGTGACCCGGGGATCCTTGGTGTGCAGCGATTCGATCAGGCTGCCTTGGCCCTCGCCGTACTGTTCCACGCACTGGACCCTGATCTCCAGGGACACGTGGTTGACCTGCTCGCCACCGGAGCCGCCGGTCAGGACCACCTCGCCGCGCATCTCCGCACCCGGCCGCGCCGGCCCGAAGATCTGCGTGTCCACCTCGATGGCCTCGGTGTCCGCCATGCCGAACAGCCGCCTGAACCCCATCCGTGCCCCTCCCCGAGCCGCGACGATCAGGTCGAAGGCTAGCAAGTACGGACCGGCCGGATCCGCCGGGACCGGTATTAGAATGACGGCATGGTACGCACCCCCCTCACCCCCGAAGAGCACGAACGCGGCGAGCGGCTGGGGCGGCTGCTGCGGGAGGCGCGCGGTGGCCGCAGCATGCCCGAGATCGCCGCCGCCGCCGGCGTCTCCGCCGAGACCCTGCGCAAGATCGAGACCGGCCGGGCGCCCACCCCGGCCTTCTTCACGGTCGCCGCGCTGGCCCGGGCGCTCGGCCTGTCGCTGGACACCCTGGCCCAGTGGTGCGCGCCCGCCGGGGCGGCGACCGGGCACCCGGAGGACGGCGGCGGAAAACTCCCCGTAGTCGCGGCGTAACACGGCTGGTGTTCCCTACGGACCGGACCGGAGTGCTCCAGTCGGTCGGAGTCCGGGGGGAGTCGATGGATGGCCGTGGAACAACTGCCCGCTGAGGTGGGCCGGTTCGCGCACTACCTGACCGGGCTGCTGGCCCGGCTGGACCAGGACGGCGGCTGGTACGCCGTCTTCTGGCAGCGCGACCCCGACGGCATGCGGGCCTGTCTCGACGGGCGTGAGGTGCCGCCCTGGGACGTGGTCGAGGCGCTGCTGCGGGACCTGGCCGCGCGGTACGCCCCGGCGACCGCCGCCGCCGAGCGGAACCGGGCCCAGGCCCTGCACACCGCCGCGCTCACCGCGTACGACGCCCGGCCGGGAGCCCGGGACGTGCTCGGCGACCGGCTCGCCCTGATGCTCCGCGAGCAGCGGCACGCGGCCGACCGGGCGGCGGAACTGGGCCGGCGCCTCGCCGCGGCCCCGGCCCGCGAGACGGCCGACGCCCTGCGCCGCGAGCTGGCCTGGACCCGCGACGACCAGGAACGGGCCACCGCCCGGGTGGCGGAACTGCGCGACCGGCTGGCCCGCGTGACCCGGCCGACCGGCGCGCGGTCCTGGGCGGAACCTCCCTGGGACGAGCACCGGGACGCGGCACGGCCGGCGGCCGCCGGCCCCGCTGTCGACCCCACCGCACCCACCCCTTCCGCACCCACCCCTGCCGCCCCCGCCACCCCCCACGCCAGGAAACGCAAGCGCGGCAGCGCCCGGTTCGCCGGGATGGCCGAGGGGGACACCGCCCCCCTCGTCGTACCGGTCGGGCAGAGCGCGCCGCACACCGCTGGACCTCCCGAGCCCCCCGCCGTCACCCCCCGCGGCGCCCGTTTCGCCGGGGCCGGCGCGGCGGAGCCCGGCGGG
>NZ_JBFAAP010000095.1:0-15259 GCF_040639815.1 Streptomyces sp. NPDC023723
GGTGGCCGGCGAGCTGCCCGCCGCGCTGCGCGGACGCGTCGAGACGGCCGTGCGGCGCGGCCCGGACGCCCGGTTCCTGTTCCTGGTCAACCGCACCGAGGACACCGTGCCGGTCCCGGGCCTGACCGGCGACGTCCTGACCGGCGGCACCGCCGCCGACGGCACCCTCGTCCTCGCCCCCCGCGAGGTCGCCGTGCTGCGGCAGCCCGGCGCGTAACCGCGGCTCTCGTCACCGCAGCTCCCCCCCGCTCTCGTCCACGACCAGGAGGAAGCATGACAACCGACCCGCGCGAGGACGAGGTGCGCCGCCGGATGACGGCCCGGGAGCTGTACCAGGACGGCGTACCGGGCCTGACCGAGGAGCGGCTGCGGGGCAAGGAGCTGGCCGACGCCTACAACCGCAGCGCGCCCCGCGACCAGGAGGGCCGCGCGGCGCTGCTGGCCGAGCTGTTCGGCGCCGTGGGCACGGATGTGTTCGTCGAACCGCCGCTGCGGGTGGCCTACGGCCGCAACGTCCGGTTCGGTGCCGGGGTCTACGCCAACTTCGGCCTCACCCTGGTCGACGACGTCGAGGTGGTCGTCGGCGACCGGGTGATGTTCGCGCCGCACGTGACGGTGACGACCACCGGACACCCGGTCCACCCCGACCTGCGCCGGGACGGCACGCAGTTCTCGGCGCCGGTCCGGATCGAGGACGACGTGTGGATCGGCGCGGGGGCGCTGATCATGCCGGGGATCACCGTCGGCCGGGGGTCGGTGGTCGGCGCGGGCAGCGTGGTGACGGCGCACGTACCGCCCATGACGGTGGTCGCCGGCACCCCGGCCCGGGTACTGCGCGAGATCACCGACGCGGACCGGGACTGGGCCTACCGGCCGCCGCGCACCCTGTCGGCCGGCTGACCCGCGTACGTCCCAACTCCCCACCCCTGGAGTTACGATGATCACCACGCACTCGGACGACGGACGACGGAGCCTGCGATGACGACGGACAGTTCCCGGCCCCTGGAGATCGACACCAGCAAGGCCCACCCCGCGCGGGTCTACGACTGGCTGCTGGGCGGCAAGGACAACTATCCCGTCGACGAGGCGGTCGGCCGGACCCTGCCGCCCGAGGCGCACGACGCGGCCCGGCAGAACCGGGCGTTCATGAACCGCGCCGTGGCCCGGCTCGCCGCGCAGGGCATCGACCAGTTCCTCGACATCGGCACGGGCATCCCCACCGAGCCCAACCTGCACCAGATCGTGCAGCGCACGGTGCCGACCGCCAAGGTCGTCTACGCCGACAACGACCCGATCGTGCTGCGGCACGCCGAGGCGCTGCTGGTGAGCCGCCCGGAGGGGGCCACGGACTACATCCAGGCCGATGTGCGCACCCCGGACGAGATCGTCAGGCACGCCCGGTCCATACTCGACTTCGACCGGCCGATCGCGATGTCCCTGATCGCCCTGATGCACTTCGTCCCGGACGACCAAGACGCCCACGGCATCGTCCGGCGGCTGGTCGACACCCTGCCGTCCGGCAGCTACCTGGTGCTCTCGCACGCCGCGATCGACCTCTTCCCGGAGCTGGCGGAACAGGTCGTCGCGCAGTACGCGAAGGGCGGCATCCGGCTCGGCTTCCGGACCCGGGCGGAGGTCGCCCGGTTCTTCGACGGACTGGAGCTGATCGAGCCGGGCCTGGTCACCGCGACCGAGTGGTACGGCCCGGAGCAGGAGCGCCCCGAGCCGGAGGAGAGCGGTATCTACGCGGCGGTGGCCCGTATCCCCTGACCGTCAGCGCCGGCGGCCCCGGGCCGCCCAGCCGCTGCCGATCCCGGCGACGTGCAGCGCCAGCAGGGCGAGCCCGACGAGCATGAAGTTGACCGACGTGAAGATGTCGTTGGTCGAGATGTCGGCCGCGTTGATCAGAAAAGCGATGAGGAACAGAACCGCTGCGACGATGGCGAGCACGGAGACCTCCTCGGTTTGGACGGCGCCGTTCGGCGCCGTGCCACCCGTATGCCCCCGGCCGGGCCCGGAACACGGGGGTCGGCGGCCGGTGTCCTGATGCCCGTACAGTGGGAGAACGGTCCTTTACCGGACATACCTCACGCCCCGGAGCCCCGATGCGCCACCCGTCCCCCGCCCCGGACGACGGCTCCGGCACGCTGTTCGGGCTCGACGCCCTGCCGGGCCCGGCCGAGGACGCCGGGCCGTCCGTCCGTGACCTCCCCGCGGCCCGCCGGCTGCTGCCGGTCCGGGAGATCTACGCCGAGCCGGCGGCGGCCGTCTCACCGCGCGGCCGGCAGATCCGCGCCCGGTTCCCCGGCGCCCGGCTGATCGAGGTGGACTCGCACTGGGGCATCCCGGGGCTGCACGGCAACGAGGGCAACGTCGAGCGCTGGGTCCGGGTCAAGGGCGAGACGCTGGTGCTCGGCGAGCGCAAGACGCTCACGACCCGGCCCAACGGACGGTCCGCCGACTGGATCGCGCCGGGCGCCTCCAACGGCTGCGCCATGTCCTGCGCCTACTGCTACGTGCCCCGGCGCAAGGGGTACGCCAACCCGGTCACCGTCTTCACCAACATCGACCGGATCGTCGCGCACATCGGCCGGCACATCGCCCGGCAGGGGGTGAAACCGGAGCCGAACCAGTGCGACGACCGGGCGTGGGTGTACGACATCGGCGAGAACGGCGACTGCTCGGTGGACGCGCTGATCAGCGACAACACCGCGGACCTGGTGCGTGCTTTCGGGCAGTGGCCGACCGCGAAGGCGTCGTTCGCGACCAAGTTCGTCAACCCCGGCCTGCTCGCCCTCGACCCGCGCGGCCGGACCCGGATCCGGTTCTCGGTGATGCCTTCGGAGGACGCCCGTCTGCTGGACCTGCGCACCTCGCCGGTGGCCGAGCGGATCGCCGCCGCGGCCGACTTCCTGGACGCCGGGTACGAGGTGCACTTCAACCTCTCCCCGGTGGTGCTGCGGCCCGGCTGGCGGGACGCCTGGGCCGGGCTCCTGGACCACCTCGACGACGTCCTGCCCGAGCGGGTCAAGCAGCAGGCCGCCGCCGAGGTGATCACGCTGACGCACAACCGGGAACTGCACGAGGTGAACCTCGGCTGGCATCCCCGCGCCGAGGAGGTGCTGTGGCGGCCGGAGCTCCAGCAGGCCAAGCGCTCCGAGAACGGGGCGCTCAACGTCCGCTACCGCAACGGGGTCAAGGCCGAGGCGGTGGCCGCCGTGCGGGAGCTGATCGGCGCCCGCGCGCCCTGGCTGCGCGTGCGCTACGCGTTCTGAGCGGCCGTCACTTCAGCGCCGCGGCGAACATCGGGACGACCTTGTCCAGCGCGTAGCCCACCGACAGCACGGTGTTGGTGGCGAAGGCGGTGCTGATGTCCGTGTCGTCGAAGACGACGGAGTGGCCGGCCTTCACCGCGGGCAGCGACTTGTAGAGCGCGTCACCGGAGATCTTGGCCGCGTCGATGCCGATGGGCGCCATGACCACGAGATCGGCGTCCAGCATCTGGAGGTTCTCCTCGGAGACGGTCACCGAGAAGCCCTCCCCGGCCTCGGCCTCGACCTTCGGGTTGTTCTTGAAGCCGAGTTCCTCGACGAAGCCGATCCGGTCGGTGCCCCGGACATAGGCGCCCCAGCCGGCCGAGGTGCGAGAGCCGACCGTGATGGTCCTGCCCTTGAACTCGGGGTGCGCCTTGGCGGCGGCGGCGAACTTCTCCTCGGTGTCGGTGATCAGCTTCTCGCCCTGGTCGGCCAGACCCAGCGCCTGGGAGATCATCGTGGTCTGCTTCTCCCAGCCGATCTTGTACTGGTCGCCGCCCTTGGGCACCCCGATGGTCGGGGCGATCTTGCTGAGGGTGTCGTAGCGGGTCTGGTCGCCGCTGGACTTGGTGTCGAGGATCAGGTCCGGCTTGAGCGCGGCGATCTTCTCGTACTCGGGCTCCAGGGTGCCGATCTTCTGCGGGCTCTCGTCGTACAGGTCCTTGGCCCAGGGGCCGGTGCCGTCGCCGCCGAAGGCCAGCCAGTCGCTCTGGCCGACCGGCTGCACGCCGAGGGCGAGGGCGGTCTCGGCGTCGCCCCAGCCGAGTGCGACGACTCTCTTGGGCTGCTCGTCGACGGTGATCGTGCCGAACTTGGTGGCGACCTTCGCCGGGAAGGCACCGGCGGACGCCTTCGGCTGCGCCGAGGAGCCGGCGGCGGAATCGTCCGAGGACGAGCCGCCGCAGGCGGTCAGCGCGCTCGCCAGGGTCAGCACCAGGGCGGGGGCGAGCAGGCGCCAGGGACGGCGGGCGGCGGAGCTGTGGGACATGAGGGGGCTCTTTCTGTGCGGTTCACGGGGCGGGGACGTGGTGCCGGCCGAGCGGCACCACCATCGGGGTGCCGGAGGCCGGGTCGGGAAGCACCGTCGAGCGCAGTCCGAACACCTCGCGCACGAGGGACTCGGTGACGATGTCGGCGGGCGCGCCCTCGGCGACCACCCGGCCGGCCTTCATGGCGATCAGGTGATCGGCGTAGCGGCAGGCCAGGTTGAGGTCGTGCAGGACGACGGCGAGGGTGACGCCGCGGTCCCGGTTGAGGTCGGTGAGCAGGTCCAGGACGTCGAGCTGGTGGCTGATGTCGAGGTAGGTGGTGGGTTCGTCGAGCAGCAGGATGTCGGTCTCCTGGGCCAGTGCCATGGCGATCCACACCCGCTGGCGCTGGCCGCCGGAGAGTTCGTCCACCGACCGGTCGGCGAGTTCGAGTACGTCGGTGGCGAGCATCGCGGCGGCGACGCCCTCGCTGTCGGCGGCGGTCCAGCGGCGGAACCAGCCCTGGTGCGGGTAGCGGCCCCGGCCGACCAGGTCGGCGACGGTGATGGCGTCGGGGGCCACCAGGCTCTGCGGGAGCATGCCGAGGCAGGCGGCCACCTCGCGGGTGGCGGTGCGGTGGATGTCCTTGCCGTCCAGCAGCACGGTGCCGGCGGTGGGGGTCAGCAGCCGGGCCATGGCGCGCAGCAGCGTGGACTTGCCGCAGGCGTTCGGGCCCACGACGACGGTGAGGCGGCCGGGCGGCAGGTCGACGTCGAGACCGGAGATGATCTCGCGTTCCCCGTAGCCGAGACCGAGGTCACGGGTCTGGAGGGTGTGCTGGGACGACACCGGGGGTGCTCCTACGTCGGACGGGACAGGGGATGGAGGGGCGAGGGACACGGTCAGCCGGCCCGGCCGACCCGGCCCGCCCGGGCCAGCAGCCACAGCAGATACGGGGCACCGATCACGCTGGTGACCACGCCGACCGGCACTTGGGTGCCGGGCAGCAGGTGCTGGGCGGCGAAGTCGGCGAGGCACACCAGCGCGGCGCCGGTCAGCGCGGACGGCAGCAGGGCGGCGCCCTGGCCGGGCAGCAGCCGGCGGGCGATGGGCGGGGAGACGAAGGCGACGAACCCGATCGGGCCGGCCGCCGCGGTGGCCACCCCGACCAGGGCGGTCGCGCCGGCCAGCAGCGCGAGCCGGCCGCGCTGCACCCGGGCGCCGAGGCCGCCGGCCGTCTCGTCGCCGAGCTGGAGCGCGCCGAGGGCCCGGGACGCGGCCAGGGTGAGCGGCAGCAGGACGGCGGCGCAGCCGAGCAGCGGCCAGAACTGGTCCCAGGAGCGGCCGTTGAGGCTGCCGGTCAGCCAGACGAAGGCGTTCGACGCCTCGGTGGTCTCCGCCCGGGTCATCAGATAGGAGCGCAGGCTGATCAGCCCGGTGCCGACGCCGATGCCGATGAGCACGAACCGGCCGCCGCTGACCCCGTCGCGCCAGGCCAGCAGGTAGATGGCGGTGCCGGCGACGAGCGCGCCGGCCAGGGCGCTGCCCGACATGGCCAGGCCGCTGAGGCCGAACGCCATCGAGGCGAGCACGGCACCGGCGCTGGCGCCCGCGCTGACGCCGATGACGTCGGGGCTGGCCAGCGGGTTGCGCAGCAGTGCCTGGAAGACGGCGCCGGACAGCCCGAAGCAGCAGCCGACGAGCAGCGCCAGCAGGGCGCGGGGCAGCCGCAGTTCACCCACGATGAACCAGGTGCCGGCGTCCGCCTGTCCGGTGAGGACGGCCAGCACGTCCGCGAGCGGCACATCGATGTCGCCGACGGTGAGCGACAGCACCAGCGCGGCCAGCGCGAGGAGTGCGAGGGCGGCGCAGACGGCGGTGAAGCGGACCTGGCGGACGCGGCGCAGCCGGCCGATCCGGGCCGCTGCCTCGGCTACGGGGACGTTCACAGTCGCGCCTTCCCACGTCCGCGGACGAGCAGGATGAACGGCACACAGCCGACGGCCGCGGTGACCACGCCGACCTGGACCTCGCCGGGCGGCGCGACGACCCGGCCGACGACATCGGCGACCAGCAGCAGGACCGGTGCGAGCAGCGCGCTGTACGGCAGTACCCAGCGGTGGTCGGGGCCGGTGAGCAGGCGGACCGCGTGCGGCACCGCGAGGCCGACGAAGCCGATGGGGCCGGCGACGGCGGTGGCCGCGCCGCACAGCAGGACCACGCTGACCGCCCCCAGCGCGCGGGCCACGCCGACCCGCCCGCCGAGCGCGCGGGCGATGTCGTCGCCGAGCGCGAGACCGTTGAGCCGGGGGCCCAGGCCCAGCGCCAGCACACCGCCGACGACGATGAACGGCAGGGCCTGGAGGAGGACGTCGAGGTCGCGGCCGTCGAGCGCGCCGACCTGCCAGAAGCGGTACTGGTCGTAGGTCTGGCTGTCGGTCAGCAGCATGGTGTCGGTGAGCGAGACCAGCAGTCCGGTGGCGGCGGCGCCGGCCAGGGCGAGCTTGACCGGCGTGGCGCCCTCGCGCCCGAAGCTGGCGACGCCGTAGACGAGTGCGGCGGCCAGGCAGGCGCCCAGGAAGCCGAACCAGATGTACTGGCCGGGGTCGGTGAGGGACAGCACGCTCATCGCGAAGACGACGGCGACGGCCGCGCCGGCGTTGATGCCGAGCAGTCCGGGGTCGGCGAGCGGGTTGCGGGTGACGCCCTGCATGACGGTGCCGGCCAGGCCCAGGGCGACGCCGGCCAGCAGTCCGGCGAGGGTGCGGGGCACTCGTACCTCCTGGACCACGAGCTGGGCGCGGACCGAGCGGTCGGGGTCGAACACGCCGTGCACGACGTCGCGCAGCGGCACGTCGCCCGAGCCGACGGCCAGGCTGAGCGCGACCGAGGCCAGCAGCAGGACGGCCAGCAGGCAGAACCCCGCCGTGCGGGCCGCGCCGCCGGGCCGCCGGGCGGGGGCGGGGGCGGGGGCGTTCACCGGCGGGTCGGCCGCAGGGGACGAACTGGGCGCATGGGGCAAGTCCTTGAGGTGAGGTGAGCGGCCCGGATCACCGGACGGAGTGCTTCCGGCGCATCAGGTAAGGCGAACCTAACATCAGATATCGTTGAGAATGCAATTACCCGTCGCCCCCGCACAACTTGGAGCCGGCCTTGCCGCACACGATCGACACCGCCGAAGACCGGCCGGACACCGCCACCGGCGAGGGCTGGGTGGAACTGGGCTCGCGCGCCGAGCTGCGGGAGTTGCTGGGCGAGCCCTGGCCCATCGTGATCGACAAGGTGCACGAGCAGCTCACCGACGAGGACCTGGAGATCCTGGCCCGCTCGTCCTTCTGTCTGCTGGGCACCTCCGACACCGCGGGCAACTGCGACGTCTCCCCGCGCGGCGACGCCCCGGGCTTCACCCATGTCCTCGGTCCCGGCCGGGTCGCCCTGCCGGACCGGCCGGGCAACCGGCGCGGGGACAGCTTCCACAACATCCTCGACAACCCGCACGCCGGTCTGCTCTACCTGGTCCCGGGCGGCAAGCAGGTGCTGCGCATCAACGGCCGGGCCCGCATCCTCACCGACGCGCCGTTCTTCGACGCGATGGCCGGGCGGGACGGCAGGCGTCCGGCGCTGGCGGTGGTGCTGGACATCGACGAGATTTACCTGCACTGCCCGGCCTCCCTGAACCGCGCGGGACTGTGGAAGGCGGAGTCCTGGCAGGCGGGTTGAGCCCACCGCCCGGTCCGGGTCCGGCCCCGGCACTACCAGCACTTTTTAGGTTAGGCTAACCTTCGCCTCGTGAGATCTGGTGAAGAAGCGGAGCGCGCCGTGCGGTTGCGCGGCCATGAGCTGTCGGCCACGGACGTCACCGTGGCCTACGACGGCGTGGACGTCGTGCACGGCGCGGCGGTCGGTCTGCGGCCCGGCGAGGTCACCGTGCTGGTCGGTCCGAACGGCAGCGGCAAGTCGACGCTGCTGCGCACGATCGCCCGGCTCCAGCGGCCGCGCAGCGCCACGCTCAGGATCGACGGCGACACCGACGGACTGGCGCTGACCTCCCGCGAGTTCTCGCGGTACGTGGCGCTGCTGACCCAGGGCCGCCCCACCCCGAGCGGGCTGACCGTGCGCGACGTGGTCGAGTTCGGCCGCTACCCGTACCGGGGCCGCTGGGGACGGGCGGACCCGGACGGTCCGGCCGCGGTCGACCGGGCGCTGGCCCTGACCGGGGTGAGCGAACTGGCCGGGCGCGGCGCCGACCACCTCTCCGGCGGGCAGTTGCAGCGGGTCTGGCTGGCGAGCTGCCTGGCCCAGGAGACCGGCGTGCTGCTGCTGGACGAACCGACCACCTACCTCGACCTGCGCTACCAGGTCGAACTGCTCGATCTCATCCGCGACCTGGCCGACGACCACGGCATCGCCGTCGGCGTCGTCCTGCACGACCTCGACCAGGCGGCGGCCGTCGCCGACCGGATCACCCTGCTCGAAGCGGGCCGGATCGTCGCCGACGGTCCGCCCGAGGAGGTGCTGACGCCGGACCGGCTGACCGCCGTCTACGGCATCCGGATCGATGTCGACACCGACCCCCTCACCGGCCGGCTGCGCACCCGCCCGATCGGCCGCCACCACACCCGACGTGAAAGGCTCGGCACCACCTCATGAGACGTACCCTCCTCACCGCGACCGCCGTCACCGCCGCGGCGCTCGCCCTGTCCTCCTGCGGCACCACCGAGCCGGCCGCGGACAGTGCCGAGAAGTCCGCCGAGGCCATCACCCTCACCGACGGCACCGGCGCGAAGGTCAAGCTGGACGGGCCCGCCACCAAGGTCGTCGCCACCGAGTGGAACGTCGTGGAGAGCCTCGTCTCGCTCGGGGTGAAGCCGGTCGGGGTGGCCGACCCCAAGGGCTACAACACCTGGGACGGCGCGGTGCCGCTGACCAACTCGCCCAAGGACATCGGCACCCGCGGCGAGCCCAGCATGGACACCGTGGCCTCGCTCAAGCCCGACCTGATCGTGGCCACCAACGACCTGCCGGCCAGCGCCGTCAAGCAGTTGAAGAAGATCGCCCCGGTGCTGTCGGTGAAGTCCGCCGACGGCACCGGCCAGATCGACCAGATGCTGACCAACGTCGACCTGATCGCGAAGGCCACCGGCACCACCGACCAGGCGAAGACGGTCCGCTCGGACTTCGAGGCCAAGGTCGCCGAGGGCAAGAAGGCCATCGCCGCCGCCGGTCTGGACGGCACCGACTTCGCCTTCGCCGACGGCTACGTCGCCTCCAACCAGGTGACCATCCGCCCGTACACCGCGAAATCGCTCATCGGCGAGGTCAGCGCGGAGATCGGGCTGAAGAACGCCTGGACGGTCAAGGGCGACGCGGCGTACGGCCTCGGCTCCACCGATGTCGAGGCGCTGACCGACCTGCCGAAGGACACCCAGTTCGCGTACATCGGCAACGACGAGGACGAGGGCGCCACCCCCTTCAACGGCGCCCTCACCAAGAACTCGGTGTGGAAGTCGCTGCCGTTCGTCAAGTCCGGTGACGTGCACCGGCTGGACGACGGCATCTGGATGTTCGGCGGCCCCGGGTCGATGTCGGCGTACATCGACTCCGTCGTCGGCGCGCTGACGAAGTAGCGAGGTCATGGCCGTCACCGCGACGAAACCCGGCACCCGCCCGTCGGCGGCTCCCGTCTCCCGCTCGGGCGCGGGCGCGGTGACGGCCGGACTCCTCCTGCTGGTCGCCGTCCTCGCCGTCTGGGACATCACCCAGGGCACCGCCTCGGTCGGACCGGCCGAGGTGTTCAAGGCGCTCACCGGACGGGCCGACGCCTCCGACACGTCGGTCGTGATCGCCTCCCGGCTGCCCCGGGCGGCGGCCGGCCTGCTGGTCGGCGTCGCCCTCGGCGTGGCCGGCGGCGTGCTCCAGGCGGTCAGCCGCAACGTCCTCGCCTCCCCCGACACCCTGGCCGTGAACGCCGGTTCCTACCTGGCGCTCGGCGTGGCCGGCGCCACCGGTCTCTCCCTGCCGCTGCTGGCGTCCTCCGGGGTCGCCTTCGTCGGCGGCCTGGCCGCGGCGGCCGTGGTCCTGGGCCTGTCCGGCCTCGGCACCGGCACGGTCCGGCTGGTACTGGCCGGCACCGCGCTGACGCTGGGCCTGAGTTCGGTCACCGAGGGACTGCTGCTGCTGTTCCCCGAGCAGACCGAGGGCCTGTACGCCTGGAACCAGGGCAGCATCAGCCAGAACGGCTTCGACGGCGTCCTCCAGATGCTGCCGATCGCCGTCGTCGGGGTGGTGGGGCTGGCGCTGACGGCCCGCCGGATCGACGCGCTCGCCCTCGGCGACGACGCGGCCCGCGGCCTCGGGGTGCCGGTGCGGGCCACCCGCGTCACGGTGGTCGTGCTGGCCGCGCTGCTGTCCGCGGCGGCGGTCACGCTGGCCGGGCCGATCGGCTTCGTCGGCCTGTGCGCGCCCGCGCTGGTGCGGCCGCTGTCCCGGCGCCTGCGGGGGTTCGCGCGCTCGCGCGGCAGCCTGCCCGCGGCGGCGCTCACCGGCGCGGCCCTGGTGCTGGGCTCGGACGTGCTGCTGCGCGCGCTGGTGCCGGACGACCTGTCGGTGGCCGTGCCCACGGGCGTGGTCACCAGCCTGGTCGGAGCCGTGTTCCTGGTCGCGATGGCGCTGCGGCTGCGGGACACCGGCGACTCCGGCGCGCCGGACCGGATGCGCGTCCCCGGCCGGGCGGCGTTCCTGACCGCGGTGGTGCTGCTGGTCGCCGCGCTGGCCGGCGTCACCGTCGCGGGGGTGCTGATCGGCGACAGCAAGCTGCTGCTCGGCGACGTGGCCAACTGGCTCCAGGGCCGGGCCGGGCAGACCACGTCCTTCGTCCTGGACACCCGGGTGCCCCGGGTGCTGGCCGCGCTCGGCGCCGGCGCGGCGCTCGCGCTGTCCGGCACGCTGGTGCAGGCCGTCACCCGCAACCCGCTCGCCGACCCCAGCGTCCTCGGTGTCTCCGGCGGCGCGGCGCTCGGCGCCGTACTGCTGGTGACGACCGTGCCGACGGCCGGCGGCTGGGGCGTCGCCGGGGCCGCGTTCGCGGGGGCCGGGCTGACCGCCGTGGTGGTCTTCGGCCTCGCCGCGCGGGGCGGCTTCCGGCAGAACCGGCTGGTCCTGGTCGGCATCGGCGTGGCCGCCGGGACCACCGCGCTGATCAGCCTGCTCATCGTGCTCACCGACCCGTTCAACGCGACCAAGGCGCTGACCTGGCTGTCGGGTTCCACCTACGGGCGGACCATGCCCGACGTACTGCCGGTGGCGCTGGTGCTGGTCGTCGGCGTGGTCTTCGCGGTGGCCCGGCGCACCGAGCTGGACCTGGTGTCGCTGGACGAGGACACGCCCCGGCTGCTCGGCCTGCGGCTGGCCCCGGGCCGGCTCGGCTTCCTGGTGGTGGGCGTCCTGCTCAGCGCGACCGCCGTGGCCTGCGCGGGCACCATCGGCTTCGTCGGCCTGGTGGCCCCGCACGCGGCCCGGGCGCTGGTGGGCCGGCGGCACGTACGGGTGGTCCCGGTCGCGATGCTGCTGGGCGCCACGCTGGTGGGCACGGCCGACCTGCTGGGCCGCACGGTGATCGCGCCGGCCCAGCTGGGCGCCGGCCTGATGACGGCGGTCATCGGCACGCCGTACTTCCTGTATCTGCTGGTCCGCAGCCGGCGGTGAAGCGGGTGACGGGGCGGCGGCCCGCCCCGTACCGTGCCGCCGTGCGCCTCTTGCGGGCCGGGCGGCCGCCAACGGGCGCGGTGAGCGAGATCATCGAGATCGGACTCACCGTCGTCGACCTGCGCGCCCGGCGGCGAGTGGCCCGGCACCGGCCGCTGGTGCGGCCCGCCCGGTCCGAGGTGAGCCCGTTCCGCACCGGGCCGACCGGGCTGACCCGGGCGGCGGTTCGGACCGGCGCGAGCTTCGCCGAGGCGTGCCGGACGCTCGCGCGCGAGCACGATGCCGGGCGGCGCCCCTGGACGAGCTGGGGCGGCTACGACCGCCGGCAGTCCGTCCGCCAGTGCCGCGGCGCCGCCGTGCCCGGCCCCTTCGGCACCGCGCCCGAGCGGGCCCGCACCCATGCGAAGGCCGTCTGCACCGAGGTGTACGGGCTGCGCCGGAAGCCGGGCCTGGCACGCGCCCCGGAGATCGCCGGGCTGCCGCTGGAGGGGCGGCGCCACCGGGGCGGGGAGGACGCCCGGAACATCGCGGCACTGGTGCTGGACCTCGCGGGACGCGGCGCCTGGCCCGGCCGACCGGGCACCGCCGGACGCTTATTAGACAACTCGTCAAGTTACTGAACCGTAATACGCATGATGCTACCCCCGGTAACCCCTGGCTCGGTACGGTCCCGACACCCCTGCAGAAGCAGAGTGAGCGCACTCCACCAGGAGGTCCGCCATGCCCGCACGCCGCACCCTGCTCGCCGCGTCCATAGCCGCCGTCCTCGCCCTCGGTGCCCAGGCCGGGCCGGCCGCCGCGGCCGGCGACTCGG
This sequence comes from Streptomyces sp. NPDC023723, assembly GCF_040639815.1. NCBI lineage: Bacteria > Bacillati > Actinomycetota > Actinomycetes > Kitasatosporales > Streptomycetaceae > Streptomyces > Streptomyces sp. NPDC023723. Next base: position 12,801 of record NZ_JBFAAP010000095.1, read on the forward strand.
CCGCCGTGGTCTCCCGCGGCGTCGAGATACCCGCCTTCTACACCCCGCCGGCCACCCTCCCCGAGGCCAACGGCACCCTCGTGCGCAGCGAACCGCTGAAGCTCGCGCTGAGCCTGCCGAGCCTGGGCGGCCCGCTGCCCGGCAAGGCCACCCGGCTGATGTACAAGTCCACCGACACGGGCGGCGGCCCGGTCGCCGTCACCGGCGCCTATCTGGAGCCCACCGCCAAGTGGCGCGGGGACGGACCGCGCCCGCTGGTCGTCGTCGCCCCCGGCACCATGGGCCAGGGCGACCAGTGCGCCGCCTCGATGGGCCTGGAGCACCCGCTGAGCCTCAACGGCGAGACCGTCTCGGTCGGTTACGAGGACCTGTCCGTCTACCGGCTGCTGGCCCGCGGCGTCGCGGTCGTGGTCACCGACTACGCGGGCCTCGGCGCCACCGACCGGCTGCACACCTACGTCAACCGGGTCGACGAGGCGCACGCGGTACTGGACGCCGTCCGGGCCGCCCGGTCGCTGGCCGAGGCGTCGGTCACCGCCGACTCCCCCGTCGGCCTGTTCGGCTACAGCCAGGGCGGCGGCGCGACGGCCGCCGCGGCCGAACTCCAGCCCGCCTACGCCCCCGACGTCACACTGGCCGGCACCTACTCGGGCGCCGCGCCCGCCGACCTGACCGAGGTCACCGAGGCGATCGACGGCAGCGACCTGGCGGGCGCGCTCGGCTGGTCGCTGAACGGCTTCCTCCAGACCGAGCCGGCCCTGCGTCCCATCGCGGACAAGTACCTCAACCAAGCCGGCCGTCAGGCGCTGGAAGACCTGTCGACCATGTGCGTGGGCGACGCGCTGTTCGGCTACGCCTTCGCCCGCAGCGGTTCCTGGACGAGCACCGGGCAGTCGCTCGGCGACATCATCCGCGCCGAACCCGCGCTCCAGTCGTTCCTGGCCGAGCAGCGCATCGGCACCAGGAAGCCGGCCGGCCCGGTCCGGGTGGCCACCGGCACCAGCGACAACCTGGTCCCGCACGGCCAGACCCGCCAGATGGCGGCCGACTGGTGCGCGCTGGGCGGACAGGTGGACTACGCGCCGGTGCTGCTGCCGAACGTCGGCGACAAGCTGGTCAACCACTTCGGCGCGCTCCTCGCCGACCAGGGCGCGGCCATCTCCTGGCTCACCGACCGCCTCGCGGGCAAGCCCGCCACCTCCGACTGCCGGACCCTGCCGTTGCAGCCCTGAGCCGCACGGACGAGCCGGCGGCCGGGAGGTCCCGGCCGCCGGCTCGTCGCTGAAAGCGGGTCACTTCGTGGTGAGCATGCCCTCCCGCAGCCGCGCCAGGGTCCGCGACAGCAGCCGGGAGACGTGCATCTGGGAGACGCCGAGGCGTTCGCCGATCTGCGCCTGGGTCAGTTCCTCCACGAACCGCATGTGGATGATCTGCCGGTCCCGGTCGCCGAGCTCGGCGATGAGCGGGGCCAGCGCGTGGAAGTCCTCGACCAGTTCCAGCGCCGCGTCCTCGGTGCCGATGAAGTCCGCGAGCACGGTCTCGCCGTCCTCGCTGCCGCCGAGCGCGGCGTCCAGCGAGGAGGAGTTGTAGCCGTTGGCGGCCAGCCGGGCCTCCACGACCTCGTTCTCCGTCAGGCTCATCAGCTCGGCCAGCTCCTTGACGGTCGGCGTGCGGCCCAGCCGGCTGCGCAGCTCGTCCGTCGCCTTGGCCAGCTCCACCCGGGCCTCCTGGAGCCGGCGCGGCACGTGCACCGCCCAGGAGGTGTCGCGGAAGAACCGCTTGATCTCGCCGACGATGTACGGCACGGCGAACGAGGTGAACTCGACCTCACGGGTCAGCTCGAACCGGTCGATCGCCTTGATCAGGCCGATCATGCCGACCTGGACGATGTCCTCGCGCTCCTCCGGGCCCCGGCTGCGGAACCGGGACGCCGCGTAGCGCACCAGGGACATGTTCATCTCGATCAGGGTGTTGCGGGCGTACTGGTAATCCTGCGTCCCCTCCTCCAGCACCGCCAGCTGGTCGAAGAACAGCCGCGACAGTTCGCGGGCGTCCTTTGGCGCGACCTTCGACGGGTCGGCGACCTGGGGCAGCCGGACCGCTTCTCCATCGACGTCCGTCTTCCGCGTCGTCATCGCCGCCGTCATGGGTGCCCTCCCGAGTTGTCCGTTCCAAAACCGGCCCGCAAGGACCGGCAACAGGTCGCGTACCCCGCCTTCTCTCGAACACGCCTACGTCTTGCCACCTTTTTGAACACCACCGGCCCACCGGACGACCCGGGTGCCGTACCGCCACTTGGGGGACCGGAGCGCCGCACCGCGGCACCACCCCGCCGGTGGCCGTGATCTGACGCCGCGCCACCACCCGGGTCCGGCCCGGGGCCCGGCCGGCCACCTGATCGGCGGCACCTGGGCCGGCCGGCCGGCGGCGCCGCCCGCCCGGGCCGTCCGCCGGGTTCC
>NZ_JBFAAP010000096.1:0-14602 GCF_040639815.1 Streptomyces sp. NPDC023723
CCGCCGCCCGGCACCGCGGCTCGGCCGCGCTGGTGCCGCAGGCCCTGGAGTACCTCGCCTATGCCGAACTGCGGGCCGGCCGGCACGCCCAGGCCCGCGCCCACGCCGAGGAGGGGCTGCGCACCGCGCTGCGGGCCGGCCAGCGCAACACGGCCGCCCTGCACCACGCGGTGCTGGCCATGGCGGCGTCCATCGAGGAGGCGCCGGAGGTGGTGGCCCGGCATGTGACGGCCGCGCAGACCACCGCCCGGCGGCACGGCCTCGCCCAGGCCGCCACCCTCGCTGAGTGGGCGGCGGCCCGCGTCGACCTGGGGCGCGGCCGGCCGCGGGACGCCGCCGACCGGCTCGGGCTGCTGGTGCTGCCCGGCCCGCGGCGCGGGCACTTCGCGGTGTGGCGGCTCGCGGTGCCGTGCTTCGTGGAGGCCGCGGTACCCGCCGGGCGGTACGAGGAGGCCCGTACCGTGCTGGCCGACTTCGCGGACTGGGCGGCGTTCGGCGCCGACCGGCAGTCCACCGGCCAACTCGCCCGCTGCCGCGCGCTGCTGGCCGGTGAACAGGACGCCGACGAGCTCTTCCGGCGGGCGCTGGCCCGGCACGACGAGACCGGCGGCGGCGACTTCGAACGGGCCCGTACGGCGCTGCTGTACGGCAAGTGGCTGCGCCGCCGGCGCCGGCCGCGCGAGGCCCGGGACCGGCTCGGCGGCGCGCTGGCCGGCTTCGAGCGCTGCGGCGCCGGGGTGTGGGCCGAGCAGACCCGCGGCGAACTGCGCGCGATCGGCGGCGCCTCGCGCGCCGAGGGCGCGGGCTCGCTGACCCGGCTGACCCCGCAGCAGCTCCGGATCGCCCGCTACGTCGCCGAGGGCGCCACCAACCGCGAGGTGGCGATGGCCCTCACGGTCAGCATCCGCACGGTCGACTACCACCTGCGCAAGGTCTTCGCGGCCCTCGGCGTCCGCTCCCGCGTCGAACTGGCCCGCATGGTCGAACAGTCGGAACAGACGGCCGTGCGCCCGTAACCGGTCACCCCGGTTCCGCCGGATCCCGGCCGCGGCGGACCGGGGCGCGGGGCCGGCGGGGCCGGCGCAGGACACCGCGTGCTCCCGGTCCGGCCGGCCGGGTCTCCGGGCTCCGCGGGCGGCAGGGCATCGCACGCTCCCGGCGGCACCGGGACGCCGCCGGCCCGGCCAGGCGCGCGCGGCGTGAACCGAACGACAGGCCCTAGCCGACCAGGGTCTCGAACCCCACGCCGTCGCAGTAGGACGCCGCCCGGCCCGCCGCGCCCGGGTCGCCCTCGACGGCCAGACCGGTGTCGACCAGGACGTGGCTGCCGTCCTGGTCCAGGCCCTCCCGGTCCAGCACCTTCGCCGCGGCCACGACCGCGCGCCCGGCGTTCGCCGCGCCGCCCTCCGCCGCGTCCCTGGCCTCCTGCCAGGCGCCGAGCCGGGTGCAGAACGTCTCCCGCCAGTTCGCCACCTGCTCGGGATCGGGGCCCCAGCAGCCGCCCAGCAGCCCGCTGACCAGCACCGCCACCACCGCTCCCACAGCCCCTCGCCGGCCTCTGCGACCTCGCTCATTCGCGCACCGCACGGACATCCCCTCCCCGGAACGATCAGCACAGAGTACGGCCGACGTGCGGCCGGAGCCGGATGGTGAGCCGGATTGTTGCCGCCAAGTATCTAGGGACCGACCGGACGGTATGCCATCCTTCGGGCAAGGACGAGTCAGGGCACGGCAAGCACGCGGGCGCACCGCCCGGCGCGCGCCGCCCTGCCAGCCCGAGCCTTGGGGAGGGCCGCCATGCAACACGCCGTACGGTCACGCACAGCGATCCGCACCGCACCCACGCCCGTTCCGCGCCCGCGGACCCGCCGCGTCACGTCGCTGATCGACGCCGACGCGCTGCGCGTCCTGCACCGGGCCGCCCGCGTCCTGCTGGACGACCTGCCCGACCTCACCGACCGCCTGGTGGCGGTGCTCCAGGAACAGGAGCCCGCCTACCGCGCGGCGATGGCCGGCGACCCCACCGGGACCTGGCAGGAGGCGCACCGCTCGCTGCGGCACAGCGTCACCTCGCTGCTCGACCCGCGCAGCAACCGGGAGGCGGCCCGCCGCTGTTCCTGGCGGATCGGCGCCACCCGCGCCGAGCAGGGGCTGCCGCTGGACGCCCTGCTGCACGCGTTCCGGCTCGGCGGCTCCCTGGTGTGGCAGCGGCTGGTCGAGGAGACCAGCCGCACGGCCCCCGAGGACGTACGCCTGCTGGTGCATGTCGCCTCCGACGTGTGGAACTTCGTCGACGAGCACTCCACCCTGGTCGCGGACGCCTACCGGCAGGTCGAGTGGCAGCTGAACCGGCGGCGCGAGAACCGGGCCCGGCTGCTGGCCGCCGCCCTGCTCGACGGCAGCAGCCGCATCGCCGACCTGCCGGAGACCGCGCAGGCGCTGGACCTGCCGGAACACGGCCGGTACGTGGTCGTCGCGGTGGCCGGCGCGCACCCCGCGCGGTGCGAGGCCGCCCGGGCCGCGGCGGTACCGGACGGGCTGCGGGTGCACTGGCACGCCGGGGTCGACGCGGACCACGGCATCGTCCTGATCGGCGACGCCGGCCTGCCCGAACCGGTCCCCGGCGGCACGGACCTCGCACCCGGCGTGCGGATCGGCGTCGGCAGCCCGGTCGACGGCCTGGCCGCGGTCGGCGACGCCCGCCGCCTGGCCGACACCGCGCTGAGCATCTGCCCGGCCGGCGGCGGCACGGTCCGGCTCGCCGAGCACCTGCCCGCCGCCCTGGTCGTCTCCAGCCCCGAACTCGGCCACGCCCTCGCCGAACGGGTGCTCGGCCCGCTGCTGCGCCTGGAGCCCGCCGACCGGGAGGTCCTCCTCGACACCCTCACCACCTGGCTGTCCTGCGACGGTTCCGCGCAACGGGCGGGGGAGCGGCTCTACTGCCACCGCAACACCGTCCTCAACCGCCTGCGCCGCTGCGAACAACTGACCGGCCGCTCCCTGGCCCGCCCCTGCGACGTGGTGGAAGTCAGCCTCGCCCTCACCGCCCGCCGACTGCTGCCCGGCCACTAGGAGTTCGCCCACCGCCCGACGCGGCGGACCTCCACACCCGACCCGCCGCACCGCCCCCGCCCGTCCCCGACCCGGGCGGCACAACCCTGGCTATCCACCCGCCGCATCCCCCCCTGCCACTCCCCCCCCGTTACTCCCGCCAGACCGCCGTCGCCGCCGCCCACTCCCGCCACTGCCGCACCCCAGGTCCGTCCGGCTCCCATCGCGCACAGAACCGCGTCAGCGCCTCGCACCGGTCCAGCATCGCGGCCCTGCGCACCGGCCAGGGCCGCGACCCGGCCGCCGTAGGCCCGGTGGAAGTCGCCGAGGGCGTCCCGGTGTTCCGGGTGGTGCGCGCGCACGATCCACTCGCACTACGCCAGGTCCTCGACCGGCTCCCCGAGGCGCGCGAACTCCCAGTCCACCACCGCGGTCACCTCGCACGTGCCGGGATCGAACAGCGCGTTGTGCGGCCCTAAGTCGCCGTGCAGGAGCACGTCACCGGCCCGGCGCGGGCCGTCCCCCAGCACACTCGGCGCGGTCTCGTGGATACGGCGCAGCAGCCGGCCGCAGCTCGCCAGGATCGGCCCGGCCCGCCCGGCGTCCAGGAGTTCCTGGCCGGGCACCCCGTCCATGAAGCCGAGCGTGAGGGTGGTCGCGGACGCCGCCCGCACTGGCGGCACCGGCAACCGGCCCGCGAGCCGGACCAGCAGCGTGTGCTCGCGGCGCAGTCTGCCGGCCGCGTCCGGCCCCTCGTAGGTCTTCGCCACGACGGAGCCGTCACCGGCCGTCCGGTTGGTGTACCCGTGTCTCAGCGGACGCATCCGTCGATCATCCGGCGTCCGCCGCGCCGAGGCCACCGCGCGCATTCCGAGCCCGGGCCGCTGGGCGTCCGCACAGAGTCCCCGCCCCCGGACTGGGACGTCGCAGCGAGCCGGGGTCATCCGCTGTACCGGCCGGCGGCCCCCGTGCTGTCGTGAGCCCGCGTTCCTCCCCGGACGTCAGAACCCCGCACCTGTGAAGCCCCCGTAACCGTGCCGGTCGCACCGGCACGGCGCCAAGGAGCCGTGATGCCCGAAGCACCACCGGACGAGGCGCCCGCGCTGCACGTCGAGGAAGTCGACGTCACCTACGGCCGCGCCCTGTCCGCCCTGCGTTCCGTGTCGCTGACCGTCCCGCACGGCGGCGTCGTCGCCCTGCTCGGCGCCAACGGCGCGGGCAAGACGACCCTGCTGCGGGCCGTCTCCGGCACGCTGCGCCTGCACCGCGGCGCGATCACCGCCGGCCGTGTCCGCTACGGCGGCACCGTACTGGACGGCCGTGACCCGGTGGCCGCCGTCCGGGCCGGAGTCGTCCAGGTGCCCGAGGGCCGGCGAGTGTTCGCCGGGCTCAGCGTCGACGAGAACCTGCGGGCCGGCGGACTCGGTCTCACCCGCCGCGCCCCCGCCCGCACCCGGGAGGCCCGCGACCGGGTCTTCACGCTCTTCCCGCGCCTGGCCGAACGCCCGCACCAGGCCGCCGGGCTGCTCTCCGGCGGCGAACAGCAGATGCTCGCCATCGGCCGCGCCCTGATGGCCTCGCCCCGGCTGCTCCTGCTCGACGAGCCCTCGCTGGGGCTCGCCCCGATGATGGTCGCCCGGATCGCCGACGTGGTCCGCGAGATCAACGCCCAGGGCACCGCCGTCCTCCTGGTCGAGCAGAACGCCGGCATGGCGCTCTCCCTCGCCGACTACGCCCACGTCCTGGAGGTCGGCGAGATCCGGCTGTCCGGCCCCGCCGACGAACTCGCCCGCACGGACGCGGTGCGCCGGCTCTACCTGGGCGAGGCCGCCGACGGTCAGGGGGCCGCGTGACCCCCCGCACCGACCCGCCGCCCCCGCTGGAGGTCCGGGACGTGACCGTCCGCTTCGCCGGACTCACCGCGCTGGACGAGGTCTCCTTCACCGTCGCCCCCGGCACCGTGCACGCCGTCATCGGCCCCAACGGCGCCGGCAAGTCCACCTGCTTCAACGTCCTGTCCGGCCTGTACCGCCCGGCGTCCGGCACCGTCCGGCTCGGCACCACCGAGCTGACCCGGCTCGCCCCGCACCGCATCGCCGCCCTCGGCGTCGCCCGCACCTTCCAGAACATCGTCACCACCCAGGGCACCGTCGCCGACAATCTGATGCTCGGCCGGCACGCCCTGTCCCGCGCCGGGTTCGCCGCCAGCGCCCTGCGGCTGCCCGCGGCCACCCGGGAGCAGCGCGCGCACCTCGCCAGGGCCCGGGAGTTCGCCGGACTCACCGGTCTCGGCGCCCACTTCGACACCCCGGTCGCGCTGCTCTCCTACGGCGACCGCAAACGCGTGGAACTCGCCCGCGCCCTCTGCCTGGAGCCCCGTGTGCTGCTGCTCGACGAACCCGTGGCCGGCATGAACGCCGCCGAACGGGTCCGCATGGCCGGCGTCATCGGCGACGTACGCGCCGAACTCGGCCTCTCCGTCGTGCTGGTCGAGCACGACATGGGCCTGGTCATGCGGCTCGCCGACGAGGTGACCGTCCTCGACTTCGGCCGCCGCATCGCCCACGGGACCCCCGACCAGGTCCGCCGCGACCCCGAGGTGCTGCGCGCCTACCTGGGCACCGAGGCGACGGCGGCGACCACCGGGGAGGGTGCCGCATGACCGACCTCCTCGACAACCTCCTCAACGGTGTCGCCCTCGGCTCCGTCTACGCCCTGATCGCCCTCGGTTTCGTCACCATCTTCAAGGCGTCCGGCGTCCTCAGCTTCACCCACGGCTCGCTGCTGCTGCTCGGCGGCTATCTCATCGCCGTCTGCCACGACGACCTGACGTTCGGCGGGGCACTCGCCCTCGCGGTCGTCGTGACGGCCACCGTCGCCGGGCTGGTGGACCGGCTGATACTCCAGCGGATCGGCACCGACCCGCACGCCGCCCACGTGGCCACCATCGCCACCATCGGCATCGACATCGTCATCCTCACCGACCTGGCCCGGCGGATCGGCGGCGACCTGCTCACCCTCGGCGACCCCTGGGGCGACGCGGTGACCGAACTGGGCCCGGTGACCGTCGCCGACAGCCGGATCGCCGCGATCGTGGTCTCCGCACTCGCCATCGCCGGCGCCTTCGCCCTGTTCCGGTTCACGCCCTGGGGCCTGTCGCTGCGCGCCGCCGCCGAGGACTCCGAGGCCGCCGCCCTGATGGGCGTACGGCTGACCAGGGTGCGCATGCTGGCCTGGTGCCTGGCGGGCGCGCTGGCCGCGCTGGCCGCCGTGTTCCTCGCCGCCTTCCCGGCGCCGGGCCTGGAGCGCACCACCGGCCAGATCGCGCTGAAGGCCTTCCCGGCCGCCATCCTCGGCGGCATGGCCTCCCCGGTCGGCGCGCTGGTCGGCTCGATGCTGATCGGCCTCACCGAGGCGTACGTGGCCGGCTACCAGTCCGACCTGCACGTCCTCGGCGAAGGCTTCGGCGACGTCGCCCCGTACGCGGTGATGGTGCTGGTCCTCCTGGTCCGCCCCGCCGGACTGTTCGCGGCGAAGGGAGCGGCCCGTGTCTGACCTCCTCAAGCGCGGCGGTTTCCTGATCCCGGTCCTGCTGCTGTGCGCCTTCCCCTTCTACCTGGACGCGTTCTGGCTGCGCATCGGCCTGTTCTCGATGGCCGCGGCGATCGGCGCCATCGGCCTCGGCCTGCTCAGCGGCACCGCCGGGCAGCTCTCGCTCGGCCACGCCTTCTTCCTCGCCGTCGGCGCCTACGGCTACGTATGGCTGGCCGGTGACGAGGGCCCCGGGCTGCCGCCCGCCGTCGCCCTGGTCCTCGCCGTCCTGCTCGCCGGCGCGGCCGGCGGCCTGTTCAGCCCGGTCGCCGGCCGCGTCAAGGGCGTCTACCTCGGCGTCGCCACCCTCGCCCTGGTCTTCCTCGGCCACCACGTGCTGCTCACCGCCGACTCCGTCACCGGCGGCTTCAACGGCAGCTCGGTGCCGCCGCTGGAGGTGGGCGGCTTCGTCTTCGACCAGGGCGACGACCTCGCCGTCCTCGGCGTGCCGTTCGGCGCCGAGGAACGCCTGTGGTACCTGGGCCTCGCGCTGTTCGCGCTGACCTGGGTCACCGCCCGCGGCCTGCTGCGCGGACGCCCGGGCCGGGCCCTGGTCGCCCTGCGCGACAGCGAGACCGCCGCCGCCGTGATGGGCGTGCACGTCGCCAAGTACCGCTCGGCCGCGTTCGTCGTCTCCTCCATGTACGCCGGACTGGCCGGCGTCCTGCTCGCCCTCGCCTTCCGGCGCGTGGTGCCCGACTACTTCTCCCTCGCCCTGTCCGTCGACTACCTCGCCATGATCGTCATCGGCGGGCTCGGCTCCGTCGCCGGCGCCACCGCGGGCGCCGTCTTCGTCACCGCGCTGCCCCTGCTGATGACCCGCTACGCCGACCAGTTGCCGCTGGTCGCCGCGCCCGGCAGCGGCGACGGCTCGCTCGGCCCGACCGAGGCCGCCCGCTACCTCTACGGCGCCGCGATCGTCGTGATCCTGCTGTTCGCCCCCGACGGACTGATGGGCCTGGCCCGCCGCACCCGCGGCCGCCTCGCCCGCCGCCGCACCCGTCCCGCACCCACCGACCCCGGGGCCGCGCCCCGGCCGCCCGCAACCGCCGTACGAGCCAAGGAGCACACTCCGTGAACACGCACCACAGGCCCCGCACCACCAAGATCGCCCTGGCCGCGGCCGTCGCCGCCGTGCTGCTCGCGGGCACGGCCTGCAGCTCCAAGGGCGAGGACACCGGCGGCGACGGGGGCGCCGACGGCGTCAAGGCCGGCCCGGGCGTCAGCGACACGGCCATCAAGCTGGGCGCCCTCACCGACCTGACCGGCCCCTACGCCACCCTCGGCAAGTCCATCGTGCAGGCCCAGCAGATGTGGGCGGACGAGGTCAACGCGGCGGGCGGCATCTGCGACCGCAAGGTCGAGATCGTCGTCAAGGACCACGGCTACGACGTCCAGAAGGCGGTCACCGCCTACGCCGACATCTCCTCCGACGTGGTCGCCCTGCCCCAGGTGATCGGCTCGCCGGTGGTCGCCGCCCTGCTCGACGACATCCAGCGCGACGACATGCTGACCTTCCCGCAGGCGTGGGCCGCCTCGCTGCTCGACAAGGACGCCGTCCAGGTCCTCGGCACCACCTACGACCTCGACATGATCGCCGCCGTCGACTACCTGACCCGCACCAAGAAGGTGGCCAAGGGCGACACCATCGGTCACGTCTACTTCGAGGGCGACTACGGCGCCAACGCGCTGGAGGGCTCCGAGTGGGCCGGCGAGAAGGCGGGCGTGCAGGTGGCCGGCCAGAAGATCAAGGCCACCGACACCGACCTGACCGCCCAGGTGTCCGCGCTGCGCAAGGCCGGCGTGAAGGCCGTCCTGATCAGCGCCGGACCCGCCCAGACCGCCTCGCTGGCCGGCGTCGCGGCCTCCATCGGCCTGCGGGTGCCGATCGTCTCCAGCGCCCCCGGCTACGCTCCGCAGCTGATGAAGACCCCCGCCGCCAAGGCCCTGGAGGCGATGGTGAGCGTGGTCAGCGCCGCGCCCGCGGTCAGCAGCGATCTGCCGGGCGTCAAGAAGATGGTCGCCGCCTACGGCAAGAAGTACCCGGACTCGCCGGTCGACTCCGGGGTGCTCTCCGGGTACAACGCCGCCCAGTTGATGGGCGCCGACCTGAAGAAGGCGTGCGCGGGCGGCAGTCTGACCCGCGAGGACGTCGTCAAGGCGCACCGCTCGCAGGAGAACGCCGACACCGGCCTCGGCACTCCGCAGAACTTCACCGACGTCTCTCAGCCCGCCAGCCGTTCCACCTATGTCCTCAAGCCCGACGCCGAGGCGGTGGGCGGCGTGGTGAACGTCGAGGAGGCGCACGAGGCGCCCGGCGTCGAGGAGTACCTGGCCTCGCGGGGCTGAGGGGACGACGGCCGGTCCGGTCCGCGGCGGCCACGCGGACCGGACCGGTTCCGTCACCGCTCTGTTTCGGCAAACGCCGACTCCCTAAGATGTACTGTCAGTAAAGCCAGTGCAGTTGGCGCCGTTCGAAGCTGGGGGAATGATGCAGGCCGACAAGCAGCTGTCCACGGAGATCAACGCGTCGGTGCCGACAGCCGCTCGGATGTACGACTACTACCTCGGCGGCAAGGACAACTACGCGGCCGACCGGGCCGCCGTCGAGGAACTCGACAAGGTCGTCCCCAGCACCCGCCGGCTGGCCCTGAACAACCGGCGCTTCCTCCAGCGCGTGGTCCGGGTGCTCGCCCAGGAGTACGGCATCCGCCAGTTCCTGGACCACGGCTCCGGCCTGCCTACCCAGGACAACGTGCACCAGATCGCGCAGGGCGTCGCCCCCGAATCCCGGGTGGTCTACGTCGACAACGACCCGATGGTGCTGGTGCACGGCCGGGCGCTGCTGGACCAGAACGACCGCACGGCGGTGATCCACGCCGACCTGCGCGCCACCGACGAGATCTTCGCGCACCCCGACACCCAGCGGCTGATCGACTTCTCGCAGCCGGTGGCGGTGCTGTTCAACTCGGTCTTCCACTGCATCCCGGACAGTGCCACCGACGGCCCGGCCGCCGTCGCCCGCCGGGTCACCGAGCGCCTCGCGCCCGGCAGTTACGCGGTGATGTGTCAGCTGGTCAGCGAGGACGCCGAGGTCCGCGAGTCCGTCACGGCCTTCATGGACCAGGCCACCCAGGGACACTGGGGCCGGGTGCGGGAACAGCAGGACGTGGCCGAGTGGTTCGCGGGCATGGAGATCCTGGAACCGGGCCTGGTGGAGGTCTCCACCTGGCGCCCGGACACCGAGGTGGTCCCGCGGCAGCTCACCCGGGAGTGGATCGAGTACGGCGGCGTGGGCCGCGTTCCCGGCCGGTGACCGCGGCGCGGTGCCCCGCTCGCGGGTCTACCGGGCGGGGTAGCGCTGCTCGACCGTGGCGCGCAGCAGCTCCACCGACTCGCGCGGGGTGAGCGCCTCGTCGGCCAGCCGGTCCAGGGCGACCCGGTACTCCTCGGTCTCGTCGCGGTCCTCGAGGAAGTTGGCGCTGCGGATGTGCTCCAGATAGACCACGTCGGGCAGATCGGCGCCGCTGAACCGCAGATAGGTGACGGGGATGGCGGGCGCCGACGCGTTGGTCACGTTCAACGGCACGATCTGGAGCGTCACATTGGGCAGCGCGGCCGTCCGGGCCAGATGCTCCAGCTGTTCGCGCATCACCTCGGCGCTGCCCAGCACGCGCAGCAGCACGGACTCGTCGATGATCGCCCACACCTGCGGCGCGTCCTGCCGGGACAGCAACTGCGCGCGCCGGGTGCGCAGTTCCACCCGGCGCTCGACCTCGCCGGCCGGCGCGTTCGGCAGGCCGCGCTCCACCACGGCACGGGCGTAGGCGGAGGTCTGGAGCAGCCCGGGGACGTACTGGATCTCGAAGGTCCGGATGGTCGCCGCGGCCTCCTGGAGGCCGACCAGCCGGTCGAACCACTCGGGCATCAGCCGCTTGTCGTACCGCTGCCACCAGCCCGGCTCACCGGCCCGGCGCAACAGCTTGACCAGCGTGGACGCCTCGTAGGGATCGGTGCCGTACAGCCCGAGCAGCTTCTGCACGTCCGCCTCGGTGGGCGGCCGGCGGCCCTTGCCGGACTCGATGCGGGAGAGCTTCGCCGCGCTGAAGCCGGCCTGGCGCGCCGCCTGGTCCTGGGACAGCCCGGCGTCCTCGCGGAACCCCGCCAGCTGGACGCCGACCAGCATCTTCAGCAGGGTGGGAGCCGGCTCGGGCCGGTCCAGATAGAGCTCGAGACGGGAGAGACGAGGCGACGACGCGGCGGACATACCTGACTCCCAGCAGACCGGCAGAGTTGAACACCAGCGTATCCCATTCTGCCGGTCCGCACCGTGGCGGCCCCTGGAAAAAGGGCAGTTGACCTCCCGGTACTCCGCTCGGGGGCGGAGCCGGTCACACCAGGTGGTCGAACTCGCCGTCCTTCGCCCCGGCCAGGAACGCCGCCACCTCGGCGGGGGTGTAGACGAGCGCCGGCCCGTCCGGATCACGGGAGTTGCGCAGCGCGATGCCCCCGTCCACCCGGGCGACCTCCACGCAGTTGCCCTCGGCGTTGCTGTGCCGGCTCTTGGTCCAGCTGGCGTCCAACGAACTCGCCTGTACTCCGTTGTGTACTGGTGGCACCGCGGTCTCCTTGCCGTTCGGGGGAGCGGACAGCGGCTCCTCGGCCTCGCACGCTCCCAGCCGATTTTTCGCGCAATTTCTCGTGCAATTGCACGCGAGCGCTGTCGGTGTGGATAATAGCCGGGACGCAACTGCCGCGTCGACGCCCCAAGCTGACTCCGTATCAGGGAGGTGCCGTGCCGTCATCCGCGTACCCCGTGCTCCGTCCGCTGAGCGAGCTCGCGGCGGCGGACGCACCGATCCGGCCCGTGGCGCCGGCGCCCCGGGAGCGGCCCCGGCCACGGGACCACGGCCCCGCGGCCGGTCTGCGCCTGGTGTGCGACCGGGCGGGCTTCGCGCGGGCCCGGGCCTTCACCCGCGAGACACTGCGCGGCTGGTCGCTGGCGGACCGCGCCGACGACGCCGTCCTGGTGGTGGCCGAACTGGCCGCCAACGCGGCGGCGCACGCGGCGCCCGCGGTGGCCGGCCCGGCCGAGGTGCGGCTCGGCATATCCCTGGTACCGGGCGCGCTGCTGCTGTCCGTCACCGACCCCGGTGACGACGCGCCCGTACCCGCCCCGGCCGACGACCGCGTCCTGCGGGAGCACGGCCGCGGCCTGCACATCGTCGACACACTGGCCGACACCTGGGGCTGGCTGCCCCGGCCCCCCAGGGGCAAGACCGTCTGGGCCAGGCTGCCGGCCCGGCCCCCGACCTGACCCCGACCACCGCGGAAAGGCCCCCACGCCATGCGCACCGCTCCGACACCGAAGCCGAGCACCCAGCGCACCGACCGCCCCACCCCCGGGACCGGCCCCGCCCGGGCCGCGTCCCTGCCCGGACTCGACCAGGTGCCCTGGGACCACATCCAGGACTCCAGCGGCTCCGCCGCCGGCATCCCCGCCCTGCTCGCCCGGGTGGCCACCGGCGACGCCGGCACCGCCCGCGCCGCCCTCGCCGAACTGCGCGCCCGCATCTGCCAGTACGGCTTCGTCGTCGAGCAGGCGACCGCCGCCACCGTCCCCTTCCTGTGGGAGCTGGCGCAGCGCCCCGAGGTGCGCTGCCGGGCACAGATCATCCGGCTGCTGCACAGCATCGCGGCCGCCCGGCAGTGGGAGAGCACCGCCACCGTCTACCCCAAACTGCTCAACCACCGGGAGAACCCGGTGGTCTGGGAGCGCGCGGCCCGCCAGGCCGTCCGCGCCCGGCGCGGCGCCCTGGAACAACTGCTGGCCGAGGACGACACCGAGATCAGCCGCGTCACCTCCGAACTCGCCCGCACCCTGGGCGACTAGACCCCCCGCGGCCCCCGGAACGGGACCCGCGCCCTCCACGGGGGTGGGGGCGCGGGTCTCCCGGTGCGTGGGACGGTGTGGCGGACTCCGGGCCGAACGGGTAGGAAAGCGCTTGCCCCACCGCTTGCCCCACCCCCCGGCCGCACTGGAGGACCACGCCGATGGCGTCGTCGTTGGAAAAACCGCTCGACCACCGCTACCGCGGCGAGCACCCGATCCGTACCCTCGTCTACCTGTTCCGCGCCGACCGGGGCCGCCTGCTCGGCGCGGCCGCCGTCTTCACCGTCAAGCACAGCCCGGTCTGGCTGCTGCCCCTGATCACCGCCACCATCATCGACACGGTCGTCCAGCACCGGCCGGTCGGCGAACTGTGGACCAGCACCGGGATCATCATGTTCATCCTGGTGGTCAACTACCCGCTGCACCTGCTGTACGTCCGCCTCCTGTACGGCAGCATCCGCCGGATGGGCACCGCGCTGCGCTCCGCGCTGTGCACCCGCATGCAGCAGCTCTCCATCGGCTACCACTCCCGGGTCAGCGCCGGCGTGCTCCAGGCCAAGGTGGTGCGCGACGTCGAGACCGTGGAGACAGCCGTGCAGCAGACCGCGGAGAACGGACTCGGCGCGCTCACCGTGCTCACCGGCGGCCTGGTCATCATCGGCGCCCGCACCCCCGAGTTCCTGCCCGTCTTCCTAGTCGTGGTGCCCGCCGCCTCCCTCCTGGTGGCCAGGCTGCGGTCCCGGCTGCGCCGGCACAACGAGCACTACCGGCACGAGGTGGAGACCCTCTCGTCCCGGGTGACGGAGATGACCCGGCTGATATCGGTCACCCGCGCCCACGGCCTGGAGCGCAAGGCGCTGCGCCGCATGGACGGTACCCTGGACCGCCTGCTCACCTCCGCGCTCCGCCTGGACCTGGTCAACGGCCGGTTCGGCTCGGCGGCCTGGGTGCTGCTCAACGTGATCGGCGTGCTGGTGCTCGCGGCCGCCGCGCTGATCTCGTACTACGGCGTGTGGGGCGTCACCGCCGGCGACGTCGTCATGCTCAGCGCCTTCCTGACCACCCTCACCAACTCCACGACGACCCTGGCGGCCCTGGCCCCGGTCATCACCAAGGGCCTGGAGTCGGTCCGTTCGGTCGGCGAGGTGCTCCAGGCACCCGAACTGGAGGACAACGAGGGAAAGGCCGAACTGACCGCCCTGCGCGGCGCGGTCGCCTTCGAGCACGTCGGCCACGCCTACGACCGGGGCGGCCGGGCCGCCGTACGGGACTTCACCCTCGACGTCGCCCCCGGCGAGACCGTCGCGCTGGTCGGCGCGTCCGGCGCCGGCAAGTCCACCGTGCTCAACCTCGTGATCGGCTTCCTGCGCCCGACCTCCGGCCGGCTGCTCCTCGACGGCACCGACATGAACACCCTCGACCTGCGCACCTACCGGCGGTTCGTCTCGGTGGTGCCGCAGGAGTCGATCCTCTTCGACGGCACGGTCCGGGAGAACGTCGCCTACGGCATGGACGACGCCGACGAGGAGACGGTGCGCGCGGCGCTGCGCGACGCCAACGCGCTGGAGTTCGTCGACCGGCTGCCGCAGGGCCTGGACACCCTGGTCGGCGAGCACGGCGCCCGGCTGTCCGGCGGCCAGCGCCAGCGCCTGGCCATCGCCCGGGCCCTGATCCGCGACCCGAGGGTGCTGATCCTGGACGAGGCCACCTCGGCGCTGGACACCCGGTCCGAGGCGCTGGTGCAGCAGGCGCTGGCCCGGCTGCTGCGCGGACGCACCACGTTCGTGGTGGCGCACCGGCTGTCCACCGTGCGCGGCGCGGACCGGATCGTGGTGATGGGGGAGGGGCGGATCGAGGAGATCGGCACCCACGAGGAACTGCTCGGCCGCGGCGGGGCCTACACCGCGCTGCACAGCGGCCAGCCGGCCTGACCGTCCCGGTGCCTCACGCGGCGCTGCTCCTGGGCACCCGCCGGGCGGAGCAGTTCCTCGTGGGTGCCGATCTCCTCGATCCGCCCCTCCCCCATCACCACGATCCGGTCCGCGCCGCGCACGGTGGACAGCCGGT
>NZ_JBFAAP010000097.1:0-14028 GCF_040639815.1 Streptomyces sp. NPDC023723
GTCGCCGCCGCCTGCCGCCTGCCACCTGCCGCCCGCCGCCCGCCGCCCGCCGCCCGCCGCCCGCCGCGAGCCTCGGCGAACGGGCGCCGGCTCAGGGCTTGCGGGCGATGCCCGCGTAGAACAGGTCCGTGGCGGCGGTGGCGGGCTGGGCCGGGGCGGGGTCGGGCCGCCACCGGGCGCCGGGGACCAGACCCGGGTCGACCAGTTCGAGGCCGGTGAAGAACCGGCTGATCTCGGCGTGGCTGCGGACGGTGAGGAAGACACCGCGGTCCCGGTAGACCTGGAGCGCGCGGGCGGTGCTGTCCGGGTCGAAGTCGGCGGTGGTGTGGGACAGCACCAGGTGGCTGCCGGGGGCGAGGGCCGCGAGGAGATGGCCGACCGTGTCGTGGGCGGCGTCGTCGGGCAGGAAGTGCAGCAGGGCGATCAGGGACAGTCCGACCGGCCGGGACAGGTCCAGGGTGCGGGCCGCCGCCTCGATGATGGCGCCGGGGTCGCGGGCGTCGGCCTGCACGTAGTCGGTGGAGCCCTCGGGGGCGCTGCGCAGCAGGGCCTGGGCGTGGGCGAGGACGATCGGGTCGTTGTCGACGTAGACCACTCGGGCCGCGGGGGCGGTGCGCTGTGCCACCTCGTGCAGGTTGGGGCTGGTGGGGATGCCGGTGCCGATGTCGAGGAACTGCCGTACGCCGGCCTCCTCGGCCAGGAAGCGGACTGCGCGGTGCATGAACGCCCGGTTGGCCAGGGCGGGGCCGCGGCCGTGCGGGAGTCCTCGCAGGACGCGTTCGGCGGCTTCCGCGTCGACCGGGTAGTTGTCCTTGCCGCCCAGGTAGTAGTCGTACATCCGGGCCGGGTGCGGCCGGGAGGTGTCGATCCTGATCCGTGGCCCGTGGGTCTCGGGGGTCCCGTGGGTGTCGTGCGTCATGACCGCCTCGCCGCTTCAAGGGGTGGATACCGGCGGGAGTGAATGTATCGCTGTGCGCGGGGCGGGAGTTGGCGGGCGGAGGTTCCGGCGCGGGCCGATCGCGTACGCGTCCGCCTCGGGGGTCCGCCCGTAATCGGGGTCCGCCCGTAATCTGGGTCCGCCCGTAATCTGGGTCCGCCCGTAATCTGGGCGCATGGCCCGAACGCCGCAGGAGCACAGTCCGCAGGAGCCCGTGCGAGGACCGGAACAGGGACCCGTGCGGGTCCTGCTCGCCGAGGACCAGAACATGATGCGCGGCGCGCTCGCGCTGCTGCTCGGCATGGAGGCGGACCTCGAGGTGGTCGCGCAGGTGGCCGCCGGTGACGCCATCGTCGAGGCGGTCCTCGCGCACCGCCCGCACGTCGCCCTGCTCGACATCGAGCTGCCCGGCCGCAGCGGCCTGGACGCCGCCGCCGAGCTGCGCGAACGGGCTCCCGAGTGCCGGGTGCTGATCCTCACCACCTTCGGCCGGCCCGGCTACCTGCGGCGCGCGATGGAGGCCGGCGCCGCCGGTTTCCTCGTCAAGGACGGCCCCGTCGAGGAGCTCGCCGGCGCGATCCGCCGCGTCCTGGCCGGCCAGACCGTCGTCGACCCGGCGCTGGCCGCCGCCGCGCTCGGCGCGGGCCCGAGCCCGCTGACCCCCCGCGAGTGCGACGTGCTGGCCGCCTCCGCGGACGGCGCCACCGTCGCCGACGTCGCCGCCGCGCTGCACCTGTCCGAGTCCACGGTCCGCAACTACCTCTCCGCCGCCATCGGCAAGACCGGCACCCGCAACCGGACGGAAGCCCTGCGCGAGGCCCGCCACCAGGGATGGCTCTGAAGCGGGCAAGGGCGGCCCTAAAGAGCAGGTAAAGAATTACTTAGGGACCCGAAGCAACGGAATAGGTGCTTCGGCATACGGAGTTGGGCATACACACATCCCGCACGCCCACGCACTCACCTGCTCGCACCCGTCCCGGAGGACCGCACTCAATGAGCCACACGACGACCGACGAACCCACCAGGAGGGCGACCGGGGCCACCGTCCCGGTCCTCGCCTTCGCGGGCATCGTCGTCGCGGTGATGCAGACCCTGCTCGTCCCGGTCATCAAGGACCTGCCCCAACTCCTGGAAACCACGCCCAGCAACGCCACCTGGGTCCTGACCTCCACCCTGCTGTCCGGAGCCGTCGCCACTCCGATCATGGGCCGCCTCGGCGACCTCTACGGCAAGCGGCGGATGCTGATCCTCAGCCTGTCCGTGATGGTGGTCGGCGCGCTGGTCAGCGCGTTCACCGACGCCCTGCTCCCGATGATCGTCGGCCGTACCCTCCAGGGCTTCGCGATGGGCGCGATACCCCTCGGCATCGGCCTGATGCGCGACATGCTGCCGCGCGAGCGGCTCGGCTCGGCGATGGCGCTGATGAGCTCCTCGATCGGCGTCGGCGGCGGCCTCGCGCTGCCCGCCGCCGCCCTGGTGGCGCAGCACGCCGACTGGCACGCCCTGTTCTACGGCGCCGCCGGCCTCGGTGTGCTGTCCATCGCCCTGACCCTGACCGTCGTACCGGAGTCCCCGCTGCGCGCCAAGGGCACCTTCGACCTCCCCGGCGCCCTCGGCCTCACCGTCGGCCTGGTCCTCTTCCTGCTGCCCATCACCAAGGGCAGCGACTGGGGCTGGTCGTCGCCCACCACCCTCGGCCTGTTCGCCGCCGCCGTCGTCGTGCTGCTGCTGTGGGGCCTGATGGAACTGCGCGTCAAGGCGCCCCTGGTGGACCTGCGCACCACCGCCCGCCGCGAGGTGCTGCTCACCAACCTCGCCTCGATCATGGTCGGCGTCAGCTTCTACGTCGTCTCCCTGGTGCTGCCCCAGCTCCTCCAGCTGCCCGCCGCCACCGGCTACGGCCTGGGCCAGTCGATGGTGGTGGCCGGCCTGTGCGTGGCGCCGCTCGGCCTGACCATGATGTTCACGGCCCCGGTGTACGCCCGTCTGTCGGCCCGCTACGGCCCCCGCACCACCCTGATCATGGGCCTGGTCGTCATAGCGGTCGGCTACGGCGGCGGGCTCGGCCTGATGAGCGCCGCCTGGCAGACCATCGTCACCTCGGTGCTGCTCGGCGCCGGTATCGGCCTCGCCTACTCCTCGCTGCCCGCGCTGATCATCGGCGCGGTCCCGGCGTCGGAGACCGGCGCGGCCAACGGCCTGAACACCCTGATGCGGTCCATCGGTACGTCGGTGTCCAGCGCCGTCATCGGCATGGTGCTGGCCAACACCGCCAACGACGTCGGCGGCGTCGCCGTGCCCACCATGCACGGCTTCCGCGTCTCGTTCCTGATCGCGACCGCCGCGGTCGCCGCCGGTCTGGTGTTCGCGTTCTTCCTGCCCCGGCGCCGCCCCGCCGGCCACACCCAGCTGCGCGCGAGCAGCGCGGAGGACGCCAACCTCGCCCGCGCCGAGGAAGTACTGCGCGGCTTCCGGGGCCGGGTGCTGGCCGCCGACGGCGCGCCCGTGGCCCGTGCCAAGGTCACGCTGATCGACCGGCACGGACGGCAGGCGGGCTCGGCGCTGTCCGGGTCCGACGGCAGCTACACGCTCGCCGTGCCGGCCGGCGGCCCGTACGTCCTGGCCGCCCGCGCCGCCGGACACGGCCCGCTCGCCCACTCGGCGACCCACACCGGCACCGGCCACCCGGTCGATCTGGACCTGGCCCTGCCGGGCGAGACGGTCTCCGCCTGAGCCACCGGCGCACACCGCACCCCCTGTCGCCCGCCGCGGCCGGGGGTGCGGCAGCATGGGGCGACGTCACCCCGTACCAACGGGACATCACCGCCGTACCACCACCGGGACGTCACCCTCGTACCACCACCGGGACGTCACTCCCGTACCACCACCGGAAGGACCCGCATGGCCGCGGCACCCGAACCCGCCGTCCTGAAGGCTTTCGAGGCCGCGAAGGGCTTCATGCCCCTCGACGAGGGGCTGGCGCTGTACGCGGCGGCCGTGGACGCGGCCCGGCTCGGGCTGCCGCTGCTGGAGGTCGGCACCTACTGCGGACGCTCCACCCTGCTGCTCGCCGACGCGGCCCGCGCGGCCGGGACCACCGCCGTCACCGTCGACCACCACCGCGGCAGCGAGGAGCAGCAGCCCGGCTGGGACTACCACGACCCGGAGACCGTCGACCCCGAGCTGGGCGTGATGGACACCCTCCCGGCCTTCCGCCGCACCCTGTACCGGGCGGGCCTGGAGGAGCACGTGATCGCGCTGGTCGGCCGGTCCCCGCGGATCGCCGCGCTCTGGCGCTCCCCGCTCGCCCTCGTCTTCATCGACGGCGGCCATACCGACGAGCACGCGAGCGCCGACTACGAGGGCTGGGCCCCCCGGTTGGCCGAAGGCGGGCTGCTCGTCATCCACGACGTCTTCCCGGACCCGGCGGACGAGTTCACCGGCCAGGCCCCGTACCGGATCTGGCTCAGGGCGCTCGCGTCCGGCGCGTTCACCGAGGTCTCGGCGACCGGCTCGCTGCGCGTGCTGCGGCGAACGGAGGCGGGGAGCCGGGGGCGGCGTTAGAGTCGCGAACGTGTCGTACACAGGCCCGGAGTTCGATCCGCACCGCCCCCCGTCCCGCCGTTCGCCGCTGCGCCGGCCGCTGACCGTGGCACTGGCCGCGCTCGTGCCGGGCGCGCTGCTCGGGTGGGGGGTGTACGCGGCGGTCGGCGCGCCCGGCGGTGGCGACGACCGGGCGGCATCCCCCGCCACGGCCACCCGCCCGGCCGCCGGCTCGGCCGCCCCGAGCGACGACGCCAAGGACCCGGCGGCCACGGAACCGGCCGCGCCCGCCGCCCTGAAGGGCAAGGTCGTCGTCATCGACCCCGGCCACAACCCGGCCAACTTCCAGCACCCGACCGAGATCAACCGCAAGGTGGACATCGGCACCAACTGGAAGGAGTGCGACACCACCGGCACCGCCACCGACGACGGCTACGCCGAGGCCGACTTCACCCTGGACGTGGCGCACCGGCTGCGCGACCTGCTGCGGGCGCAGGGGGCCACGGTGAAACTGACGCAGGACGGCGACCGGGAGTACGGGCCCTGCGTGGACGAGCGGGCCCGGATCGGCAACGAGGCGGGCGCGGACGCGGCGATCTCGATCCACGCCGACGGTTCGGCGGCCGGACACCGCGGCTACCACGTGATCCTGCCGGGCGCCGTGCACCAGGGCGCCGCCGACACCCGGGCCGTCGTCGCCCCGTCCGCCGACCTCGGCGAGCGGGTCGCGGACGGCTTCGGACGGCGGACGGGCACCGCGCCGGCCAATTACCTCGGCGACGGCACCGGCCTGGTGACCCGCACCGACCTGGGCGGTCTCAACCTGTCGAAGGTCCCCAAGGTGTTCCTGGAGTGCGGCAACATGCGCGACGCCGCGGACGAGGAACTGCTGACCAGCGGCGCCTGGCGGCAGAAGGCGGCGCAGGGGATCTCTGAGGGAATCGTGAGTTTCCTGCGCGGGTAGCGATCAGGCCCGTATCCCGGCGGACAGTGCGAACGTGCGGAGGATAGTGTCGTCCGTTGACGACGAGACGACGACCCGAGAAGGACCTGAAGTGAATATCCGCTCCCTCACTCGAGGCGACGGCGTGGTGATCGTGGCAGCGGTGTTGCTGTTGATCGCGTCGTTCCTCGACATCTACTCGATCGAAGGCGCTCCGGACAGCGCCGAAATTCCCAGTCTGTGGGGCAGCGGGCCGATCGTGCTCGGGGTAGTCCTCGCGGGCGTCATCGGCGCCGCACTCGTCGTCGTGGCCCGCACCCTGCCGCAGCCCCGCAAGGTCGCCGGGCTGGACCTCGGCCAGTTCGGCGTCGCCTTCACGGTGTTCGCCGCCTGGTGCGCGCTGGGCAACGTGTTCGACCCGGCCGGCGCGTTCGACAACGACGGCGGCGGGGAGGGCATCGGCGCGGGCACCGGGCTGATCCTCGCCCTGGTCGCCACGGTCGTCATGGCCGCCGCCGCGATCGCCACGCCGCTGATGCCGGCGCTCAAGGGCGCACTGCTGCCGGCGCCGCGTCCGGCCCAGCCGCAGCCGTACGGCGGTCAGCCGCAGGGCGGGTACGGCTACCCGGGCGCCCAGCAGCAGCCGTACGGCGGGCAGCCGGGTCCGGGGCAGCCGGGTCAGCCGGGTCAGCCGGGTCCGGGGGCGCCCTACCCGGGTGCGGGTCAGCCGCAGCCCCAGCAGGCTCAGCAGGCCCAGCCGCAGCCCACGCAGGCCCAGCCGCAGCCGCAGCCGGCCGGGGACTTCGCGCCGTTCTGGTTCGCGGTGCCGGTGCCGCGGCCGCTGTTCGCGGAGGACGGCTCGCCGACGCCGATCGCGGAGCTGGCGCCGGGCACCTGGTACCTGGCGGTCGAGCAGCGCGGTCCCGGTCTGGTCGCCCAGACGCAGGACGGCCGCCGCGGCGTGCTCCAGGACACCTCGGGCATCCAGCGCGGCTGAGTGCTCGTCCTACGGCCCCTCACCTTCGGGTGGGGGGCCGTCGGCGTGTGCCGTCAACTCCGGCCGGACGGCGCGGGTTTCAAACAAACTTGCGGGGCCAGACGGTAGGCATGTCTCGCTATCGTGGTTCCAACTCCGCCGGGACGGCCGTCGCGGTGATCGCGGACATCATGGCCGTCATCCTCGGACTGTGGATTCTGATGTATCTGCTGGACGCGAACCGGGCCAACGACCTGGTCCAGTTCATCCATGACGCGGCCGCCTGGCTGGCAGGCTGGTCGCGCGACCTGTTCACCTTCGACGAGGCATGGGCACGGGTGGTGGCCGGTTACGGGCTCGCCGCCATCGTGTACCTGTTCATCGGCCACGCCGTGGCCAACCGGCTGCACCGACACTGAGCCGGGCTCCCGGCCCTCACCCCGCCGCCGCGCACCGGTCGCGCGACCTGGAGGGCTGGGGGTGCCCCCCAGAGTGCCTGTTCAACGGCCACGCCGTGGCCAACCGGCTGCACCGGCACTGAGCCGGGCGCCCGGTCAGGCGCAGCAGTCCGGGTCCAGACCGCGCGGCAGGCGGTCGCCGCCGAAGACCTGGCAGGTCGCCTCGTGGCCGCCGAGCGCGGCGACGGCGAGCAGCAGGGAGCCGGCCGTCCAGGTGGTCAGCTCGCGCGGCCAGATCGCGGCGTCCTCGAAGACGTACCCGGTCCAGTACAGGCCGGACTCCGCGTCCCGCAGGTGCTGGATGGACTGGAGGACCGACAGGGCCCGGTCGGACTCGCCGATCGCCCACAGGGCGAGGGCGAGTTCGGCCGACTCGCCGCCGGTGACCCAGGGGTTGGGCACGACGCAGCGCACCCCGAGGCCGGGGACGACGAAGCGGTCCCAGCCCGCTTCGATGCGGGCCGCGGCCTCGGCGCCGGTGAGCGCGCCGCCGAGGACCGGGTAGTACCAGTCCATCGAGTAGCGGTCCTTGTCGAGGAACCGCTCGGGGTGCCGGCGGATCGCGTGCCGCAGTGCGCCGGCCGCCAGTTCCCAGTCGGGCTGCGGCTCCTCGCGCTGCTCGGCGACGGCCAGCGCGCAGCGCAGCGCGTGGTGCACGGAGGAACTGCCGGTCAGCAGCGCGTCCGTGGCCCCGGTGCCGTCGTCGGCGCGCCGCCAGCCGATCTGGCCGCCGGGCCGCTGGAGCCGCAGCACCCATTCCACCGCCGCGTACACGGTGGGCCACATCCGGTCCAGGAACGCGTCGTCGCCGGTGGAGAGGTGGTGGTGCCAGACGCCGACCGCCACGTAGGCGACGAAGTTGGACTCCCGGCCCCGGTCGGTGACCTCGGCGGCGTCGCCGTCGGCGTAGGCGGCGTACCAGGAGCCGTCCGGGTTCTGGTGCCGGGCCAGCCAGGCGTAGGCCCGCTCGGCGGCCTCGTGCTCACCGGCCGCGTCCAGCGCCATCGCGGCCTCGACGTGGTCCCAGGGATCGAGGTGGTGGCCGCGGAACCAGGGGATCGCGCCGTCCGCGCGCTGGACGGCGAGGATGCCGCGCACGGTGATGGCGGCCTCCTCGGCGGTGAGTACCCCGGGCAGGATCAGGTGTTCCGTCCGGGGCGTCGTCACGCGGCGCCCACCGGCGGCAGGTGCGGCTTGGTCGCGTACGCCACGAAGCTCTTGCCGATCAGCGGGTTCAGCGCCTGCTCCGCGACCCGGGTGGCCAGCGGCTTCTTCATGATGTCCCAGACCAGCAGCTTGTGGTACGCCTGCACCGGCAGCGCCTTGTCGTTGTCGACGCCGAACGCGCACTTCAGCCACCAGTACGGCGAGTGCAGCGCGTGCGCGTGGTGGGTGCCGTAGGGCTTGAGGCCGGCCTCGCGGATCTTGCCGAGGAGTTCGTCGGCGCGGTAGATGCGGATGTGGCCGCCCTCGACCTCGTGGTAGGCGTCGGACAGGGCCCAGCAGACCTTCTCGGGGCCGTAGCGCGGCACGGTGACGGCGATCCGGCCGCCGGGCCTGAGCACCCGGACCATCTCGGCGAGCACGCCCTTGTCGTCGGGGATGTGCTCCATCACCTCGGAGATGATGACGACGTCGAAGGACTCGTCGGGGAACGGCAGGGCCAGCGCGTCGCCCTCCATCGCGGTGGCGGTGGCGCCCTCGGGGGCCTCGCCGGCCTCCGCCATCGCCGCGAACCACTTGGCCACCTCGCGGATCTCGTCGCCGTTCTGGTCCAGGGCGACGACCCGCGCGCCGCGCCGGTAGCACTCGAAGGCGTGCCGGCCGGCGCCGCAGCCGAGGTCCAGGACACGGTCGCCCGGGGCGAGCGGGAACCGGGAGAAGTCGACGGTCAGCACGTGGTCCTGCTTTCGTGTTCTTCCGGGGCCGCCGGGCGGCCCGGGTCGGGGGCGGCTGGGCGGCCGGGCGTACCGGGGTCTTGGACCGTCGCGCGGCCGGGCGTACCGGGGTCCTGAACCGTCCCGCGGCCGGGCGTACCGGAGCCCTGGACCGTCCCGCGGCCGGGCGTACCGGAGCCCTGGACCGCCCGGGGCCCGCTGGACCGAGCGATGGCCTCGCGGTACCGGGCCACCGTGCCCTGCGCCGCGCGGGCCCAGGTGAAGCGGTCCAGGACCCGGTCGCGGCCGGCCGCGCCGAGCCGGGCGCGCAGCTCCGGGTCGCCGAGCAGCCGGTTCAGGCCGGCCGCCAGCGCGCCCGCGTCGCCGGGCCGCACCGCCAGGCATGTCTCGCCGTCGGGTCCGGCCACCTCCGGGATGGCCCCGCCGGTGGTGGCCAGCAGCGGCGTGCCGGTGGCCATCGCCTCGGCGGCGGGCAGCGAGAACCCCTCGTACAGCGACGGCACGCACGCCACCTCGGCCGAACGCACCAGGTCGACCAGTTCGGCGTCGGAGATCCCCTTGACGAACTCGACGGCGCCTTCGAGTCCGTACCGTTCCACCGCCTGCGCCACCGGCCCCTCGGCGGGACGTTTCCCCACCACGACGAGGTGGGCGTCGGGATGCTCGGTGCGGGTCTTGGCCAGCGCCTCGACGAGGAAGACCAGGCCCTTGAGCGGCACGTCCGCGCTGGAGGTGGTGACGATCCGCCCCGGCACCTTCGGCACCGCCGGGTCGGGCGAGAACAGGTCGGTGTCGGCGCCGATGTGCACGACGTGCACCCGGTCGGGCCGTACGCCGAGATGGTCGACGATCTCCTGCCGGGAGGAGCCGGAGACGGTGAGCACGGACGGCAGCCGGCGGGCGACGCGCTTCTGCATGCGGGTGAACGCGTACCAGCGGCGCACCGAGTACCGGCGCCGCCGGCTGCCCGCCGCGTCGAGTTCGAGCCGCCGGTCCACGGTGATGGGGTGGTGGACGGTGGTGACGAGCGGGGCGCCGACGTCGCCCAACAGCCCGTAGCCGAGCGTCTGGTTGTCGTGCACGACGTCGAAGTCGCCGCGCCGGGCGCGCAGATGGCGGCGGGCGCGCAGCGAGAACGTCAGCGGTTCCGGGAAGCCGCCGGTCCACATCGTGCCGACTTCCAGGGCGTCGATCCAGTCCCGGTACTCGTCGCGCCCCGGGGTGCGGAACGGGTCGGGCTGGCGGTAGAGGTCGAGGCTGGGCAACTCGGTGAGGGAGAGCCCCGGCAGGCCCGCGTCGAGCACCGGGTACGGCTGGGCGCCGATGACCTCGACGCTGTGGCCGAGCCGGGCCAGTTCGCGGGAGAGGTGGCGGACGTAGACGCCCTGGCCGCCGCAGAACGGGTTGCCCTTGTAGGTGAGGAGCGCGATGCGCAGCGGTCGCTCGTCCTGACGGGGCTCCGTCCGACTGCCCTCAGCGGTCACTCCGGTCCCCTTCTGCCCGCACGGTCCCGCGAGACTACGCCGGGACGGTAATCTAGAACAAGTTTCAGACTTGATCGTTCAGAGGCTCCGAATCTACCCGCAAGTAAGAATGCTGCGACCAGTGGATCAGGTGATTCACGCCACGGAGGCCGAGGTGAGCGAGGTGAGCAAGGTGGCCACCGCGACCGGCGGGCACAGGCCGGCCGCGCCCGCCCGCACCGAACGGCAGGAGGAGCGCCGCCGCCGCATCCTGACCGCGAGCGCCCAACTGGCCGGGCGGGGCGGGTTCGACGCGGTGCAGATGCGCGAGGTCGCCGAGGTCTCGCGGGTGGCGCTGGGCACGCTGTACCGGTACTTCCCCTCCAAGGTGCATCTGCTGGTCGCCACCATGCAGGACCAGTTGGAGCATCTGCACGGCACGCTGTGCGGGCGGCCGCCGGCCGGGGCGACGGCCGGCGAGCGGGTGACCCGGACCCTGATGCGGGCCTTCCGCGCGCTGCAACGCGATCCGCAGCTGGCCGACGCGATGGTCCGGGCGCTGATCTTCGCCGACCGGAGCGTGTCGGCCGAGGTCGACCGGGTCTCCCGGCAGACCACGGCGATCATCCTGGCCGCGATGGGGACCGCGGAGCCGACGCCCCGCCAGCTCGCGGCGGTCCGGGTCATCGAGCACACCTGGCACTCGGCCCTGATCACCTGGCTGTCCGGCCGGGCGACCATCGCCCAGGTGCGGGCCGACATCGAGACGGCGTGCCGGCTGATCGACCTGACACCCGTTCCTGACGCCCGTCACACATCCGGGTAAAGTAGCCAGGTCGTATCACGCCCGTACGGGGAAAGCCGGTGCGATTCCGGCGCTGACCCGCAACCGTGAACTCTCCAAGCCAGAGAGTGCAGCCGGATCGCCCGGACGGGACCGTGACCGGCTCACGTGCCCGGCACCCGCCGAGGCGCGGGCACCGTCGAGGCATACGGGGCCGAGCCGCCCGGGGGTGCCCCGTGCCGCCCGTCCCCGCACAGGGAAAGGCACCCGCCGCTCATGAACGTCCGTCGCCGCAGCGCCGTGGCGCTGGCCGCCATAGCCGTGGTCGGCGCCGCCGCCGTTCCCGCGGTGGCCGCCGGCCCCTCCCCCGCCCTCCCGCAGGGGCTGTTCGGCACCGCCGACCCGACCTACGACGGGGTCTGGCGGCAGTCCCTCGCGCTGCTCGCGCAGGACACCCAGGACCTCACCCCGGCGCCGTCGGCCGTGGCCTGGCTCACCGGGCAGCAGTGCGCGGACGGCGCCTTCGCGCCCTACCGTGCCGATCCGGCCGCCGACTGCACCGCCAAGACCCCGGTCGACACCAACAACACGGCCGCCGCCGTCCAGGCGCTCGCCGCGCTCGGCGGCCACGGCGACGCCGTGGACTCCGCCGTGACCTGGCTGAAGTCCGTGCAGAACAAGGACGGCGGCTGGGGCTACTCCCCCGGTGGCGCCAGCGACGCCAACTCGACCTCCGTCGTCATCGGCGCGCTCACCGCCACCGGCGGCGATCCCGCCGAGGTCGTCAAGAACGGCCGGTCGCCCTACGACGCGCTGCTCACCTTCGCCCTCCCCTGCGCCAAGGACGGCGGCGCCTTCGCCTTCCAGCCGGACCAGGACGGCAAGCTCACCGCCAACGCGGACGCCACCGCCGCCGGAGTGCTCGGCGCGCTCGGCAAGGGCCTGACCGCCGAGGCCGGCCAGGCGGCGGGCGCCGCCGAGTGCGCCGCCGCCGACAGCCCGGCACAGGCCGCCGCCAACGGAGCCGCCTACCTCGCGGGCGCCGTCGCGAAGGACGGGCACCTGACGTCCGCGCTGGCCGGGTCCGAGGACCAGCCGGACTACGGCAACACCGCCGACGCCGTGCTCGCGCTGGCCGCGCAGGGCGGCGCCGAGCGGGCGGCGAAGCCACTGGCCTGGCTGGAACGGCACGCCGGGGACTGGGCGAAGCAGAGCGGTCCGGCCGGCTACGCCCAGCTGATCCTGGCCGCGCGCGCGGCGGGCGCCGACCCGGCCGACTTCGGCGGCACCGACCTGGTCACGGCGCTGAACGCGACCGGGCCGAGCCCCGAGAAGCAGGACACCGAGGCGGACGAGAAGCCGGCAGCGGAGAGCGACTCCCCCTTCGGCACCTGGTGGTACGTCGGCGTCTTCGCGGTCGTCGGCGTCGGCATCGGCTTCCTGATCAGCAACCGGAAGCGGCAGCCGTGATCCGCCGGGCCGCCCTGCCGGCCCTGGCCGCGCTGCTGCTCGCCGTCGGCGCGGGGCCGGCACAGGCCGCCGGGTACCGGTACTGGTCGTTCTGGGACCGTGCCGGCGGCCATTGGACGTACGCCACCCAGGGTCCGTCCACCGCCCGCCCCGACGACGGCGACGTCCAGGGGTTCCGGTTCGCGGTGAGCGAGGACTCGGGGGACGCGACCCGGCCGCGCGGTACGGCGGAGTTCGCGGCGATCTGCGCGCAGACGCCCGCCCGGGAGGGCAGCAAGCGGGTGGCGCTGGTGCTGGACTTCGGTACGGCCGCCGACGCGCCGTCCGGCGAGACCCCGCCCGAGCGCCGCACGGCCTGCGCCCGGGTCGACGACGCGGCGACGACCGCGGACGCCCTGGCCTTGGTCGCGAAGCCGCTGCGCTACGACACCAACGCGCTGCTGTGCGCCATCGCGGGCTACCCGCGGACCGGCTGCGGGGAGGCGGTCGCGGACGGGCAACCGGACGAGCAGCCCGCCGAGGAGCCGGACGGGCAGCCGGCCGCCGATCGCCCCGCGAAGGACAGCGGTCCGTCGGTCGGGCTGATCACCGGCGGCGCCCTGGTGGCGGTGCTCGGCGCGGCGGCGGTGTGGCAGGCGAGGCGGCGCCGCGATGGCGAGTGAGGACGGCGCCACGCATCCCGGCGCCTGGTGGCTGTGGGCGCTCGGCCTCGGCACCGCCGCCACCCGCACCACCAACCCGCTGCTGCTCGGGCTGCTGCTGGCCGTCTCCGGGTACGTGGTGACGGCCCGCCGCCCGCCCGCCCCCTGGGCCCGTTCCTACGGCGCCTTCGTCAGACTCGCCCTGGCCGTGCTGCTCATCCGGCTGCTCTTCACCGTCGCCCTGGGCTCCCCGATCCCCGGCACCCACGTCCTCGGCACGCTCCCCGAGGTCCCGCTGCCCGACTGGGCGCAGGGCATCCGGCTGGGCGGCCGGGTCACCGCCGAGGCACTCGTCTTCGCCCTCTACGACGGTCTGAAACTGGCCACCCTCCTCATCTGCGTGGGCGCCGCCAACGCCCTGGCCAACCCGTCCCGGCTCCTCAAGTCCCTGCCCGGCGCGCTGTACGAGGCGGGCGTCGCCGTGGTCGTCGCGCTCACCTTCGCGCCGAACCTGATCGCGGACGTCCAGCGGCTGCGCGCCGCCCGCCGGCTGCGCGGCCGTCCCGACCGGGGCGTACGGGGTCTGCTGCACGTCGGCCTGCCGGTGCTGGAAGGCGCCCTGGAGCGGTCCGTGGCGCTGGCCGCCGCGATGGACTCCCGGGGGTACGGCCGCACCGCCCGCGTCCCGGTCGCCGTGCGCCGGGTGACCGCCGCGCTCACGCTCGGCGGGCTGGTCGGGGTCTGCGCGGGGACGTACGGGCTGCTGACCGCGGCGGGCGGCACCTACGGGGTGCCGGTGCTGCTGGCCGGGCTGGCCGCCGCGCTGGGCGGGCTGTGGCTGGGCGGCCGCCGGTCGGTGCGGACCCGGTACCGCCCGGACCGCTGGGACCTGCGGGCCTGGCTGGTCGCCGGGTC
>NZ_JBFAAP010000098.1:0-12540 GCF_040639815.1 Streptomyces sp. NPDC023723
CGCAGACCACCAAACCTGATGGCCAACGTCCCATCGAACGACCCGTCCTCATGCGACGCACCCAACTCGGCACCGCCAATGCAGGACACCACCGCAGACGGGTCGGAGATGACCTCCCAGACACGTTCGGGGGGACTCGGTACGGCGATCTCTTCCGTGATCGTTATCAAAGCTGTGACCTCACTTGGCGGCAGGGCATGACGTCATGGGAGTGGAGAAGACATGGGGGCATGACGGCACGACCGGCATGGTGACTTGGTGACTCGGGGAACGGAGCCCGGCGGCGGAGGGAGGGAGCCCGTACGGGCTCGCGGGCCCCGGTGGCGCGGCCGGCTCCGGCGCTACGCGGCGGCCTTCCGCTCGGCCGCGAAGAGGCTCCACAGGTCGTTGTAGAGCTCGGAGAACTCGGGCGACTCGACGAGTTCGCCGATCTGCCGGGGGCGGCTGAAGGGGACGGGGAGCACACGGCGGATCGTGCCCGGGCCCTTCGACATCACGACGACCTCGTCGGCCAGGTAGATGGCCTCGTTGAGATCGTGGGTGACGAAGATGAGTGTCCCGTTCTGCTCGCGCCAGATGTTGAGCAGTTCCTGCTGCAGTTCGAGCCGGGTGATGGCGTCGAGCGGTCCGAACGGCTCGTCCATCAGCACGATGGACGGGTTATAGATCAGCGCCCGGGCGATCGCGCAGCGCTTCTGCATACCGCCGGACAGCTCCCGGGGGAAGTGGTTCTCGAAGCCGGTCAGACCCACGAGCCGCACCCAGTGGGCGATGCGCTCGTCGCGTTCCTCCCTGGGAACCTTGCGGAACTTGAGCGCCAGACCGATGTTGTTCTTGACGCTCAGCCAGGGCAGCAGGTGGGAGTGCTGAGTCACGTACGCCGCGTCGGAGTTGACGCCACTGACCCGCTCGCCCGCGTAGTGGACCTCCCCTCGGGTGGGAGTGAGCAGTCCGGCGGCCAGGTTGAGGATGGTGCTCTTTCCGCACCCGCTGGGTCCGATCACGGCGACCACCTTGCCGCGGTCCACCTTGAACGACACGTTCTCGATGGCCGGTCGGTGGGTGCCGGGGAACTGCAGGGTGACGTCCTCGAGACGGAGGGCCTCCGGGTGGGAATTGCGCTGACTGGTCGACATGTCTGTCTCCTCGACCTCCCCCTCGTTGACGAGACGAGAAGGCCGTGCGCTCGCGCCGGTGACGGCGGTCGTATGTGACGGGATGCGATTGAGATTGTCCTACAAGCTGTGTCGGGAACGTAACACCGGCGACTCATGGCTACAAGGAGTCTGCTGGAAAAACCTTTTTTACCGTGGTGAGCCCGGATTGCCCGTCCAAGATTGTTGGACAACAGGAGTGCCGAGGTCGTCGCGAAGGGCCTGCTCGTGGCGGATGCGGGGGTGGGACGCGGGTGGAGCGCGGTCGGCGCTCTCGATGTGCAATCTTTGTCTGACAAGCGTAAGGGGGTCAATCGGGATTTTTGGTGCAAGTCATGGGTTCTTCTGGCGCTGACCTTGCTCAGGGAGGTCGCGGGCGTTACGTTCCCTGCGTCTTTGTTCGACAATCCTGGTGGCTTGTGACATGAGAAGGGCGTCCCCGATGAACGCACTCGCGCACGGTCCCCAGGACGGCCCCGGGCCGCGCCGGCGGCCCTCCCGCCGTACCGTCCTGGCGGCCCTCGCCACGTCGGCCGCCACCGCCCTGCCGCCGCTCGCCGCCACGCCGGCCGTCGCCGCGCAGGGCGCGCGGGGCCGGACCGGTGACCTGCTCTACATCGGCACCTGGGGGCAGGGCCAGGTGCACGCGGTGCGCTTCGACCCCGGCCACGGCACGATGACGCCGCTGGGAGTGGTGGCGCAGGTCAGCGCGAGCTGGGTCGCGACCCACCCCACCCGCCCGGTGCTCTACGTCGCCGGCGCCGAGCAGGGCGGATTCGTCCGCGCCTTCCGCGTCGACGACACCTCCGGGGCGCTGCGCGAGATCGGCGAGGTCCAGACGGAACCGGTCCCGACCGGCAGCGGCGGACTGTCCTTCATCGGACCGGCCCCGGACGCGGGCGCCCTGCTGGTGGCCGACTTCGCGGCCGGCGCCGCCGCGACCGTCGCGCTGGACCCGGCCGGCCGGCTCGGCGCCGTGGCCTCCCGGGTGCAGGACACCGGCTCCGGACCCAGTCCGCGGCAGACCGGCCCGCACCCGCACCACGTGGTCGTCGCCCCGCACCGCGGACACGCGCTGGTCGCGGACTTCGGCGCGGACCGGGTGTTCGTCTACGACTACGACCAGGACACCCACCGGCTGTCGGCCGGCTCACCCGACGGCCCCGCGGCCTACGCGACGGCACCGGGCTCCGGCCCCCGCCGCCTGGTCTTCCATCCCGACGGGCGGACGGTCTACCTGCTGAACGAGCTGACCGCCGACCTCCAGACCCTGCACTGGGACGCCGCCCGAGGTGAGCTGACACATCGTCAGACACTGTCGACGAACAGCCCGGACCACACCGGCACCACCAGCGCCGCCGAACTGGCCGTCAGCCGCGACGGCCGCCACGTCTACACCTCCAACCGTGGCGAGAACACCCTCGTAGTCTTCGCCACGGACCCGGCCACCCGCCTGCTCACCGAGGTGCAACGGGTGCCCTGCGGGGGTGTCACACCGTGGAGCTTCGCCCTTCACCCCGGCGGCCGATGGCTGTTCGTCGCCAACGAGGCGAGCGGCACGGTGAACCTGTTCCGCGTCTCCCCGGGGTCCGGCCACCTCACCGACACCGGTACGAGCGTGCCCGTACCCTTCCCCGACTCCATCGCCTTCCGCGTCGGGACCGGCACACCCGGCTCCGGCGCCACGCGGTCCTGACCGGGCCGCCGCCCGCGTCGAGGCGGGCGGCGGCGTCACCACTTCGGAACGGAGCGACATGACCTCGCCGCGGCCGCACCCGGCCGTCCGCCCCGCCCGGGCCGGGCACGACCCGGCCCCGGTGCGCCGATGACCCGCCTGCACCACGACCGGACACCCCCCGTCGGACCGGCCCCGGACCGGGACGCCGGACCCCTGGCCGGCTTCGCCTCGCTGCGGATCAGGAACTACCGGATCTACACCCTCGGGCAGACCACGTCCGTGGTCGGCAACTGGATGCAGAACATCGCCGTCGGCTGGCTGACCCTGCAGCTCACCCACAGCGGGACACTGCTGGGCGTCGTGATCGGCGCCCGCTACCTGCCCGTCGCGCTGCTCGGCGCCTGGGGCGGCCTGGTCGTGGACCGGCACGACACCCGCCGGCTGCTCGCCCTCACCCAGGTCTGCTTCGCCGCGCAGGCCGCCCTGCTCACCGTACTGACCGCGGCCGATCTGGTGACACTGCCGCTGCTCATCGTGGTCATGCTGACGCTCGGCCTGACCAACCTCTTCGACAGCCCCGCCCGGCAGAAGATGATCAGCGAGCTGGTCGACGCGGAGCACCTGACCAACGCCATCGCGATCAACTCCACCTTCGTCAACACGGCCAAGCTGCTCGGCCCCGGCGCCGCCGGGTTCGTCATCGCCGCCCTGGGAGTGGCCCCGTGCTTCGCCCTGGACACGGTGTCCTTCCTGGCCGTACTCGTCAGCCTGGCCATGCTGCGGACCGCGGAGCTGTACCCCGCCGAGCGGGAGGTACGGGGCAGCGGGCAGATCCGCGCCGGTCTCGCCCACATCCGCCGCACCCCCGAACTGCTCTACCCGATGCTCATGGTGTACGTGACCGGGGTGCTCACCTGGGAGTTCCCGGTGAGCCTGCCGCTGCTCACCACCTCGGCCTTCCACTCCGGCTCGGCCGGCTACGGCGCGGCCACGGCGCTGATGAGCGCGGGCGGGGTAATGGGCGGGCTGGTGGCCATGCGACGCCGGCGGCTCAGCACCCGGTCGCTGTCGCTGTCGGCGCTGATCTGGGGCACGCTGATCTGCGCCGCGGCGCTGGCCCCCAGCCTGCCGGTGGCCCTGGCGCTGCTGGTCCTGGTGGGCGCCGGTTCCATCACGTTCAACTCGTCGGCCAAGACGCTGATGCAGGTGGGTGCCGCGCCGCAGATGCGCGGCCGGGTCATGTCGATCTGGTCCATCGGCTGGATGGGCGGCACGGTCATCGGCGCCCCCGCGGTCGGCGCGGTCGGCACGGCCTTCGGCCCCCGTGGCGCACTGTTCGTGGGCGGGGTGGCCGCGGCGGGCGTCGGGCTCGCCGTACTGCTCCTGTCGACGACCGGACGGAGCGCGACCGGACGGGGCGGACCGGCCACGGCCTCGTGACGCGCCGCCCTCCCGGTCCCGTGGTCCGGCCCGGGGCCCGGGGCCGCGGGACGCGCCCGCCGTGAGGAGCGCGGTGCCGGCCTGGACGAGGGCGTGGGTGCGGGCGTGGGCAGCGGACTCGTCGTGGCCTCGCGTCCGCGGTGCGCCGGCCGACGCGCCGGACACGGAGCGGGTGCGCCGCCGGCCGTACGGCTCCACTGGCCAGGAGCCCTCAGTCGGAGGCGAGCGGGTCCCGGTGGTCGGCCTCGTCCCGCTTCCAGTAGCCCTTGGCGTAGGCCCGGTGGCGGTCCAGGCCGAGGCCCTCCAGGAAGTGGCGGCGGATGTCCCGGACAGCGCCGGACTCCCCGGCCGCCCACGCGGCGACCCGGGCCCGTGGGACGGGCGCCTTCAGCACGGCGTCCCGCAGCGTTTCGCCCTTGGCCCGGCCGGCGCGGTGCACCCACACGACGTCCAGGCCGTCCGGCAGACTCACCTCGGTCTCGGCCTCCGGGCCCGACACCTCCAGGTAGACGGCGCCGCGCAGCCCGGCGGGCAGGTTCTCGGCGATGGTGAGAACGGCGGGCTGGGCGCTCTCGTCGCCCGCCAGCAGGTAGTAGCCGGCGTCCGGGTCGGGGCGGAAGGAGCCGCGCGGGCCGCCGAAGGAGACCTCCTGGCCCGGGCGGACGGCCTCGGCCCAGCGGGCGGCGGGGCCGTTGCCGTGCAGCACCACGTCGACGTCCAGCCGCGGCGCGGACGGGTGCGTGCGGCGCACGGTGTAGGCCCGGCCGACGGTTCGGCCGTCCAGCGGATCGGTCACGAACAGCTTCACCCACTGCGTCGGTTCGTCGCAGTGGAAGGCCGACATGCCGGGGCCTCCCAGGGTGACGCGCGCCATGCGCGGGGCGATCGTGGTGACCGCCTCCACCGTGGCGGTGTAACGGGTACGACGGGACCGGAACATTGGGGACAGCCCTTCAGACGGAGGGGGCGGGAAACGGCGCCCCGGGTGGCGGGACGCCGTCCCGGAGCGCCAGGACGGCGCCGGCCAACTGCCGGACGAACCGGGTGTCCAGCGGCCGGCCGGTCATGAACGCCCGGTGGAAGGCGGCTCCGACGACCAGGTCGAGCAGCTGGTCGGCGTGGTGCCGGGACGCGGCGCCGCCGGGACGGGACGGCAGCGCCGCCTGGATGCGGGCCCGGTCGTACTGCCGCTGCGGTCGCAGTACCTCGCCGCGCAGCGCCGTGGCGGTGGCCGGGTCGTGCAGGGCGTGCCCGATGAGCACGAACAGGACGCGGCCGGTGGGCGACTCGGTGAAGACCGTGCCCACATGGGTCACGTACCGCTCCAGCGCGGCGTGCGGGTGGTGCGGCAGCTCCGGCCAGAACGACGGGTCCCGCAGGTCCTCCTCCAGGACGTCCAGGAGGATGTCCACCTTCGACCGCCACCACCGGTAGATGGTCTGCTTGGCGACGTCCGCCCGTTCGGCGATCGCGCCGACCGTCATGGCCTGGAAGCCGACGTCCATCAGCAGGTCGTCGGCGGCGCGCAGCACCGCGACGCGCGCGGCCTCGCTGCGCCGGGGGCCGTTGCGGGTGCGGGCCGCGGGCGGGCCGGCCGGCCGGTCCCGCTGGTGCTGGGCGTCGATGGCGCGTCCTCCTCGTCGCGTCGGTCGCGGCGTCCGTTCCGGCGCCGGGCGACCGAACCGAGACTAGACGCAACGGTGCGTACGGTCAAAGGGCTGTGGCACGGCACGGGGAAGTCCCGTCCCTCCCCGGAGGGGGAAGACCGGGGAGGGACGGGAGCAGGGGGAGAGCGCACGGCCGGCGACCGTCCCGTACGTCCGGTCAGTGCGGTGCGGCAGCCGCCTCCCGCCGGGCGGTCCCGGCCGCCGCGCGGGCGAACAGCAGCCGGGTGCGCATCCGGTACACCGGCTGCCCGTCCTGGTCGACCGCCTCGACGAGGAAGCGGACCGTGCCCTCGTGCGGCCGCCGGGGGTGCGGCGCGGCCTCCTCCACGGTGGCCCGGCCGCGCAGTTCGTCACCGGGACGCACCGGCTTCAGGAACCGGACCTCGTCCATGCCGTACGAGCCCTGGCAGGCGGAGTCGGCGAGCAGGGCGCGCACGAACTGACCCATGACCACGGCACCGGTGTGCCAGCCGCTGGCGACCAGACCGCCGAAGGGGGAGCGGGCGGCCTCGGGATCGAGGTGGAACGGCATCGGGTCGTAGACCCGCGCGTACCCGATGATGTCCTCGCTGGTGAGCCGGGTGGCCCCCAGCTCGTAGACGCTGCCGACGGGGAAGTGCTCGAAGTGCCGCACGGTGATGGGTCCTTTGTCTCGGAGGGCGGTGGCAGGTCCGCGGCGGCCGGTTCAGCCGACGGGCGCCGCGGCGCGCGCGAACCCGGGCAGGTCCGCGGCGCGGACGGGGCGGGCCCGGCCCGGCTGCCGCTTCTCGGCGCTGAGCCACTCCGCGACCCGGAACGCCAGGTCCATCGACTGCGCGCGGTTCAGCCGGGGGTCGCACGCGGTCTGGTAGCGCAGGTGCAGGTCGTCGGAGCGGACCTCGTTGCTGCCGCCGAGGCACTCGGTGACGTCCTCGCCGGTCAGTTCCATGTGCACCCCGCCGGGGTGCGTGCCCAGGGCGCGGTGCACCTCGAAGAAGCCGGTGATCTCGTCCAGCACGTCGTCGAAGTGCCGGCTCTTGTGGCCGCTGGGCGCGGTGAAGGTGTTGCCGTGCATGGGATCGCACACCCACGCCACCCGGGCGCCCTCCGCGCGCACCGCCTCCACCAGGGCGGGCAGCCGGTCGCGCACCAGGCCCCGGCCCATCCGCGTGATGAAGGTGAGCCGGCCCGGGGTGCGCGCTGGATCCAGCCGGTCCAGCAGCGCCAGTACGTCCCCGACGGCCGCGTCGGGGCCGAGCTTGACGCCGATCGGGTTGCTGACGTCCGCGGCGAACGCGACGTGC
Organism: Streptomyces sp. NPDC023723; assembly: GCF_040639815.1. NCBI lineage: Bacteria > Bacillati > Actinomycetota > Actinomycetes > Kitasatosporales > Streptomycetaceae > Streptomyces > Streptomyces sp. NPDC023723. The sequence continues at coordinate 7,223 of NZ_JBFAAP010000098.1, forward strand.
GCCCCGTCCAGCCGGCGGGTGCGCTCGCCGATCCACAGCAGGTGCCCGGACAGCGCGTACCGCCGCCCCGTGTCGGGGTCCGTCCGCACCAGGGCCGACTCGTAGTCGAGGAGCAGGGCCTCGTGGCTGGCGAACACCTCCGTGGTGCGCATCGTCGAGGTGCTCATGCCGCAGGCCCGGATGAACGCGAGCGCCGCGTCGATCTCGTCCGCCAGCCGCTCGTAACGGCGTTCCGCCACCGACAGGGACAGGAAGTCGCGGTTCCACTCGTGCACCCGGTGCAGGTCCGCGTGCCCGCCCGAGGTGAAGGCGCGCAGCAGGTTCAGTGTCGCGGCGCAGGCGTGGTAGACGCGCTCCAGCCGGGCCGGGTCCGGGGTGCGGGCCTCGGCGGTGAACGCCAGCCCGTTGACGGCGTCGCCCCGGTAGGAGGGCAGCGTCACCCCGTCCCGGGTCTCGGTGGGCCGCGAGCGGGGCTTGGCGTACTGGCCGGCGATCCGGCCGACCTTGACCACCGGCAGGCCGGCCGCGTACGTCAGCACGGCGGCCATCTGGAGCAGGACCTCCAGTTTGCCGCGGACCGACTCCGCGCTCACCGTGTCCAGCGTCTCGGCGCAGTCGCCGCCCTGGAGCAGGAATGCCTCGCCGCGGGCGACCTCGCCCAGCCGGTCCAGGAGGGTGTCGCACTCCTTGGCGAACACCAGCGGCGGCGCACTCGACAGGGCCGACAGGACGGTGTGCAGCGCCGCGGGATCGGGCCAGTCGGGCTGCTGCGCCGCGGGCAGCGCCCGCCACGCGTCGGGGGACGGTCCGGACGGCGGACCGCCGCCCTGTCCCGGGGAGCCGGGCTGTTCCGAGGAGTCCGTCGGGGACGGGCGCTTCAGGGGGTCCACGCTGTCAACCTCAACGCCTTCTGTATCCGAGGGCAGGGGCACGAGCAGGGCAGGGCAGGGGAGCGGGGTGCGGTGGGCGCAGCCTGTCACGGGCCCGCCGGACGCGGGCAGTGGGCCGTTGAGGCTAGAAGGGCGGAACTAATACCCGCGTACTAGCCCCAGCGGCCGACTGTCGGGGCGGTGCCCGCTCCTGGAGCATTTCGGCAGGCGCACACCGCCGGCGGGAGCCGTCGGCCCGCGTGGTTACGCGCCGCACCCCGCCACGCCACCGGCTTCGAAAGGTGACTCCGCATGATCAGTACCGCCAGGCCCTCCGGGTCCGTGTCGCGCCCGCAGACGGGGGACGAGTACCTCGAGAGCCTCCGGGACGGCCGGGAGGTCAGGATCTACGGCGAGAAGGTCGACGACGTAACCAGCCACCCCGCGTTCCGCAACAACTCCCGCATGGTGGCCCGTCTCTTCGACGCGCTGCACGACCCCGAGCGCAACAGCCGGCTGGTCGTCCCCACCGACACCGGCAACGGCGGCTTCACCCACCCCTACTTCAAGGCCCCGTACACCTCGGGCGACCTGCGCGCCGCCGCCCGGGCCATGGAGGAGTGGGCGCGGATGACGTACGGCTGGCTGGGCCGCACCCCGGACTTCAAGGCCGCCTTCCTGTCCACCCTCGGGTCCAACAAGGAGCACTACGCGCCGTTCGAGGACAACGCCTCCGCCTGGTACCGCAAGGCGCAGGAGAACGTGCTGTTCATCGGCCACGGCATCGTCAACCCGCCGATCGACCGCAACCGCGGGCTGACCGAGCTGAGGGACGTGATGCTCACGGTGGACCGGGAGACCGACGCCGGCCTGGTGGTCTCCGGCGCCAAGGTGGTCGGCACCGGCGCGGCGCTCACCCAGCACATCTTCATCGGCAGCTACGGCGCCATCCCCAAGGGCGCCAAGGAGTTCTCCGCGTACTTCATCGTGCCGACCAACAGCCCCGGCCTGAAGATCATCTCCCGGCCGTCGTACGAGTTCGCCGCGGCCACTGTCAGCAGCCCCTTCGACCAGCCGCTCAGCAGCCGTCTCGACGAGAACGACGGCATCCTCGTCTTCGACCAGGTGCTGATCCCCTGGGAGAACGTCTTCTGCTACGACGTGGACAAGTCCAACAACTTCTTCTACGGGTCCGGATTCTTCTACCGGGCGATGTTCCACGCCTGCGTCCGGTTCGCCGTGAAGATGGACTTCCTGACCGGGCTGCTCGCCAAGTGCCTGGAGACCACCGGCACTTCGGAGTTCCGCGGCGTGCAGAGCCGGCTCGGCGAGGTGCTCGCCTACCGCAACATGTTCTGGGCGCTGGTGGACTCCATGGCGGAGAACCCCACCAAATGGCCCGACGGCACCGTCACCCCCAACGGGGAGAGCGCGCTGGCCTTCCGCGTGCTGTCCTCGTCCATCTTCCCGAAGGTGCGGGAAATCTTCCTGCGCGACCTCGGCAGCGCGCTGATCTACAACAACTCCCACGCCCTGGACTGGTCCAACCCTGAGGTCCGGCCCTACCTCGACAAGTACGTCCGCGGCCTGGGCGTCGAGGCGATCGACCGGGTCAAGCTGATGAAGCTGGCCTGGGACGCGGTCGGCACCGAGTTCGGCGCCCGCTGGGAGCTGTACGAGATGAACTACGCCGGCAACCACGAGCAGATCCGCTTCGAGGCGCTGCACGCCCAGCAGACCTCCGGGAAGTTCGACGAGTACAAGCGGCTCGTCGACCAGTGCCTGTCCGAGTACGACGAGAACGGCTGGAAGGTCCCGGACCTGATCGACACCAAGGACACCACCGTGCTCGGCGGCGGCGCGCCCGGCACCGGGGCGGCCGACCCGGTCGAGGCCGTGCGGTGAGCAGCCCGGCCCCCGCACCCGGCGGGCCCGCCGCGCCGTCCCGAGTGCCCGTCCCGCCGCCCGGCAACACCCACCTGCGGCAGGTCCTCGGGCAGTACGTGACCGGCGTGTGCGCGGTGTCGACCCGCTTCGAGACCCGCGCCGGAACGCGGCACGACGCCATCGCGGTGAACTCGTTCAGCTCGGTCTCCCTCGACCCGCCGCTGGTGTCGATGTACCTGCGGGACGACTCCACCTTCCTGCGCCGGGTGCGGGCGTCCGGCCAGTGGGCGGTGTCCTTCCTCGGCAACTGGGCGCGGCCGCTGGTCGGCGCGCTGACCGCGCCCGCGGTGCGGCGCCCACCGGTGGAGGAGGCCGCCGACTGGGCGGTCGGACCGCACACCGGCTGCCTGCTGCTGCCCGACGCGCCCGGCAGCCTCGAATGCGACCTGCACCTCACCCAGGCGCTCGGCGACCATGTGCTCGTCGTCGGGCGGGTGCTGGGCGCCGTCGGCCGCGACCACGACCCGCTGGTCTTCCACCGCGGCACCTTCACCGGTGTCGCACCGGCGCCCTGATCCGGCGCCGGCCAACCAGAAGGAGGAGACGCCATGACGGCGAGACGCCCGTACGTGGCCGTCGTGGGCGGCGGCATCGGCGGCCTGGCCGTCGCACTCGGACTGCGGCAGCAGGGCATCGAGGCGGTCGTCCACGAGCAGGCCCGGGAACTGACCCACCAGGGCGCCGGCATCGCGATCGGCGCCAACGGGCACCGCGCCCTGCGCGACCTCGGCGTCACCGAGCGGCTCACCGCCTCGGCCGCCCGGCCCGTCCGCGCCGACTTCCGGCACTGGCGCACCGGCCGGTCCATGGTGACCCACCACCTGACCGGCAGTTACGAGGAACGCTTCGGAGCGCCCTTCTGGACGGTGGAACGCGCGGCCGTCCAGCAGGCCCTGCTCGCCCGGCTCGGCCCGGAGCACGTCCGGCTCGGCGCGCGCTGCACCGCGGTGGAGCAGACCGCCGACGGGGCCGTGCTGCGCTTCGCCGACGGCACCGCCGCCGAGGCCGACGCGGTCGTCGGCGCGGACGGCATCCACTCCGCGGTGCGCCACCACCTGTTCGGCCCCGACGAGGCCGTGTTCTCCGGTACGAGCGGCTACCGCGCCCTGGTGCCGCTGGACCGGCTGCGGCACGTCCCCGAACTCGCCGAGCCGGTGCTGTGGCTGTGGCTCGGACCGGGCCGGCACTTCATCGCCTACCCGGTGGCCGACGGCAGCGCCCTGAACTTCCTGGCCGTCGTGCCCGACCGGAGCTGGACGGTCGAGTCCTGGTCCACCGAGGGCGACCCCGGCGAGCTGCGGGCCGCCTTCGACGGCTGGCACCCGTTCGTCACCGAGGTGCTCGGCGCCTGCGACCACCCCGGCCGCTGGGCGCTTTACGACCGTGAACCGCAGCGCACCTGGAGCGCCGGCCGGGTGACGCTGCTGGGCGACGCCGCGCACGCGATGCTGCCGCACCACGGACAGGGCGCCAACCAGGCACTGGAGGACGCCGTCGTCCTGGCCCGGCTGCTCGCGGGCACCGACGCCGACGGGGTGGCCGGGGCGCTGCGCGGCTACGAGCGGCTGCGCCGGCCCCGCACCCGGCTGATCCAGGCCGGTTCGCGCAAGAACGCCGGCTGCTTCCAGCTGCCGGACGGACCGGAGGCCGAGGCCCGCAACGAACGGCTGACCGGGCTGCCCGACGACCTCGCCTGGATCCACGGGTACGACGCCCTGGCCGCCCTGCGCACCGCCCCGGCGCCGGTCTGACCGGCCGGCCGTCCCCCGACCGCCTCGACGAACGGTGAACCCAGCCATGGCACGGATCTACTCCTTCGAAGGCACGGTCCCCGTCGTGCACCCGACCGCGTTCGTCCACCCCGACGCCGTACTGATCGGCTCGGTCGACATCGGACCGGGCTGCTACGTCGGCCCGCTCGCGAGCCTGCGGGGCGACTTCGGGCACATCGAACTCAGGGCCGGCTGCAATGTGCAGGACGGCTGTGTGCTGCACTGCTTCCCCGGCGCCGACACGGTCGTCGAGGAGGACGGACACGTCGGCCACGGCAGCGTGCTGCACGGCTGCCGGGTCGGCCGGGACAGCCTCATCGGCATGAAGTCCGTGCTGATGGACGGCGTGGTCGTGGGCCGGCAGGCGTTCGTCGGCGCCGGCAGCTTCGTCAAGTCCCGTTTCCAGGTGCCGGAGCGGCACCTGGTGGCGGGCAGCCCGGCCAAGGTGCTGCGCGAACTCACCGCCGAGGAGATCGCCTGGAAGGGCAACGGCACCCTCCAGTACCAGAAGCTGGCCCAGCGCTGTCTGAGCGGCCTGCGTCCGGCGACGGCCGCCACCGAGCGCACCGCGCCCGTCACCTCCGCGGCCACCGGCGAGCCCGAGCACGTCACCCTGCACGCCTACCGGTCCCGCTGAACCGGTACGCACACCACACGGCCCGGGGCCCCGGTGCGGTCGACCGCACCGGGGGCCCCCGGCGGGGGCGCCCGCGACGCGGCCCGACACCCC
>NZ_JBFAAP010000099.1:0-11844 GCF_040639815.1 Streptomyces sp. NPDC023723
GCGGGGCCGCGCCGGGCGGGGGGGGGGCGCGCGCGGGGGGCGCCCCGCGCCGCCGCGCGGGGGGGCGCGCCCCCCCGTCGGCCGGCCCCCCCCCCCCCCGCGTCCGGCCCCGGGTCAGCCGCCCGCGGCCAGGAACTGGGTCGCCGCCAGCTCCGCGTACAGCGGGTCGGACGCCACCAGCTCCCGGTGGGTGCCGACCGCGCGGACCCGGCCCGCGTCCATCACCACGATCCGGTCGGCCATCGTCACCGTGGACAGCCGGTGGGCGACCACCAGCACCGTGGTGGTCCGGGCCACGTCCGCCACCGTGTCCCGCAGCGCCGCCTCGTTCACCGCGTCCAGTTGCGAGGTCGCCTCGTCGAGCAGCAGCAGCCGGGGGCGGCGCAGCAGCGCCCGGGCGATGGCGACCCGCTGCCGCTCACCGCCGGACAGCTTGGTGCCGCGATGCCCGACCAGGGTGCCGAGCCCGTCGGGCAGCCGGGCGACCAGCCCGTCCAGACGGGTCGTCTTCACCACCCGGGCGACCGCGTCGTCGTCCACCTCCGGGTTACCGAGCAGCAGGTTGTCCCGCAGCGAGCCGGACAGCACCGGCGCGTCCTGCTCGACGTACCCGATCGCCGCCCGCAGCGCCGGCAGGTCCCAGTCGGCCAGCTCCCGGCCGTCCACCGCGATGGTGCCGGACTCGGGGTCGTAGAACCGCTCGACGAGGGAGAACACGGTGGTCTTGCCGGCGCCGGACGGGCCGACGAAGGCCGTCATGCCGCGGGCGGGCACGGTGAACGTCACGCCGTGGTGCACGTACGGCAGGTCGTCGGCGTAGCGGAAGCGGACGTCGTGGAAGGCGACGGTGGCCGGTTCGGTGCCCGGGGAGGGCAGCGGGGCGGCGCGCGGCGGCGGCTCGGCGGGCAGGCTCAGCGCCTCCTGGATGCGCAGCAGGGCCGCCGCGCCCGTCTGGTACTGGGTGACCGCGCCGATGACCTGCTGGAGCGGGGAGATCAGGAAGAACACGTACAGCAGGAACGCGACGAGGGTGCCGATGTCGATCGCACCGGTGGCGACCCGCGCGCCGCCCACCGCGAGGACGGTGATGAAGGCGATCTGGAGGGCGAGCCCCGCCGTGTTGCCCGCCGCCGCCGACCACTTGGCGGCCCGCACGCTCTGCCGCCAGGACTCCTCGGCCGCCGCGTGCAGGGCGCGTTCCTCGCGGTGCTCGGCGCCCGACGCCTTGACCGTGCGCAGCGCGCCGAGCACCCGTTCCAGCGCGGCGCCCATCAGACCCACGGCCTGCTGGGCCTGTTTGCTGGCCCGGTTGATCCGCGGCGCGATCAGCCCGATCACCACACCCGCGCCGACGATCACCGCCAGGGTGACGCCGAGCAGGACGGCGTCGACCAGCCCCATCATCGCGACCGTGGCGAGCAGGGTGAGCCCGCCGGTGGCCAGGCCGACCAGGGACTCGGAGGTGACCGTGCGCAGCAGGGTGGTGTCCGAGGTGATCCGGGCCATCAGATCGCCCGGCTCGGTGCGGTCCACGGCGGTGATCCGCAGCCGCAGCAGATACGAGGACAGGGCGCGCCGCGCGCCGAGCACCACCGACTCGGCGGTGCGCCGCAGCACGTACGAACCCAGCGCGCCCACCACCGCGTTGACGATCACCAGCGCCGACATGGCGAGCAGCGCGCCGGCGATGGCCCGGTCGTGCGACAGGTCGTCGATCAGTGCGCGGGCGACCAGCGGCAGCAGCAGTCCGGTGACCCCGGTGAGCAGCGTCAGCACGGCGCCGCCGAGCAGGGTCCACCGGTGCGGCCGTATGTAGCTCAGAAGCAGCCGCCAGGGAGGTGGGCCGGTCTCCTCTGCGATGACGCTCACGGTGCTCCTTCGGGAGGTCGGCGGGACGACTCAGATTACGTCGGCGGCGCCGTGCCGATGGCTTGCGGCTAGGGTCGGCAGAGATACCACCGTGGCCGAAAACAAGGAGTCAGCCCCATGGCGCAGGAAGTACGCGGCGTGATCGCACCGGGCAAGGACGAGCCCGTGCGGATCGAGACGATCGTCGTGCCCGATCCCGGACCCGGCGAGGCCGTGGTCCGGATCCAGGCCTGCGGCGTGTGCCACACCGACCTGCACTACAAGCAGGGCGGCATCAGCGACGACTACCCGTTCCTGCTCGGCCACGAGGCCGCGGGCGTGGTCGAGTCGGTCGGCGCGGGCGTCACCGACGTCGCCCCCGGCGACTTCGTGATCCTCAACTGGCGTGCGGTGTGCGGCAAGTGCCGGGCCTGCCTGCGCGGCCGGCCCTGGTACTGCTTCGACACCCACAACGCCGAGCAGAAGATGACCCTGGCCTCGACCGGGCAGGAGCTCTCCCCGGCGCTCGGCATCGGCGCCTTCGCTGAGAAGACGCTGGTCGCCGCCGGACAGTGCACCAAGGTCGACCCGGCCGTCGCGCCGGAGGTGGCCGGGCTGCTCGGCTGCGGTGTGATGGCCGGCATCGGCGCCGCGCTCAACACCGGCAACGTGGGCCGCGGCGACACCGTCGCCGTCATCGGCTGCGGCGGGGTCGGGGACGCGGCGATCGCCGGCTCGTTCCTGGCGGGCGCCGCGAAGGTGATCGCCGTGGACATCGACGACCGCAAGCTGGAGACCGCCCGTTCGATGGGCGCCACCCACACCGTCAACTCCCGCGGCACCGACCCGGTCGCGGCGATCCGCGAGCTGACCGGCGGCTTCGGCGCCGATGTCGTCATCGAGGCGGTCGGCCGCCCGGAAACGTACCGGCAGGCGTTCTACGCCCGCGACCTGGCCGGCACGGTCGTCCTGGTCGGCGTCCCGACGCCCGAGATGAAGCTGGAGCTGCCGCTGCTGGACGTCTTCGGCCGCGGCGGCGCCCTGAAGTCGTCCTGGTACGGCGACTGCCTGCCCTCCCGGGACTTCCCGATGCTGATCGACCTGCACCTCCAGGGCCGGCTCGACCTGGCCAAGTTCGTCACCGAGACGATCCGGCTCGACGAGGTGGAGCAGGCGTTCGAGCGGATGCACGGCGGCGACGTGCTGCGTTCGGTGGTGCTCCTCTGATGGCCGCCCGCATCGAACTCGTCACCACCTCCGGGCAGTTCAGCCTGGACGGCGGCAGCTGGGACGTCGACAACAACGTGTGGCTGGTCGGCGACGACCACGAGGTGGTCGTCATCGACGCCGCGCACGACGCCGACGCGATCCTGGCGGCCGTCGGGGACCGCCGGCTCACCGGCATCGTCTGCACCCACGCCCACAACGACCACATCAACGCCGCGCCGGCCCTCGCCGAGCGCACCGGCGCGGTGATCTGGCTGCACCCCGACGACCTCCCGCTGTGGCGGCAGACCCACCCCGGCCGGGAGCCCGACGGCCGGCTGGCCGACGGCCAGGTGATCGAGGCGGCCGGCGCCGATCTGACCGTGCTGCACACACCGGGGCACGCGCCCGGCGCGGTGTGCCTGTACGACCCCGGGCTCGGTGCCGTCTTCACCGGGGACACCCTCTTCCAGGGCGGTCCCGGCGCCACCGGCCGGTCCTTCTCGCACTTTCCGACGATCATCGACTCGATCCGCGACCGGCTGCTGACGCTGCCGCCCGGGACGAAGGTCCTCACCGGCCACGGCGCCTCCACCAGCATCGGCGCGGAGGCGCCGGGGCTGGACGAGTGGATCAAGCGCGGGCACTGAGGAACGCGCCCGAAAAGGCGACAGAAGATGTCCGGCTTCCGGGGAATCCTCGGGAAACCTCGGCGGGAACGCACGAGGACCCCCCGAGCAGAACGGAAACACCGGACATGGCAGCACCACTCGCGGGCCGGGTCGCCCTCGTCGCCGGGGCGACCCGGGGCGCCGGACGCGGCATCGCCGTCGAACTCGGCGCGGCCGGCGCCACCGTCTACGTCACCGGACGCAGCACCCGCGCCCGGCGCTCCGAGTACGACCGCCCCGAGACCATCGAGGACACCGCCGACCTGGTCACCGCGGCCGGCGGCCGGGGCATCGCGGTCCCGGTCGACCACCTGGAAGCGGACCAGGTCGCGGCCCTCGTCGACCGGATCGGCACGGAGCGGGGCCGCCTGGACGTCCTGGTCAACGACATCTGGGGTGGCGAAAACCTGTTCGAATGGGACGTGCCGGTCTGGGAACACGACCTGGACCGCGGCCTGCGGCTGCTCCGCCTCGCCGTCGAGACCCACGCCGTGACCAGCCACCACGCCCTGCCGCTGCTGCTGCGCCGCCCCGGCGGCCTGGTCGTCGAGGTCACCGACGGCACCGCCGACTACAACCGGGACCACTACCGGGTCTCCTTCTTCTACGACCTCGCCAAGACGGCCGTACTGCGGATGGCCTTCGCCCTGGGCCACGAACTCGGCCCCCGGGGCGCCACCGCGCTGGCCCTCACCCCCGGCTGGCTCCGCTCGGAGATCATGCTCGACCACTTCGGCGTACGGGAGGAGAACTGGCGCGACGCCCTGCCGGCCACCCCCCACTTCGCCATCTCGGAGACACCCCGCTACGTCGGCCGAGCCGTCGCCGCGCTCGCCGCGGACCCGGACGTGGCCCGCCACAACGGCCGCTCCCGCTCCAGCGGCGGCCTGGCCCGGGAGTACGGCTTCACCGACCTGGACGGCAGCCGCCCCGACGCCTGGCGCTACCTCGCCGAGGTCCAGGACCGCGACCGGCCGGCGGACGTCACGGGGTACCGCTGACGGACGGTCCACCCGCCGCTACGGTGAGGACCCGTGACGGACACCACACGGTTCACGGGACACGCGGCTCTGATCACCGGCGCGGCCCGCGGCATCGGCGCCGCCACCGCCGCCCGGCTCGCCGAGGAAGGGGCCCGGGTCCTGCTCACCGACGCGGACCCGGACGCCGCGGCCCGCACCGCCGGGGCGCTGCGCGCGAGAGGGCTGACGGTCCGGGCCCGGGCGTGCGACGTCACGGACCGGGCGGCCGTCGAGGCGGCCGTCGCGTACGCCGTCGAAACCTTCGGCACCCTGGACGTACTGGTCAACAACGCCTACGCCTGCTCGCCCGATGCCCCGCGCTTCGAGGACGAGCCCGACGACAGCTGGGCGCGGGACCTCGACGCCACCCTGACCGGCGCCTACCGCTGCTGCCGGGCCGCCCTGCCGCACCTGGCGGCCTCCGGGCACGGTGCGATCGTGAGCGTCGGCTCGGTCAACGGCGTACAGGACTTCGGCAACCACGCCTACAGCGCCGCCAAGGCCGGTCTCGCCTCGCTGACCCGCACCCTCGCCGGACACGCCGGGCCCCGCGGCGTGCGGGTCAACCTCGTGGTGCCGGGGACCGTGCGGACCACGGCCTGGGAGGGGCGGGACGCCGAACTGGCGGCGGTGCGGCGGCTGTACCCGCTGGGCCGGGTCGGCGAGCCGGCGGACATCGCGGCCGCCGTCGCCTTCCTCGCCTCCCGGGACGCGGCCTGGGTGACCGGCGCCACGCTCGTCGTCGACGGTGGCCTCACCGCGGTGCACGCCGGCTTCCGGCAGGCGGTGCGGGCGGCCGGGGACGCACCGCGCTGACCTGCCGGGCCGGACCCGGATGTGAACTCCCGCACAGCGAGCGGCATATGACGTGACCAGAGACACGGTCCGGTATGTCCGTTTAGCTCGCGATTACTCACGGTGCCTTCACGTGCCGGGCCGTATGCTTCACACCATGTCCACCACTGTTGATCCTTCCTCCGAGCGATCGGCTGCCGAGGTCAACGAGGAGATCCGGGCCCTGTGGCGCCGGTCGGGCGGGACACTGAGCGGCGAGCAGCGCGAGGAGTACCAGCGGCTCGTCCTGGAGTGGGCCGCCGCGGTCCCGCATCCGGTGAAGGCGGCCTGACCGCCACTCTCCCGGCCGCCTCTCGGCAACGCATCACGACTTCCGTCCGGGGCACCCCCACCGGATGGGAGCGCTTCTCGCACTGGCCTCGGCCGTCTGCTACGGCCTCGTCGACTTCGCGGGCGGCCTGCTCTCCCGCCGGGTCCATCACGTCACCGTCTCCTTCCTCGGCCAGGTCGGCGGGCTGCTGCTCGCCTGCCTGGCCGCGCTCCTGGTCAGCGCGCCCGCGCCGGCCCGCGCCGACCTGCTGTGGGGCGCGCTGTCCGGTCTCGGCAGCGGTACCGCCATGCTCTTCCTCAACCGGGGGCTGAGCCGCGGCACGATGAGTGTGGTCGTGCCGGTGAGCGCCGTCACCGGTGTCGCGCTGTCCGTGCTGTGCGGGGTCCTCGTCCTCGGCGACCGGCCGGGTTCCGTCGCCTGGGCGGGCATCGTCGTCACGGTGCCCGCCCTGTGGCTGGTCTCCGGCGGCGACGGCAGCGGCCGCGGCCCCGCCGTGACCGACGGGCTCCTCGCCAGCGCCGGTGTCGCCGTGCAGTACCTCGCCCTCGGGCAGGCCGGTCCCGGCAGCGGACTGTGGCCGGTGGCCGCCGGCCGCGTCGCCGCCGTGCTCCTGCTCCTGCCGGCCGTCGCCCGGCATCCGGAACGGCTGCGGACGCCGCCGCGCCGGAGCGCCGAGGCGCTGCTGATCGGCGCGGGCGCCGCCCTCGGCCTGATCCTCTACCTCCTCGCCGCCCAGCGGCAGTTGCTGGCGGTCGCCGTCGTCCTCGCCTCGCTCTACCCCGCACTGCCGGTCCTGCTCGGCCTCGCTCTGCTGCACGAGCGGCTCACCCGGCGGCAGACGGCCGGCCTGATCGGCGCGGCGGCGGCCACCGTGCTGCTCACCCTGGGGTGACGACCGGGCTCAGCCCCAGGTCGCCGAATAGCGACGCCGGTACGCCTTGCGGTCGTGCTCGGTGCGGATCCAGCGGGCGGCGACCCACATCAGCAGACTGCCGGCGGCCACCAGCAGGCCCGGACCGACGGTCTCGCGGTCGGTGAGGCGGGCCAGCAGCGTCGAGGCGTCGGCACCGGGCACCGCCGCCGTCCCGCCCGGCGCGGCCGCCCCCGGCGCCGACGGCGCGGCGGACGCGGCCGTCCCGGCAGCGGCCGGGGCATCGCCCAGCAGCCGCACACCGAGCGACTCCAGCGCCTCCGGCACCGGCTGGAAGAACGTCGTACCGCCCTTGGCGCAGTCACCGTTGCCGCCCGACGTGATGCCGAGCGCCACCCCTTCCGAGAACAGCGGGCCTCCGCTGTCCCCGGCCTCCGCGCACACATCGGTCTCGATGAGGCCGGTGACCGTTCCCTCCGGATAGTTCACCGTCGCGTCCACCGCCGTCACCCGGCCGTCCCGCAGCCCGCTGGTACTGCCGCTGCGGAACACCCGCTGACCCACCGCCGCCTCCCCGACACCGGTGATCCGCACCCCCTTGCCGTCGCCCACCGCCACCACGTCACCGCCGTCGCCCGCGTCGCCGTTCGCGTACTCCACCAGCGAGAAGTCGTCACCGGGGAAGCTCCCGGCGACCGTCGGCCCGACCTCGCGGCCGTCGGCGAACCACACCGATCCGGTCGGCCCGCAGTGCCCGGCCGTCAGGATGAAGTCGGCACTGCCGTCGGTCACGTTGAACCCGGCCGAGCAGCGCCCCGCCGTGGACAGGATGGGCTGCGCCCCGTTGACCCGCGGGGTGAAGGCGCCCTCGGTGCGCTCCGTGCGGACGAAGCCGCCGAGTTCCCGCGCCGCGTCCGTCACCTGCGACCAGTCGTCCGGCGAGACGGTGCTGTCACCCCGTACCACCACCTCGTTCGACCGGTAGTCCACGGTCCACGCGGTCCCGGCCACCCGGGGCAGCGAACGCAGGCTCGCGGTCGCCGACTTCAGCTCCCGCATGCTGTGCGGCACGCGTTTCGCGGTGGCGCCCGCGCGGCGGACCTCGGCGGCCGTCGCGGCATCGGTGACCGCGACCACCGGCCGCCCGTCCGCCCCGATCCAGTGTCCCGCGGTATGCGACACCCCGAGCCGGGCCACGAGTTCGGCCGCGCCCTCGGCCCGCGGGGCGGCGGGCTCGGCCGCGACCGCCGTGGTCACCATCGTGCCCCCGAGCAGCAGTCCGCCGACGGCCGCCAGCCGTACCGCGCGCCGGACGATGCGTCGTCGTGCATGGCTCATACGTGCTCTCCCGAGGCCGGAGCGGCGCGGTCGCCCCTCCATACGTCCGTGGGACCGGCGGCGTTCAGCCCGTGTCTTCTGGGCCATGACCGGTACGCCGAGCCCTGGCCGGGTTCGCCGGCCGGCGGTGGGGGCGGGACGGGCCCGACGTGCGGCGGACCGCCGTCGTCCCCGACGTCATGCCGGGACCTGCTGTGCGGCCCGCACAACCTCACCGCCTGGACGCTCCCCCTGAGGGGGCACCCCCAGCGCACCGGACTCGACGCCGACCGGCGGCCGCTGACCACGCTGCCGGCCGAGCGGCTGCCCGGTGTCGTGCACCACTCGGGGGAGGCCACCTTCCCCGCCTGGCTGGACTGCCGCGCGCTCGGCCTCGGCGACGACCCGGCCGGGGTGTTCCTGCGGCGCGGCCGGGTGGCCGTCAACTCCGGGCTCCGGTTCGGCACCGGCGGCGCCGGGCACGTACGGCTCAACCTGGCGACGTCCCCGGAGGTGCTCACCGAGGCCGTGCACCGGATGGCGGCCGCCCTGTCCTGAACGCGCCGGCCGAACGGGGCGGCCCCCTCGTGGGCGCCGGCGCCGGCGCCTAGACTGCCCGACCATGGACGAGGCGTCACTGGCCCGGCTCGGCGCGGGCCGCTATCTGCTGTTCACCAGCTACCGGAAGAACGGCACCCCGGTCGCCACCCCGGTGTGGGTGGTGCGCGACGGGGACGCGCTCGGTGTCTGGACGGTCGCCGACTCCTGGAAGGTGAAGCGGGTCCGGAGCCGCGCCGAGGTCCTGGTCGGCCCCTGCGACGTGCGCGGCAACCCGACCGGCGACCTGACCCCCGGGACCGCGGAGATCTGCGACGCGGCGACCACCGCCCGCTACCGCAAGCTCATCGCGCGCAAGTACGGGATCAGCGGCCGGCTCGTCCTGCTCGGCAGTCGGCTGCGCCGCGGCCCGAGCGGCACCGTGGGCATCCGGGTCACCCTCACGCCCCGGGCCGGCACCGGCACCTGACGGTCACTCAGGTCCAGGCCCGGTAGGGCTCGTCGACGAGCTGGAAGACCGGCTCGCCGCGCACCGGGTCCTTGGCCGTGGACAGCCGCACCCGGTCCCCGCTGTGGATGCCCAGCGGCGGGCCCATGACCCGGCCGCGCAGCACGAAACCCTCCGTCATCTCTATCAGCGACACATTGCGGGTCGCCGGGGTGTTGCGGTGCACCACGGTGGAGTGCCGCACCGTCCCGGTACCCGCGCTGCGCTCCGTGCGCAGCTCGCTGCCCCGGCACACCGGGCACAGCACCCGGTGGTACATGGCGGTTCCGCACCAGGTGCAGCGCTGGAAGACGAGGGCGTCGGTGGCCGGGGCGGCGGCTTCGAGCACCCCTGCCGCGGGGCCGGCGGTCTGCTGGGCGGCGCTTCCTGAGTGGTGGTGGTACATGCTGGTCAACCCCCTGCGCTCGGCCGGAAAGCCGCGTGCGCCGTCCCCGGGCACGCGTGTGCGCGGTCCCTGGTGCCACCGTGCACGACAGCAGAGTATGGCACTCAGTGTCAGTCGTAAAGGCACTCGGTACCACTAGCTGTCGTACGGTCAGTTCCGGCCGAGCCGGGACTCCAGTTCCCGCACCACCCGCCACAGCGGTGCGTCCCGCCGGGCGACGACCACCACCACGTCCTCGCCGCCCGCCGCGGCGGGCGGCGAGGACGACGGGCCGGTGCCGAAGGCCGTCTGCACGTACCCCAGCGCGTGGTCCACCGCCGCGCCCGCGTCGTCCACGCCGTCCGAACGCAGCCAGCCGCGCAGCGCGTTGTTGTGTGCCGCGACCACCGCCGCGGCGATCACATCGGCCCGCAGCGTCCCGTCCGGGCGGCCGGCGAACCGGCCGCGCAGATAGGCGGCGAGGGCCCGCTCGTAGCGCCACACCACCGACAGCTCGTAGGCGCGCAGCCCGGAGACCCGCTTGGTCAGCCGGTAGCGCTGCACCGAGAAGGACGGGTTCTCGGCGTACATCCGCAGCACCAGCCGGGCCGCGTCGCAGACCCGGCGCACCGGTTCGGCGTCGGCGGGGGAGGCGTCCAGGAAGGCGGTCATGTCGGCCAGGCACCGCTCGTGGTCCGGGAAGACCACGTCCTCCTTGGACGGGAAGTAGCGGAAGAACGACCGCCGTCCCACCCCGGCCAGCGCCACGATGTCGTCGACGGTGGTCTGTTCGTAGCCCCGCTCGACGAACAGCCGGAAGGCCGCCGCGACCAGGGCCTCGCGCATCGGCGGCCGTCCGTCGCGGCGCGGCGGCGCACTGCTGGGGTTCATGGACGCCGAACGTAGCACCTGACCGGCCGCGATGGCACTCGGTGCAGCCAATGGAGGAACTGAGTGCTCTCAGGGCGGGTGGTCACTTACGATCGGACCCAGTCGTCCCCGAAGAGTCCCGGAGTCGCGCATGCCGGCCGCCCGCCCCCGCCTCCTGTACGTCACCGACCTGGCCTACCGGGCCGGCGGGCGGCGGTACTGCGACGAGGACATCTTCCTCACGGCCCGGCTGCGCACGGAGTTCGACCTGGCGCTCTGCCACCCGCGGGACGCCGCGTCGCTGATGGACGCCTTCGACGCCGTCGTGGTCCGCAACAGCGGCCCGGTGCTGACGTACCCGCAGGCGTACGCCGCCTTCCGCGCGCGGGCGGCCGAGCGCGGGACCCGCGTCTACAACGAGCTCACCGGCCGGGCCGACATGGCCGGCAAGCGGTACCTGACGGAGCTGACCGAGGCCGGCTACCCGGTCATCCCGACCGCGGACGCGACGGACGGCCCGCACCGGCTGCCCGCGGCCGACCGCTACGTCCTCAAGCCCGTCCGCGGCGCCGACTCGGTGGGCCTGCGGACCGTCCCGGCGGACCAGGTGCTCGCCGCGCTGAGGACCGAGGCCGCCGCGGCGGGGGAACTCCTCGTCCAGCCGCACATCGACTTCACCTACGAGGTCTCCTTCTACTTCGTCGACCAGGACTTCCAGTACGCCCTGTACGCCCCGCGCCCCGACCGGCGCTGGGAACTGGCGCCCTACCGGCCCACCTCGGCCGACCTGGCGTTCGCCCGGCGCTTCATCGACTGGAACACCGTCCGGCACGGCGTCCAGCGCGTCGACGCCTGCCGGGCACCCGGTGGCGAACTGCTGCTGGTGGAGCTGGAGGACCTCAACCCGTATCTGTCCCTGGACGCGCTCGACGACGCCCGGCAGGACGCCTTCGTCGCGGCGTTCACGCAGTCGCTGCACCGGTTTCTGGCGGCCTGAACGCGGTAGTCGGACGTACATGGCGGAGCACACGGTGGACATGGACGCGTTCCTCGGCCGGCTCGACCCGGACCTGTGCGTGGTGACGGCCGCGGCGGGCGGGGAGCGGGCCGGCTGCCTGGTCGGCTTCGCCTCCCAGTGCTCGCTGCGGCCCCTCTGGTTCGCGGTCTGGCTGTCCGAGGTCAACCGGACCTACGAGGTGGCCCGCGCGGCGGAGTTCCTCACCGTCCATCTGCTCGCCCGCCCGCAGCGCGACCTGGCGGAGCTGTTCGGCGGCCGGACCGGTCACCGCACGGACAAGTTCCGTGACGTCAGATGGCACGAGGGGCCCGGCGGCGCCGTGGTCCTGACGGACGCCGAGGCGTGGTTCGTCGGGCGGATCGTGCGCCGGGCCGACGGGGGCGACCACGTCGCCTTCGTCCTCGACCCGGTCGAGTGCGGCGGCCGGGCGGCGGCGACGCGGCGGCCGCTGCTGGGGGCGCGGGA
>NZ_JBFAAP010000100.1:0-11160 GCF_040639815.1 Streptomyces sp. NPDC023723
ACCCCGAAACACTGAGCACCCCCGCCTACTGGACCCACCACATACGCGCAACCGTCCGCTTCGCCGACGGCATCCAGGCACTGGCCGACCACGGCATCACCACCTACCTCGAACTCGGCCCCGACAGCACCCTCACCGCCCTGGCCCGCGAGAACCTGGACCCCGACAGCCACACCACCCTCATCCCCGCACTGCGCCGCGACGGTGACGAACCCCGCACCCTCACCTCCGCCCTCGCCCAACTCCACATCGCCGGCGTCCCCGTCGACCTCGGTGTGTCCCTCCCGCCCGTTCACCTTCCCGAGCTGCCGACCTACGCCTTCCAGCGCGCGCACTACTGGCTGACCGGCGAGGGCGGCCCCGGCGCCGCCGATGATGCCGACGCCCGTTTCTGGGATGCCGTGGAGCGCGAGGACCTCGGGTCCGTGGGTGAGGCGCTGGGGGTGCGGGACGGTGCGGACTTGGACGCCGTCGGCGGGGCGCTGGGCGTGCTGTCGGCGTGGCGGCGCGGGCGGGACGAGCGGGCCGCGGCGGACCGGCTGCGCTACGAGGTGGTGTGGAAGCCGCTGCCCGGCGCCGCGTCCGGGGTGCCGTCCGGCACCTGGCTGGTCGTGCTGCCGGACGGCGGCGGTGCCGGGGAGTACGCCGAGCTGGTCGCGCCGGCGCTGGACCGGCAGGGGCTGCGCAGTGTCGTAGTACGGGCCGGGGCCGCCGCCGACCGGGGTGGGCTGGCCGAGACGCTGCGGGGCGCGCTGGCGGAAGTGGACGATGTCGGCGGCGTCCTGTCGCTGCTCGCGCTGGACCGGCGTCCGCGGCCGGGCGGTGCCACGCTCACCGAGGGCGTCGCGGCGACCCTGGCACTGGTGCAGGCGCTCGGCGACCTGGGCTCGGGACACCGGTTGTACTGCGCCACCCGGGGCGCGGTCGCCGTCGGTGGCACGGACGGGCTCGACGCCCCCGAGCAGGCGGCCGTGTGGGGGCTCGGGCTTGCCGTGGCGCTGGAACAGCCGGACCGCTGGGGCGGGTTGGTCGACCTGCCCGAGGTGTTCGACGAGCGGGCCGCCCGCACTCTGCTCGGGGTGCTGGCCGCCCCGGACGGTGAGGACCAGTTCGCGGTCCGGTCCACGGGCGCGCTGGTGCGCAGGATGAGCGGCCGTCCGCTGCTTCCGGGCGCGACGGCGGGACCGCGGTGGCGGCCGCGCGGCATCGTGCTGGTCACCGGCGGCACCGAGGGCCTCGGCCGGCACGCCGCGCGCTGGCTCGCCGAGGCCGGTGCCGAGCACCTGGTGCTGACCGTCGCGTCGGACCCGGAGGCGCCAGGGGTGCGGAAGGTGCGTGACGAGCTGAGCGCGCACGGCACGAAGGTCACCGTTTGTCAGGTCGACCTCGGCGACCGGGAGGCGCTCGCGCGGCTGCTCTCCGGGCCCGCCGCCACGCCCGGACTCTCCGGCGTCGTGCACACCGCCGACCTCGCGCGCGTCGCCCAGGCGGACGTCACCACCGCCGAGGAACTCGCCGAGACGCTGGCGGCCAAGGTCGACGGGCTGTGGCACCTGGACGCGCTGCTGAGCGGACGGGACCTGGACCTGTTCGTCGTCTTCTCCTCCGTCGCCAGTGTGTGGGGCGGCGGTGGGCAGGGGCTCATCGGTGCCGCCAACGCCCAGCTCGACGCGCTGATCGAGCGGCGGCGGGCGCGGGGGCTGACGGCCACCTCGGTGGCCTGGGGTGTGATCGACGGGTTCGGTGTGGCGTCCGACGCCGCCGCGCGGGAGCAGTTGCGCCGGCGTGGTGTGCTGCCGATGGCACCCGAGGAGGCCATGGCGGCGCTCACGCTCGCGGTGCGCGGCGACGACACGCGGGTGGCCGTGGTGGACGTCGACTGGGCGGCGTTCGTGCCCGCCTTCACCTCACTGCGGCCGAGCCCGCTGATCGGCGACCTGCCGGGGGTACGGGAGATCGTCGACGGTCTCGCGGCGGCGGACGATCCCGGCGACGAGTCGGCCTCGGAGTTCCTGCGGCAGCTCGCCGCGGCCTCCGACGCCGAACGGGAACGCGCGCTGATGCAGGCGGTCCGCGAGCACACGGCACTCGCGCTGGGGCACAGCGGTGCCGAGGCCGTGAAGCCGGGGCGGGCCTTCCAGGAGATGGGCTTCGACTCGCTCGCCGCGGTCAGCCTGCGCAACACCCTCGGCGCCGCCCTGGGCACCAAGCTGCCCGCCACCCTCGTCTTCGACTACCCCACGCCCGCCGCGCTGGTGGAGCACCTGCGCACCGAACTGCTCGCGGACGCGGCCGACGAGGAGCTGAGCGAGGCGGACGAGGAGGAGCTCCGCCGGACGCTGGCCTCGGTTCCGGTCAGCCGGTTCCGGGAGGCAGGACTGCTGGACGCGCTGCGGCAGCTGGCCCGGGCGGCCGGTGCGGACGGGCCGGACGACGGCGGGCGGTCGCCGTCCGCCACGGCCGCCGCCGAGGAACTCGACCTGATCAACGAAATGGACGTCGCCGGGCTGGTCCAACGAGCGCTGGACGGGAACCGGTTGTGATCGCGCACTCGACACGGTGGGAGCAGCCATGAGCAGCGGCCAGACTGAACAGATCGTCGAAGCGCTGCGCGCCTCGCTGAAGGACAACGCCCGGCTGAAGCACGAGTACGACAAGGCGGTCGCGGCCGGCACCGCGCCGGTCGCCGTCGTCGGCATGGCCTGCCGCCTGCCGGGCGGTGTGTCCTCGCCCGAGGAGCTGTGGGAGCTGGTGTCCAGCGGCGGCGACGGCATCACCGGGTTCCCGGCCGACCGCGGCTGGGACCTGGACAACCTGTTCCACCCGGACCCCGACCACCCCGGCACCAGCTACGCCAGTGAGGGCGGCTTCCTGCACGACGCCGGGATGTTCGACGCGGGCTTCTTCGGCATCTCGCCGCGCGAGGCCGTGGCGATGGACCCGCAGCAGCGGATCATGCTTGAGCTGTCCTGGGAGGTGCTGGAGCGGGCCGGCATCGACCCGACGAGCCTGCGCGGCAAGGACGTCGGCGTGTACTCCGGCATCGCCTTCCACGACTACGGCGCCGGGCTGCCCGAGGTCCCCGACGAACTCGCGGGCTTCCTCCTCACGGGCGGGGCGGGCAGTGTGCTGTCGGGCCGGGTGTCGTACGTGCTGGGCTTCGAGGGGCCGGCGGTGACGGTGGACACGGCGTGCTCGTCGTCGCTGGTCACCCTGCATCTGGCGGCGCAGGCGCTGCGCGCGGGAGAGTGCTCGCTGGCGCTGGCCGGCGGGGTCACGGTGATGGCGGAGTCCGACGCGTTCGTCGGCTTCTCGCGGCAGCGCGGGCTCGCCCCCGACGGCCGGTGCAAGGCGTTCGCGGCGGCGGCGGACGGTACCGGGTTCGCCGAGGGCGCCGGGGTGCTGCTCCTGGAGCGGCTGTCCGACGCGGTCGAGGCGGGCCATCCGGTACTCGCGGTGGTGCGCGGCTCGGCGGTCAACCAGGACGGCGCGTCGAACGGGCTGACGGCGCCGAACGGCCCTTCGCAGCGGCGCGTCATCCGGCGGGCGCTGCGCAACGCCCGGCTGACCGGCGCCGAGGTGGACGTGGTGGAGGCACACGGCACCGGTACCGCGCTGGGCGACCCGATCGAGGCGCAGGCACTGCTGGCCGCCTACGGCCAGGACCGCGAACTGCCGCTGTGGCTGGGGTCGGTCAAGTCGAACATCGGGCACACACAGGCAGCCGCGGGTGCGGCCGGGGTCATCAAGATGGTGATGGCGATGCGGCACGGCGTCCTGCCGCGCACCCTGCACGTGGACGCGCCGACACCGCAGGTGGACTGGTCGGCGGGGGCCGTGGAGCTGCTGACCGAGGAGCGGGCGTGGCCGCAGACGGGACGGCCGCGCCGGGCCGCCGTGTCCGGCTTCGGCATCAGCGGCACCAACGCCCACGTGATCCTGGAGGAGGCCCCGGCCGCCACCGGTCCGGTGGCCAAGGCGGTTTCCGAGCAGCCGCTGCTGGCCGGCGCCCCCGTGCCGCTGCTGGTCTCCGGGCGCGGCGAGGCCGCGCTGCGCGCCCAGGCCGCGCGGCTGCGGTCGTACCTGACGGACCGTCCCGGCGTGGCGCCGGCGGACCTCGGCCGGTCGCTGGCCACCGGGCGGGCGGCGCTGGAGCAGCGCGGTGTCGTACTGGCCGCCGATCGGGACGCCGCGCTGCGCGGTCTGGCCGCGCTGGCCGAGAACACCCCGGCGCCCGAGGTGGTGCGGGGCAACGGCGGCCCGGCCACCGGGCACACCGTCTTCGTCTTCCCCGGCCAGGGCTCGCAGTGGCCCGGTATGGCGGCCGAACTCCTCGACTCCTCCCCCGTGTTCGCCGCCCGGTTCGCCGAGTGCGACCAGGCGCTGCGCCGCCACCTCGACTGGTCCGTCACCGATGTCGTCCGGGGCGCCGCGGCGGCGCCGTCCATGGAGCGCATCGAGGTGCTCCAGCCCGCGCTGTTCGCGGTGCACGTGTCGCTGGCCGCGGTGTGGACGGCGGCCGGGGTGGCGCCGGCGGCGGTGGTCGGCCACAGCCAGGGGGAGATCGCGGCGGCGTACGTCGCCGGGGCGCTGACGCTGGAGGAGGCGGCCCGTATCGTCGTGCTGCGCAGCGCCCTGTTCGCCGAGGAGCTGGTCGGCAAGGGTGCGGTGGCCTCCGTGGCCGCCTCCGCCGACGTGGTGGAGAAGCGGCTCGCGGCGTGGGACGGGCGGCTGGTCGTCGCCGGCCGCAACGGGCCCGGCGCGGCCGCGGTCGCCGGTGAGGAGGCGGCGCTCGCGGAGTTCGTGGCCGGCTGCGAGGCCGACGGCCTGCGGGCCCGTGTCGTCGGCTCCACGGTCGCCTCGCACTGCGCCCAGGTCGATCCGCTGCGCGACCGTATCCTCGCGATGTTCGCCGACGTCCGTCCGCGCCGCTCGGCCGTCCCGTTCTACTCGACGGTCACCGGCGGCGCGTTCGACACCGCCGGGCTGGACGCCGAGTACTGGTTCAGCAACGCCCGCC
Source organism: Streptomyces sp. NPDC023723 (assembly GCF_040639815.1). Classification (NCBI taxonomy): domain Bacteria; kingdom Bacillati; phylum Actinomycetota; class Actinomycetes; order Kitasatosporales; family Streptomycetaceae; genus Streptomyces; species Streptomyces sp. NPDC023723. Next base: position 5,021 of record NZ_JBFAAP010000100.1, read on the forward strand.
GCCCGGTGGACTTCGAGGCCGCCGTGCGCGAACTGCTCGCCGACGGCTTCGGGTTCTTCGTGGAGTCCAGCGCCCACCCGGTGCTGGTCACCGCCATGCAGCAGCTCTTCGAGGACGCCGGGGCCGAGGCGGTCGCCGTGGGCTCGCTGCGGCGCGGCGAGGGCGGCGCTCCCCGGATGCTGGCCTCGCTCGCGGAGGGACACGTGGGCGGGCTGCCCGTCGACTGGGCCGCGGTCCTTGCCGGTGCGGCAGGCTCCGCCGGGGAGGCCGGGAACGCCGGGGACGTCGGCGGCCCGGAGCTGCCGACCGTCACCGGCCTGCCCACCTACGCCTTCCAGCACCGGCACTACTGGCTGGAGTCGGGCCAGGGGCAGGGCCACGGCGACGCCGCGAGCCTCGGACTGACACCGGCCGGGCACCCGCTGCTCGGCGCGGTCACCGAGGTCTCCGGGACCGGAACCGGCTCCGCACCCGGCTCCGGTTCCGGTTCCGGCTCCGGTTCCGGCTCCGTGCTGTTCACCTCCCGCCTGTCGCTGCGCACCCACCCCTGGCTGGCCGACCACGCGGCGGGTGGCACGGTGCTGCTGCCCGGCGCGGCCTTCGTGGAGCTGGCGGTGCGCGCCGGGGACGAGGTGGGCTGCCCCACCCTGGAGGAGCTCGTCGTCGAAGCGCCGCTGCCGCTGGCCGAGAGCGCCGGCGTACGCGTACAGGTCCTCGTCGGCGAGGCGGACGGGCAGGGCCGCCGCCCGCTGTCCGTGTACTCCCGCCCCGCGGACGGCGACCCCGGCGCGGTCTGGACCCGGCACGTCAGCGGCTTCCTGGCGCCGGCCGCCGGCCCCCCGCCGCAGGCCCTGGCCCCGTGGCCGCCGGCCGGGGCGGTCCCGGTCGGCCCGGAGCGGGTGACCGAGGCGTACGAGGAGATGGCCGCCGCCGGTTACGGCTACGGGCCGGCGTTCCGGGGCCTGCGCGCGGTGTGGACGCGGGGCGGGGAGGTGTTCGCCGAGGTCGCCCTCGCCGAGGACCAGGGGCTGTCCGCCGACGGGTTCGGACTGCACCCGGTGCTGCTGGACTCCGCCATGCACGCCATCGGCTTCCGCGCCCCGGCCGGCGCCGACGCCGCGCTCGCCCTGCCCTTCGCCTACCGCGACGTCGCCCTGCACGCCGCCGGGGCGACCGCGCTGCGCGTCCGCGTCACCCCGCACGGCGCCGACGAGGTCGCCCTGCACCTGGCGGACGGCACGGGCGCGCCGGTCGCCACCGTCGGCTCGGTGGTGTCCCGGCCGCTCGCCACGGACCTGTCCGCCACCCGTACCGCCCCCGTCCGCGACCGTTTGTTCCGCGTCGGCTGGGACGAACTCCCCACGCCCGGCCCCGTCGAGGACGCGCCGCACCCCGTGCCGGTGGCGACCGCCGAGGACATCCGTGAACTCGCCGAGACCGCCGACCTGGGCATCCCCGAGACGCTGCTGCTCGAACTGGAAGCGGCGGCCGGCGGGCTGAGCGCCGCCGCCGTCCGGGACGTCACCGGCCGGGTCCTCGACCTGCTCCAGACCTGGCTGGCCGCGCCCGAACTGGACGACACCCGGCTGCTGGTCCTCACCCACGGCGCGGTCGCCGTGCACCACGACCGGGAACTCACCGACCCCGCCGCCGCGGCCGCCCTCGGCCTGCTGCGGTCCGCGCAGGCCGAGAACCCCGACCGGATCACCCTCTTGGACACCGACGGAGCCCAGTCGTCCCGCGCCCTGCTGCCCGCCGTGCTCACCGGCACCGAGCCCCAGCTCGCCGTGCGCGACGGCGTCCGCTTCGCCCGCCGGCTCACCCGCGCCGACACCACCGGCGCGCTCACCGCCCCGGCGGACGCGGCGGCGTGGCGGCTGGCGCCCGGCGGTGACGGCACCCTCGAAGGACTGGCGCTGCGCCCCTCCCCCGCCGCGCTCGAACCGCTCGCCGCCGGGCAGGTCCGCGTCGAGGTACGGGCCGCGGGCCTGAACTTCCTGGACGTGCTGGTCGCGCTCGGCATGAACAAGGTCGACGCCACCCTCGGCAACGAGGGCGCGGGCATCGTCACCGAGACCGGCCCCGGCGTCACCGAACTCGCCGTCGGCGACCGGGTGATGGGCCTGTTCCCCGATGCCGTCGGCCCGCTCGCCGTCGCCGACCGGCGCACCGTCACCAGGATCCCGGACGGCTGGACCTTCCAGCAGGCCGCCTCCGTGCCCATGGCCTTCCTCACCGCCTACTACGCGCTGCGCGACCTCGCCGGGCTGCGCGCGGGCGAGACGGTCCTCGTGCACGCCGCCGCCGGCGGGGTCGGCATGGCCGCCGTGCAGCTGGCCCGGCACTGGGGCGCCGACGTCCTCGCCACCGCGTCCCCCGCCAAGTGGGACACCGTGCGCGCCACCGGCGTCCCCGCCGACCGCATCGCCGGTTCCCGCACCACGGAGTTCGAACGCCGCTTCCTCGACGTCACGCGGGGCCGCGGCGCCGACATCGTGCTCGACTCGCTGGCCGGCGACCTGGTCGACGCCTCCCTGCGGCTGCTGCCGCGCGGCGGGCGCTTCCTGGAGATGGGCAAGAGCGACCTGCGCGACCCCGCCGAGGTGGCCGCCGCCCACCCGGGCATCGCCTACCGGGCGTTCTCCCTCCACGAGGCGGGCGACGACCGGATCGGGGAGATGCTGCGGGACCTGGCCGCCCTCTTCGAGCAGGGTGCCCTGCGTCCCCTTGCGCTGCACGCCTGGGACGTCCGGGAGGCCCCGGCCGCCTTCCGGTTCATGAGCCAGGGCCGGCACACCGGCAAGAACGTCTTCACCCTGCCCCGCCCCCTCGACCCCGACGGCACCGTACTGGTCACCGGCGGCACGGGCACCCTGGGCCGCCTGGTGGCCCGGCGCATGGTCACCGAGCACGGGGTGCGCCACGTCGTCCTGGCCGGGCGGCGCGGCCGGGCCGCCGACGGCGTGCCCGAGCTGGAGGACGAGCTGCGCGCCCTGGGCGCCGCCACCGTCCGCACCGTCGCCTGCGACGTCGCCGACCGGGACGCGGCGGCCGCCCTGCTCGCCTCGATCCCGCCGGACGCGCCGCTGACCGCCGTGGTGCACGCCGCCGGACTCCTGGACGACGGTGTGATCACCGCCCTGACACCGGAGCGGCTGGCCGCGACGTTCCGGCCCAAGGTGGACGCCGCGCTCAACCTGCACGAGCTGACGGCCACACTGCCGCTGAGCGCCTTCGTCCTCTTCTCCTCCGGAGCCGGCACCTTCGACTCCCCGGGCCAGGGCAACTACTCCGCCGCCAACGCCTTCCTCGACGCGCTCGCCCGCCACCGGCACGCCGCCGGGCTGCCCGCCACCTCCCTCGCCTGGGGGCTGTGGGGCCAGGTCACCGACATGAGCGCCCACCTCGACGACACCGACCAGCGACGCATGGCCAAGGGTGGCATGCTCGCCCTGTCCGTGCCCGAGGGCATGGAGCTGTTCGACGCCGCGCTGCGCACCCCCGCCGCCGTCCTGGTGCCCGCCCGCATGGACTTCGCCGCCCTGCGCGGTCTGGCCGGCGCCGGCACCCTGCCCGCGCTGCTCGCCGCCCTCGTCCGGGCCCCGCGCCGGGCCGTCGACAACACGGCGGCGGACACCGGCGACCTGGCCGGCCGGCTCGCCCGGGCGACCGCGGGACAGCGGGAGAAACTCCTGCTCGACCTGGTCCAGCAGGAGGCCGCCGCTGTCCTCGGCCACTCCTCCGCCGACGCCGTCGACCCCCACCAGCCCTTCAAGGAGATCGGCTTCGACTCGCTCACCGCGGTCGAGCTGCGCAACCGTCTCTCGCGCCGGGCCGGCATCCGGCTGCCCGCCACACTCGTCTTCGACCACCCCGCACCCACCGCCCTGGCCCGCTTCCTCCTCGCCGAGCTGGGCCAGGAGGTCGACCCGGCCGAGCTGCTGCTGACCGAACTCGACGCCATGGCCGCGACGCTGGCCGGGACCAGCCCCGACGCGTCGACCCACGCCACCGTCCTGACCCGCCTGAACGCGCTCGTCGAGCAGTGGCGGACGGCCGCGGACCCGCCCCACGCCGGCGCCGATGCAGAGGAGTTCGACGTGGACACCGCGACCGACGAGGACATGTTCGACCTCATCGACCGGGAGTTCGGCACGTCCTGATCACCTGATCACCTGACCGACCGCGACCTCCAGACCTTCGACGCGTTTCCATCAGGAGCGAACTCTCATGGCAGATGACGGGAAGCTGCGCGACTACCTCAAGCGCGTGCTGGCGGACGCCCGCCGTTCCCAGCAGCGGGTCCGCGAACTGGAGGCCGAGCGGTCCGAGCCGATCGCCGTCGTGGCGATGGCCTGTCGCCTGCCGGGCGGCGTCACCTCCCCCGAGGAGCTGTGGGACCTGGTGCGCCACGGCCGTGACGGCATCACGCCCTTCCCCGAGGACCGCGGCTGGGACCTGGCCGGCCTCTTCCATCCCGACCCCGACCACCACGGCACCAGCTACGTCCGCGAGGGCGGCTTCCTGCACGACGCGGGCGACTTCGACGCCGCCTTCTTCGGCATCTCCCCGCGCGAAGCGGTCACCATGGACCCGCAGCAGCGTCTCCTGCTCGAACTGTCCTGGGAGACCTTCGAACGCGCGGGCATCGACCCGACCGCGTGGCGCGGCACGGACGTCGGGGTCTTCGCCGGCTTCGCGGGCAGCGACTACGGCAGCGAACTCACCGGACTCTCCGAGGAGTTGGAGAGCTACCTGATGACCTCCGGGGCGGGCAGCGTGCTGTCCGGCCGGATCTCCTACACCTTCGGCTTCGAGGGCCCCGCCGTCACCGTCGACACCGCCTGCTCGGCCTCCCTGGTGGCCCTCCACCTCGCGGCGCGGGCCCTGCGCGCGGGTGACTGTTCCATGGCCCTCGCCGCGGGTGTCACCGTCCTCGGCACCCCCCGCGCCTACATCGGTTTCTCCCGGCAGCGCGGCCTCGCCGCCGACGCCCGCTGCAAGGCGTTCGCCGCCGCCGCGGACGGCACGATCTTCGCCGAGGGGGCGGGCGTCCTGCTCCTCGAACGGCTGTCGGACGCCCAGCGCCTGGGCCACCGGGTGCTGGCGGTGCTGCGCGGCAGCGCGGTCAACCAGGACGGCGCCTCCAACGGCCTGACCGCCCCCAACGGTCCCTCCCAGCAGCGCGTCATCCGGCAGGCGCTGGCCGACGCCCGCCTCACCGCGTCCGACGTCGACGCGGTCGAGGCACACGGCACCGGCACGGCCCTCGGCGACCCCATCGAGGCACAGGCCCTGCTGGCCACCTACGGCCAGGGCCGCCCCGCGGACCGGCCGCTGTGGCTGGGCTCGCTGAAGTCGAACATCGGGCACACCCAGGGTGCCGCGGGCGTCGCGGGCGTCATCAAGACGGTACTGGCCCTCCAGCACGGCATCCTGCCGCGCACCCTGCACGTAGACACCCCCACCCCGCAGGTCGACTGGTCAGCGGGCGCGGTGGAACTGCTGACGGAAGAACGGGAGTGGCCGCGCACCGACCGTCCACGCCGGGCCGGCGTCTCCGGCTTCGGCGTCAGCGGCACCAACGCCCACGTCATCCTGGAACAGGCACCGGAACAGGAGCCGGCCCGGGCACCCGTCCCGGCCGCCCTCCCCGTGACGCCGTTGCTCCTGTCCGGACACGGCACGGCAGCCCTGCGGGCGCAGGCACAGCAGGTACGGGAGCACGCCGGGGCACACGCGGAGGTGGATCTGCCCGAGCTGGGTGCCGCACTGGCCCTGGGCCGGGCCGCGCTGCCGGACCGCGCGGTAATCCTGGCCGCCGACCGCAACGAGGCACTGACCGGCCTGGACGCCGTAGCACGCGGCGAAACCGCACCCGGCGTCGTGACGGGCACGACAACACGCGGACGACTGGCCGTGCTGTTCACCGGCCAGGGCTCCCAACGGGTCGGAATGGGGCGCGGACTGTACGACACGTTCCCCGTCTACCGCGAGGCATTCGACGAGGTATGCGCCGCCCTCGGTGACGAGACACGCGACGTGGTCTTCGGCGACGACCCCGACCGCCTCAACCAGACCACACACACCCAGGCCGCACTCTTCGCCGTAGAAGTCGCCCTCTACCGGCTCATAACCTC
>NZ_JBFAAP010000101.1:0-11044 GCF_040639815.1 Streptomyces sp. NPDC023723
AACGCCCGCCGTACCGCGAACGTTCCCCTTCCACTGTGCCAGGTTCCGCGCGTCGCTGCGCGCGCTCCCGCCGAGGACGGTGTACGGACAGCCCGGCATCGTGCCGCACCATCTGCGGCCGACCGGTCTGCGCGACGAACTCATCGATCTGGGCAACCAGTTCCGCGCCTACCAGAAGCGCGCCGAGCCCGACCTGACCCTCCTCGCCGACCTGCACACCCGCAAGGCGCGCGCCTTCCACGAGTGGGCCGACGTCATCGGCGACGTCCAGTTGCGCGCGGACGCGCAGCGGGCCGAGCAGGCCGCGGCCACCGCCCGGCGCCAGCACCAGCAGCGCACCGGGCACACCGGTGACGGCACGGAACCCGCCGTGCCACGGGTGCTGACCGGACCGCAGCTGTGGGAGCACGCCCGTACCGTGCTCGCCCACGCCCGGGACCACGCGCCGCTGCCCGGCCCCGAGGCCCGGCTGCTCACCCTGCTGCTCGTCCTGCGGGCCGCGCGCACCGGCACCGGCAACCTGACCGGCCAGGACCTGACCGCGCTGCCGCTCGGCGATCCCGAACAGCTCATCGCCCAGCTGACCGGGAGCGGCTGGCTGCGGATCCCCGGTTCACCCGCCGACGTGCTCGCCTCCCGCCCCGAGAACCCCACCCCCGTCACCGTGCCGTCCCTGGAGCCCGGTCCGGACGGCAGCCGGCCGCTCCCGTTCGGGAAGAACACCCGGGCCAAGGTCAGCGGCTGGACACAGCGCGTCGTCACCGAGCGGAAGCTGCGCAAGTCGAAGGCGACCGCCGGTGCCCGGCTGCTGGCCCTCGCCCTGGCCACGCACACCGCCCTGGACGGGCAGGCACTCGGGCCCGACGGGCAGGGGGTGGACGTGGCCCCGCTCGCCGCCCTGTGCGCCGGTGATCCCGGCGCGCTGCCGACCCTCGTCGAGGAGCTGACGGCCGCGGGCTGGCTCACCGACGCGGAGCTCACCGACGGCCGCCTCACCGGCCGGCTGCCCGAACGGGTGTGGCCGCTCAGCTGTCCCCTGCCCTCGCCCTGATCCGAACCGGAGGTCCCCGACCACCATGTCCTCGCGGAAACTCGAACTCACCCGGCCGCCCGTCGCCTCCGCTTCCATGATCATCCGTAGGCCCCCGGCGGAGGTGTGGGAGGCCTTCGCCGATCCGTCCGTCACGACGCGGTTCTGGTACAGCGCGAGCACCGGACGGATGGTCCCGGGGGCGGAGCTGCGCTGGGAGTGGGCGGTCTACGGCGCTTGTGTCCAGGTCCGGGTCGAGGCGGTGGAGGAGGGCCGGCTGATCCGGTTCGCCTGGGGCAACTACGAGCAGCCGACCGTGGTCGAGATGGTGTTCGCCGCGCACCCGGCGAACGCCACGTTCGTGACGGTCACCGAGACCGGCTTCCAGGGGTCCGGGGACGACGCCGTCGGCTGGGTCAACGACACCGTCGGCGGCTTCACCACCGTGCTGTGCGCGCTGAAGGCCCTCCTGGAACACGGCATCGAACTCGGCGCGGTCGCCGACCACCACCCGGCCTGATCATCCGGCCTGACGCGGGGCTTTCCCGCGCACGCCGGTCGAATTCGGTTGCGGCGCGGCCGGTGGGACCGGTGAGGTACCGCCATGGACGGTGGCACGGAGCGGGCGCGACGACCGGCTCGCCGGCGCGCGGCTGCCGTACTCACGGCGCTGATGCTCGCCGCCTTCACATTCAACACCGCCGAGAGCCTGCCGATCGGCCTGCTGGACGTCATCTCGGAAAGCCTGCGGGTGCCCCGGGCGGCGGTCGGGCTCCTGGTCACCGGCTACGGCCTGGCGGTGGCCGCCGGGTCCGTGCCGCTCGCCCACGCGGTACGGGCGGTGCCCCGGCGCCATGTGCTGACCGGGCTGCTGGCCGCACTGGTCGCCTCCGCGCTGATCGCGGCGGCGGCGCGGTCCTACTGGCCGCTGCTCGGGGCACGGCTGCTGACCGCCCTCGCCCAGGCGCTGTTCTGGGCGGTGACCGGTCCGGTCGCGGTGGGCCTGTGCGCGCCCGAGGCGCGGGGACGGGTGCTGGGCGCGCTGTCCGTCGCCGGTTCGCTCGCCCTCGTACTCGGTGTCCCCGCCGGAACCTGGCTCGGCCGGGCCAGCGGCTGGCGGCTGCCCGTCGCCCTGCTCGCGGTCCTGGGGCTGGTCTCGCTGGTGACGGTCGCCCTCGCGCTGCCGGCCTCGCGGCCGGCGGAGGAGCCCGCCGCCTACGGGGCCGCGCCCGACGTCCGCCGGTTCAGGACCGTGGTGGCGGCCGGGGCGCTGGCCGCCACCGGGGCGTTCGCGGGCTACACCTACCTGGTGGTGTTCCTGGGCGAGGTGAGCGGGTTCGCCCCGGGCGCGGTCGGCGTCCTCCTGGTGGTGTTCGGCGGGGCGTGTCTGGCCGGGGCCGGTGTCGCCGGGGCACTGCTGGACCGCTTCGCCCGGGGTGTGCCGGTCGCCGCCGTGGCCACGCAGGCGGTGGGCCTGCTCGGCCTGTCCGCGGCCGGCGCCGAACCGGTGGCCGCGGTGGTGTTCCTGGTGCTGCTGGGCGGGGCGCTCGGGCCGGTGTTCACGGCCACCCAGCACGCGGTGCTGCGGTGCGCGCCGGGCCGCACGGACCTGGCGCTCGCGGTGAACTCCGGTTGCTACCACGCGGGTATCGCGGCCGGCGCCGCGCTCGGGGCTCTGCTGCTGCCGCTCGCCGGCGTGCGGGGCGCGTTCCTGCTGGGCGGGCTGCTGACCACGGTCGCCTGCGCGGTGCTGTGCGGCGGCGCGCCGGCGCTCCGTCGCTCGGCTGTCCGCCACGAGTACGGTCGGCGGGCCCGTCGGCGGTCACATCGCCGGTACGGAGCCGAAGAGAGGCGGGATGCCGTGTGAGGGAGAAGGCGGACGACGTGGCCGAGGCGATCGCGGGTGAGCTGCGGTTGCTGACGCCCCGGGTCAGGGCGTCGCGGGAACTGGCCGGGCGGCTCCTGGACCCCGAGTTCGTCGAGGTGGGCGCCTCGGGGCGCCGGTGGGACCGGGAGACGATGCTCGCCGAACTGCCGGACAAGCCGGGCGCGTCGGACGAGGGTCCGCGCTACGAACCGGTCGGCATGCGGGGAACCGTACTGGCACCCGGCGTGGTGCATGTGACGTACGAGGCCGTCCTCGGCGAGCGGCGGAGCCGGCACAGTTCGATCTGGCGGCGGCCGGCGGCGGGTTCCGGGTGGCGGATGTACTACCACCAGGGCACCGTCGTCCCGGCCGGGACCGGGTAGGGGCGGCCACGGTGGCGGTGACGCGGTCGGTCGGGCGGTGTCCGCCGCGTCACCGTGCCGCTCGGCCGGCGGACCCGGTGCCGCGGCTCAGGCCCTGACCTCGTGGCGGTCCCGGTCCGGCGGTGCCACGGTCCCCGGCGTCGGTGCGGTGGAGCGCCGGCGTGGCAGCGGCGGCAGACAGGTGATGATCATTCCGGCGAGGATCAGGGCGCAGCCCGCCCAGGCGGACGGGGTGAGCCGCTCGTCCAGGAGGAACACGCCGATCAGGGCCGCGGCGAGCGGCTCGGCGAGGCTCAGCGTGCCGGCCGTGGTCGCCCGTACCCGGCTGAGCCCGGCGGTGAACAGCCAGTACGCGACGGCGGTGGTGGCCACCCCCAGCCAGCCGATCAGGGCGAGGGTGCCGCCGTCCCGCACCGGGGCCAGGTCCCCGAGCATCCAGGGCAGCAGCGGCAGCGAACCCACCAGCAGGGTGAGCGCGGAGAGGGTGGGCAGGTGGGCGGCGGGGTGCGCGTCGGCCGTCCGCTTGGCGAAGACGGTGTACAGGCCGTAGCAGAAGCCGGCGGCCACCGCCAGGAGCAGGCCGAACGGGTCCACCCGGGTGTTTCCCGGTGCCAGCAGCAGGGCGCAGCCGGCGACGGCCGCGACGGTGCCGGCCAGCCAGGCGGCGCCCATCCGTTCGCCGGTGAGCCATCGGGCGCACACCCCGGTCGCCGCCGGGGCGATGCCCAGGGCGACCACCGTGGCCAGCGCCGCGCCGGTCCGCGCCACCGAGGAGAGGAACGCCGCCTGGTAGAGGCCGGTGGAGAACGCGCAGATCAGCAGCGGCCGGACCATGCTGCGGGTGGCGAAGGCCCGCAGCCTGCGCGGGCGGACGGTGCACACCGCGAGGACCAGTCCGCCCGCGACCAGCCGCCAGCCGCCGAGGGCCGCCGGGGTCATCGGGCTGGACGCCAGGACCTGGGCGGGTCCGACCGTGCCCCACAGCACCGCCGCCGCCAGTACCAGCCCCACGCCGGGGTTCGCACCGCTCTTTCGTACATCCATGAGCGGTGAGGCTAATCAAGAGTGCGGGGCTGATGGAGGCTTGCCGTACTTCGTTCGGCATACAGTGGGTTTCATGGAACTTGATGCGCTGGACCGGGCCCTGCTGCGGGAATTGCAGAACGATGCACGGCAGACCAATCGCGAGCTGGCGGCCCGGACCGGGGTCTCGCCGTCGACGTCGCTCGAGCGGGTGCGGCTGCTGCGCGAGCGCGGGGTGCTCACCGGCTTCCACGCGGCGCTGGACCTGGACGCGGCCGGCCGGCCCGTCCAGGCGCTGATCTCGGTGCGCATCCGGCCGCCGGCCCGGCCCGTCATCGAGGGGTTCCGGGAGTGGGCGGCGCGGCTGCCCGAGGTGATCGGCCTGTTCGTCACCTCGGGCAGCCACGACTTCCTGATCCATGTGGCGGTCCCGGCCGTGGACAGCGTGTACGCCTTCGTGATCGACCGGCTCACCGAGCGCCGCGAGGTCGCCGACGTGCAGACCACGATGGTCTACGAGCACGTCCGCTCCCGCTGCATCGAGCCGGCCGTCCCGGACCGGCCCCGCTCCGCGCGCCCGGCCCGCTGAGCCGGCGGGCGGCCGCCGCCTGCGGTTCCGTCTCCCGCGACCGCCCCGGTGTCAGCCGTCCGCGGAGCGCAGCGGCAGGTCCAGCCGGCCCGCGAGTTCGTCGACGGTGGTGCCGAAGGTCTCCCGCACCGAGACGCCCTGCGGCGTGATGTCGAAGACGGCGAGGTCGGTGTAGACCCGGTCGACGCAGGCCAGCCCGGTGAGCGGATAGGTGCACTCGGGGACCAGCTTGGGCGCGCCGGTCTTGGTGAACAGCGTCATCATGACGAAGACCTTCTTCGCCCCGATCGCCAGATCCATCGCCCCGCCGACGGCGGGTATGGCGTCCGGCGCGCCGGTGTGCCAGTTGGCGAGGTCACCGGCGGTCGAGACCTGGAAGGCGCCCAGGACGCAGATGTCCAGGTGGCCGCCGCGCATCATGGCGAAGGAGTCGGCGTGGTGGAAGTACGCCGCGCCGGGCAGCTCGGTCACCGGGACCTTGCCGGCGTTGGTGAGATCGGGGTCGATCTCGTCGCCCTTGGCGGCGGGCCCCATGTTGAGCATGCCGTTCTCGGTGTGCAGCACGACACCGGAGTCGGCCGGCAGATGGTCGGCGACCAGGGTCGGCTGGCCGATGCCCAGGTTGACGAAGGCGCCGTGCGGGATGTCGCGGGCCACCAGGGCGGCCATGTCGTGCTTGCCGAGCGGGCCGCGCCCGGTGTCCGTGACGAGGGAGTCGGTGCTCATGCGGTTGCCTCCTGCACCACGCGGTCGACGTAGATGCCCGGGGTGATCACGGTCTCGGGGTCGATGGTGCCGGTGTCGACGATCTCCCGGACCTGGGCTATCACGGTGGTCGCGGCGGTGGCCATGACCGGGCCGAAGTTGCGGGCGGTCTTGCGGTAGACGAGGTTGCCCATGCGGTCGGCCCGGTGGGCGCCGATCAGCGCCACGTCGCCCCTGATCGGGTACTCCAGGACGTAGGTGCGCCCGTCGATGACGCGGGTCTCCTTGCCCTCGGCCAGCAGGGTGCCGGCGCCGGTGGGGCAGTAGAAGGCGCCGATGCCGGCCCCGGCGGCCCGCATCCGCTCGGCGAGGTTGCCCTGCGGGACGACCTCCAGCTCGATCCGCCCGGCCCGGTACAGCTCGTCGAAGACGTAGCTGTCGGTCTGCCGGGGGAAGGAGCAGACGACCTTGCGGACCCGGCCCTTCGCCAGCAGCGCGGCGAGTCCGGTGTCGCCGTTGCCGGCGTTGTTGGACACGACGGTGAGGTCGGTGGCGCCCTGCCGGATGAGGGCGTCGATCAGTTCGACCGGCATGCCGGCCATTCCGAAGCCGCCGACCAGCACCGTGGAGCCGTCCTCGATCCCGGCGACCGCGTCGTCGGCGTCGGCGCACAGGCGTGTACTCATCGGGCCGCCTCCGTGTCGTTCACCGTGTCGTTCGCCGCCCCGTTCCCGGTGACGTTCTCCAGGACGACGGCGAGGGCCTGGCCGACCCCGATGCAGATCGCGGCGAGGCCCCAGCGCTCGCCGGACTCCTTGAGCCGGTGGGCGAGGGTGCCCAGGATGCGGCCGCCGGAGGCGCCCAGCGGGTGGCCGAGCGCGATGGCGCCGCCCTTGGCGTTGACGCTGTCCGGGTCGATCCCCCAGGCGTCCACGCAGGCCAGCGACTGCACCGCGAACGCCTCGTTCAGCTCGACCGCGGACACGTCGGACCAGGTGATGCCCGCCCGCTTCAGGGCCCGGTTCGCCGCCTCGACCGGTGCGAAGCCGAAGTCCTGCGGGTCCAGCGCGAATACGCCGCGCCCGGCGACCCGGGCCAGCGGGGCGGTGCCGATGCGGTCCGCGGCGGCGCCCGAGCCGAGCAGCACGGCCGAGGCGCCGTCGCTCAGCGGCGAGGCGTTGCCGGCCGTGATCACCCCGTCGGGGCGGAAGGCCGGCTTGAGCCCGGCGAGCTTCTCGGGCGTGGAGCCGGGGCGGATGCCCTCGTCCCGGGCCAGGGTGTTGCCCTTGGCGTCCGTCTCGACCGGGACCACCAGGTCGTCGTAGAAGCCGTCCGTCCAGGCGGCGTCGGCGAGCCGGTGGGAGCGGGCGGCGAACTCGTCCTGCCGCTCGCGGGAGATGGTGAACCGCTCGGCGAGCTGCTCGTTGGCCTCGCCGAGCGAGACCGTCCACTCCTTCGGCATGCCCGGGTTGACCAGCCGCCAGCCGAGCGTGGTGGAGACGGCGGTGACGTCCCCGGCGGGGAAGGCGCGGGACGGCTTGGGCAGCACCCAGGGGGCCCGGCTCATCGACTCCACACCGCCGGTGAGCACGATGTCGGCGTCCCCGGTCTCGATGGCGCGGGAGCCGATGATCGCCGCGTCCAGCGAGGACCCGCACAGCCGGTTGACGGTGGTGGCCGGCACCGAGGTGGGCAGCCCGGCCAGCAGCACGGCCATCCGGCCGACGTTGCGGTTGTCCTCGCCGGCCCCGTTGGCGTTGCCCCACACCACGTCGCCGATCCCGGCCGGGTCGAGCTCCGGTGCCTTGGCCAGGACGCTCCGCACGGCGAGCGCCGCGAGATCGTCGGGCCGGACACCGGCGAGCGCGCCGGAGAACCGTCCGAAGGGTGTTCTTGCCGCTGCGTACAGGTAACTGTCGGTCACCCCCTTACGGTAGGCGCGCGACCTTCATCACGTCCAAGACCTAATATGGATCGATTGATAAGGCAGCGATATAAACCGTTGTAGGCTGTGGCCATGGAACTGCGTCAGGTCCGCTCCTTCCTGGTACTCGCCGAGGAGTGCCACTTCGGACGCGCGGCGGCCCGTCTCCATGTCGCCCAGCCCGCGCTGTCCCAGCAGATCAAGCAGCTGGAGCACGAGCTGGGCACGGCGCTGTTCCACCGCTCCACCCGGCACGTCGAGCTCACCGAGGCGGGCCGGCATCTGACGGGGTACGCCCGTACCTTGGTCGCCGAGGCCGAGCGGGCCCGCGTGCACATGGCGGAACTGGCCAGCGGCCACACCGGCCGGGTCTCCGTCGGCTTCATCGGCACCGCCACCTACGACGTGCTGCCGAGGATCGCCCGTACCGTACGGTCGCGGCTGCCGCACATCACCCTGGACCTGCGCGGCGAACTGCTCACCCCGCAACTGGTCGAGGGCCTGCTCACCGGCAGCTACGACCTCGCCGTGTCGCGGGCCGACGCGGCCGGCACCGAGGGGGTGAGCATCACGCCGCTGCGCGCCGAACCCCTGGTCGCCGTGGTCCCGGCCCACCATCCGCTGGCGGCCGACCGGGAGATCCCGCTGTCCGCGCTGGCCGGCGAGCCCTTCGTCATCCATCCCGCGCAGCCGCGCTCCGCCATGTACGACCGGGTGCTGGCCGCCTGCGACCGGGCCGGTTTCCAGCCCGCGTCGCTCGTCGAGGTCGGTGAGACCGCGACCCTCGTCGTCCTGGTGGCCGCCGGGCACGGGGTGGCGCTGGTGCCGCGGTCGGTGCAGAGCCTGCGGCTGGACGGGGTGACGTACCTGCCGCTCACCGAGACGGAGACCATCGATCTCGTACTGGCCCGCCGCGCGCACCGCAACTCACCGGCCACCGAGCAGGTCGCCGCGGTCATCGAGGAGTGCGTGCGCGGCTGAGGTGGCACGGTCAAGATGGCACCCGTGTGTCGGTGCCGGTTCAGCACGGCGTCACCCATGACTCCTACCGTTCCCCTGCCCGGTGACCGACTCCGCGAGCACCGGCTCGGAACAGACCCGAAAGGAGTCCCCGTGCGCATCGCCAGATCCGCCGCACGCACCTTCGCCGCTCCCGCGCTCGCCGCTGCCGCCCTGCTCGCCCAGGCCGCGGCGCCGGCCCGGGCCGCCGTCGACTTCGACGTGACGGCCACCGTGGAGACGGCCCCCGTCTCGCACAGCGGCGACGCCGCCGACGATCCCGCGATCTGGGTCAACCCGAGCGACCCCGCCAGGTCGGCGGTCATCGGCACCGACAAGCAGGGCGCGCTGGAGGTGTACGACCTGGCCGGCACCCGCCTCCAGCGGGTCGGCGGCGACTACGGCAACAACGTCGACCTGCGCGGCGACATCGTCGTCTCCGCCGACGACGAGGCCGCGGACGGCGACGGCGCCATGCACGTCTACCGCATCGACGCCGCCACCCGGCAGCTCACCCACCTCGCCGACATCCCCACCGAGGTCACCGCGCACGGCATCTGCCTGTACCAGTCGCCGTCCACCGGCAAGCTGTACGCCTACCCGAACTCCACCTCCGGCCGGGTGGAGCAGTGGGAGATAGCGGTCAGCGGCAGCACCGTGACCGCGACGTCGGTCCGGCTGTTCGACGCCGGCTCGGCCGTCGAGGGCTGCTACGCCGACGAACACACCGGCAAGCTGTACCTCGGCGAGGAGGACGTCGGGGTGTGGGCGTACGGCGCCGAGCCGGCCGCGGGCACCACCCGCACCTCGCTGGACTCGGCCGGCTCCGGTGGTCACCTCACCGCCGACGTCGAGGGCATCACCGCGGCCGGCGACCGGCTGTTCGTCTCCTCGCAGGGCAGCGACGACTACACCGCCTACGACCGCTCCTCCGGCGCCTACCTCGGCCGGTTCTCCGTGGTGAGCGGCACCGCGGCCGACGACTGCGAGGACACCGACGGCATCGACGCCACCGCGTCCGCGCTGGGCAGTGCCTTCCCGCAAGGTCTGTTCGTCTGCCAGGACGGCTCCAACTCGACGCCCGGCAGCAGCGGCAACCAGAACTTCAAGTTCGTGCCGCTGCAGCGGATCACCGCCTCGCTCTGAACCCACGGCGGCCCGCTCCCCCCGAGGTCAGACCACTGATTGTCATGGACGTGACCCTGCGGTACGGCGTATCGTGCGGCGGCCGTGCGATCTTCCGCAGGGCCCGTTCCGGTTGGTCACCCGTGGGGGGTCTCCTCGTCATGTCCGAATCCGCAGCGCCGCGTCCGCTGCCGCCGCTGCCCACCTCACCGCCGGTGCCCGCGCGGGGGTTCCTCGTCGCGGTGCTCACCGGGCTGGCGCTCTCCGCACTGGCCGATCTGTTCAGCCTGTTCGCCGGGCTCCGCTACCGGACGGTCGTCGACGGGGACGCCTGGTTCCGCACCGCCACGGCGGAGGAAGTGGAATCCGTCGCCTCGCTGTACGACACGGCCGCGCGCTACCAGGCGATCGTGTACCTGCCCTGCGCCATCGTCTTCGTCGTCTGGTTCTTCCGGATGCGCCGCGCCACCGGGGCGCTCGCCCCGGACCGGTTCCGCAGCGGTCCCGGCTGGGCCGTCGGCGCCTGGCTGATCCCGCTGGCGAACCTGTGGCTGCCGTACCGGGTCGCCTTCGACATGTGGGGCGCCACCACCGTGCTGCCGTACGACGGCGGACCACCCCGGACCCGGTTGTGGCCGCTCAACCTGTGGTGGGGCCTGTTCGTGGCCGGCACCCTGTTCGGCCGGGTCGCCGGGAGCGATGCCGAAGACGCCGGGACACTGTCCGAGGTCCGGGACGGGGTGGCGCGCTACATGATGGCGGACGCCCTGCACATCCTGGCGGCGGCCGCCGCCGCGTACTTCGCCGTCCAGCTCACCGCCAGGCAGCGGTACAAGGCGGTGCACGGTCCGTACGGCGCGCCGGCCCCCTCCTCCTGACCCCCGCCGGACGGCTTCGGCGTCCGGCGGCGCACCGGACCGGACGGTCACACCGCCCGTACCACCTCCGCCGGTGCGGTCCGCAGGGTGCGCCGGGTGGGCAGTTCCACCGTGAGGAAGGACGTCAGCGCCACCGTCGCCGCGGCCGCCGGCAGCAGCCAGGCCGGGCCGGCCGGCCAGGGGCGGCCGAGGAAGCCCTGGCCGAGCAGGGCGAGCGGCAGCGCGGACAGCGCCAGGCCCGCGGCGAGGGCGGCGACGGTCGTCAGCGCGGACTCGCGGCGGGTCATCGCCAGGATCTGCCGGGGGGTGGTGCCGACCAGGCGGAGCGCGGCGATCTCGGTGCGGCGCTGGGCGGTGGCGGCGACGAGCTTGTTGGCGATGCTGAGCAGCAGGTAGCCGAGGAGGACCACGATGACGGCGAGGTTGATCCACACCTGCGGGGGTGTGTCCTGGCCGGCCGTGGCGTCCGGGCCCGTGCCGGTCAGCGCGAGGCCGGGGCGGGCGGCGGCGAACGCGGCCAG
>NZ_JBFAAP010000102.1:0-9258 GCF_040639815.1 Streptomyces sp. NPDC023723
ATCCGCCCGGGGCACCCGGTGGACTGACCGGCACCGCCCGGCCGCTCCGCCCGCCGCCGCGCCGCGCCGCGCCGCTCAAGCGGTCTCGGCCGGCACCCGGACGTCCAGGACGCAGACGTCGTCCCGGCGCTCCTCCCCCTCCAGCAGCGTGGCCAGCAGCGGGCCCAGCGAGTCCGGGGTGTCCGTGACGGACGCCGCGGCGGCCTTCGCGAGCCGCTCCAGGCCCCGGTCGATGTTCTCCGGGGGCCGCTCGACCAGGCCGTCGGTGTACAGGACGAGCCGGTCGCCCGGCCGCAGCACGCACTCCGCCTCCTCGAACGCCGGGGACGACGTCGCGCCGAGCAGCATGCCGCGCGGCCGGTCGAGGTAGCGTGCCGTGCCGTCGCGCACCAGCAGCGGCGGCAGATGCCCCGCCTGCGCCCACACCAGCCGGTGCCGGGCCCGCTCGTAGCGGGCCAGCACCAGGGTCGCGGTGCCGTGCGTGTCCCGGGAGTGCAGCAGCAGCGTGTTGAGCCGGGTCAGCGCACCGGTCAGCGACGACCCGGTGATGACCATGCCCTTGGCGGTGAACCGCAGCTGGGCCATGGTGGCGACCGCGTCCACGCCGTGCCCGGCGACGTCGCCGACCACCAGCAGCGCGTCGCCGTCCGGGAGTTCGATCGCGCTGAACCAGTCACCGCCGACGTGCACCCCCGACTGCGCGGGCAGGTAGGAGACCTCGACGCGCAGCCCGGCCAGCCGCAGCCGCCCCTTGGGCAGCGGGAGCAGCGCGTGCTGGAGCTGGGCGACCAGGGCGCGCTCGGCCCGCAGCACGTCGTGCTGGGTCACCATGGCCCGCTCGCTCTCGACCAGGGCCAGTTCCACCCGGCGCCGGGCGGTCAGGTCCTGCACGAACCCGTGCACCTCGATGGGGGTGCCGTCGGCGTCGGCGGCCGCCTCGGCGACGATGCGCAGGTGCCGGACGCCGACCGGGGTCCTGGTGCGGAACGGCACGTCGCACGGCCGTCCCTCGGCCATCAGCGCCCGGACGGCCCGGACCAGCGCCGGCCGGTCCTCCGGCAGGGCCAGCTCGGGCAGCTCGGTGAGGCGGACCGGGCTCTGCCCGTGGTCCCGCCCGAAGATGGCGAAGACCTGGGTGGACCAGCCGGCCTCGTGGGTGACCAGGTTCCAGTTGACCCAGCCGAGATTGCCCAGCCGTTGCAGGTCCGCCAGCCGCTGCTCCTGGCGGTCGGAGCTGCCGTGGCGCAGCCAGGTGAGCACCAGCCCGCCGCCCAGCGGCGCCACCCGGACGGAGTACGTGGCCAGTTCGGCGGTGCCCGCCACCACGTCCTGGTGTGCGAACGGCTCGCCCTCGTACGGCCTGCCGGTGGTCAGCGTGTCCAGGCAGGCCGGCCACAGCGGCTCGCCCGCCAGCGCCGGGAAGCACTCCAGGAACCGCCGCCCGACCAGTTCCGGCCCGGTGCGGCCGGTGGCCCGGCCGGCCGGTTCGGTGGCGGCGTCGATGCGGTAGTCCTGGACCTCTCCGGCCGGTGACCGCAGCGGGGTGAGCAGCATCGCCCCGACCGGCAGCGCGTCGAACACCCGCTGTACGGCGTCGGCCTCCCCGGCCGGCTCCTGGCGGGCGCCGAAGGCGCGCAGCCGGCCGGCGCACAGCCCGGCGACCGCGAGCAGGCGTTCCCGGGCGTCGGGCGGGAAGGCACCGCCGCGCCGGCGCAGCACACCGAGGCAGTAGCCGGGTTCCCGGCCGTCGGGCACCGGCAGCCAGGCCCGCGACCGCCAGCGCTCCGGCGGGTCGCCGATCAGCAGGTACCGCTCCCGGTCGCGGTCGAAGTCCTCCAGCCAGCGCGGCTCACCGGCGCGCAGCGCGTCCGGCGCGGCCAGACCGCTGACCGGGGGCATCCGCTGCCACTGGGCGGCCAGCGCGTCGTCGATACCGGCCTGCCCGACCAGCTCCAGCGCGCCGGAGGGCAGGCGGGCGTAGAGCAGGACGGCGTCGACGGCGGTCTCGGGGCCGAGGTGCTCCAGCAGGCAGCGGGTCAGCTCCCGCGGGGAGCCGACCCGGACCAGGGCGCGGGCGAGGCGGGCGAGGGCGGCCGGGACGTCGTCCGGGGCGGGGGACGCCGCCGGGACCCCGGGGACGGTGGCGCCGGACGCCGGGCCGCCCGACGCGCCGGCCACGGCCAGCTCCGGGGTGCGGTCGGTCCCGGGGACCGGCGGACCCAGCGTCCCGAGGGTGATCCAGCACTCCTCCAGCAGCGTGCGGCGCCGGTCCTTGGCCCGCTGCAGCAGCGCCTCGCGCGCCGCGTCGGCCGAGCATCCGCGCAGCGCCATCTCCACGCCCTTGGCCCGCTCGAGGACGGCCGAGGTCGCGGCCAGGTCGCGCAGCCGGTCCATCTCGGCGCGCTGTCTGGCGACGACCTTGGCCAGGGTGGCCAGATCCGGCGTGGCGTGCTCGCTCGTCACGTCACGAGCATCGCACATCGGGCCCTGTTCGTTGACCCGCTCGGCAACCGGCCCCGGCGCCGGGCCCGGCCCGCGGGCCGGGCTGTGACTCCCGTGCGGGCACGGGCTGCACGGGGCCGGTGGGACATCCGGCGGGCCCCGGTCCGGAGCACCTCAGCGGCCGCCGTCGTCGGTGAGGGCCGTCGTGACCGCGCGCACGCTGCGGGCGATGTGCTGCAACTGACCGATCTCCGCCGCGTACAGCTTGATCGTGTGCTCGATGACGGACTCGGGCAGCCCGAGCCGGGGCAGGTCGGCCCGGGCGCTCTGCAGCGCGGTGCGGGCGACCCGGATCTCCTGCTGCACCTGGAGGTGCGCGTGGCGGGCGAGCAGCACCGGGTGACGGATCAGGGCGGGGTAGCCGGCGTAGCGGGCCGGCACCAGCTCGCGCAGCCACCTGACGGCCGAGCGCTCCCAGTCGTAGCTGCCGGGGGGCTTGACCTGGCACGGCCAGTCCGGGCCGGTGCGCGTGGACGTCAGGGACATGGGAGCAGTATTTATATATGCCGTTCGGTTTTCAAGGCGTATGAAAACATTCATACGGCTCATGGGGTGCGGCCCGGCTCAGTCCCGCAGGAAGAACCGGTGCTCGTCCGCGATCTGCTCGTACGCCTCCAGCCGGGCCTGGGTCCGCTCCGGGTCGGCGTCGGTCATGGCCTGGAGCAGCGCCGCGCACAGCACCCCGGTGGCGGCGTAGGAGTCGAAGACCAGCGTGGACCCGGTGCCGGTGGCGAAGACGGTGTCCGCCTCGTCGGCCACCGGTCCGAGCGCCAGGTCGGTGACGAGCGCGACCTTCAGCCCGGCCCGCCGCGCCACCCGCACCGCGTGCAGCGTCTCCCGGGCGTGCCGGGGCATGGAGAACGCCAGCACCCAGCTGCCGCCGGCCTCCCGCGACTGGAGCAGGGCGTCGTAGGCGACGCTGCCGCCGCGCGTCACCAGCCGCACGTCGGGGTGGATGCGGCGGGCGGCGTAGGCGAAGTACTCGGCGTGCGAGACGGAGATGCGCAGCCCGAGCACGGTCAGCGGCATCGACTCCGACAGCGCGCGGCCGGTGCCGATCACCGCGTGCGGATCGGCGAAATCGCGCCGCAGGTTCTCCAGGTTCTCGATCTCGGCGTCCACCGCTGCCTGCAGTTCGTTGCCGCGGTACTCCTCGGCGGGGCCGCCGCGCGCGGCCAGCGTCAGCGACTGGAGCCGCTCCCGCAGCGCGGGGTAACCCGTGAAACCGACCGCCGAGGCGAACCGGGTCACCGAGGGCTGGCTGACCCCCACCCGGTCGGCGAGGTCGGTGATCGACAGGAACGCCGCCTCGGTGAGGTTCTCGATCAGGTACTGGGCGATGCGGCGCTGCCCGGGGGAGAGCCGGGGCCGGTCGAACAGCGTCCTGAGCCGGGACGCGGGGGAGAGCTCCGGCTCCGGGGCGGCCGGTGTCGAGGTGATCGCTGACGCCTGGGCGCGGGCCTGCTGCGGCGATGGCACCGGTGCGCCTCCTTCGTCTCCCGAGGGCCTCTTCCGGGGACCTCTCCCGAGGAAGGTTCAACATAGCCCAGGGATAGCCGCGCCCGGTCCGGGAACCCGCCGCCTCGGAACACCCGTACGACCGACGAGGAGCCGTGCCATGACCGTCCCCGAAGAGAACCGGCCGAAGACCGACACCACCGACGAGGTCCTCGAACGGGACAGCCGCGAGGGCGACGCCCAGCACCAGGCCGGGGCGACCGGCCGCACCATGCGCGAGGCGCTGGAGGAGGCCCACGTCCGCCCCGACGACTACGACGAGAAGTGACCGCGCGCTCCCGACGTTCCGCTTCGCACACCACTACGGCAGGTGAGACCGCATGGGCGCACTGAGCGCTCTGGAAGAAGCCCTGGAGAACCGCTGGGCGGCGGTGTGGGCCAGGGTCCTGGACAAGGAACCCGTGGAACTCCTGGACGCGCTGCGCACCGAGTGCGACAGCAACGCCGTGGTCTGCGCCGCGGGCCGCGTCCTGGTGCCCAACGCCTACGACGTCGCCCTCGCCGACGAGGTCCACGACGAACTGACCCGCCGCGGCGGCCGGGTGGGCCAGGCGATCACCGACAGCCTGGCCCGGCACGCCGAGCGGCACGGCTACGAGTGGGCGGGCCCCCTCGCGGTGCACATCGCCAGGTCCGACGACCTGCCCAACGGCCGCTACAGCGTGACCAGCCGGGTCATGCCGCACGTGAGCGCGGCGGGGTTCCCGCACGCGGGCTGACCCCGGGGCCACACCGGCGGCCGCGCCACCAGCACACCTCTGCGGGGTGCGGTGACCGGTCGGTGGGGCCGGGCGCGGGTGGTGGTACGGCATCGCGCGGGGGTACATCCTCGGCGCCGCGCTGCCAGGCGGGCACGCCCTCCGGCGTCCCGGGCACCGCACCCTCATGCGGGAGCGTGGCCTGCGGTGACCGGCCGGTGGGGCCGGGCGCGGGTGGTACGGCATCGCACGCGGGTACGTCCTCGGCGCCGGGCCCTCCAGGCGGGCGCACGCCCTCCGGCGTTCCCGGCACCGCGCCCCCACACCAACCGGCGCGCGAACCGCCGCCCGCCGTTACCGGCCCCGTGAGGAGACGGCCGGGCACGTCCTCCGCCGTTCCGGCGCCGCGACCGCACGCGAGGCCGACCCCGCGAGGCGTCGTGCCGTCGCGCGGGGGTGCCGAGCCCGGTGCCGGTCTCAGGATCACCTGCCCCCGCGGCGGGCCGCGGCGCTCAAGCGAGCCCCGCCCCAGCTAGCGCGGCGACCGCGCGCTCCCCGTCACCACCAGGTCCGCCCGTCCCCGGGTCGCCGCGACCAGGCGGGCGTTCGGCTCGTCCGAGCGGCGCACCCAGGCCGCCGCCTGCTCGGGCGACTTGCCGAACGCCACGTGCCGGGCGGTCAGCCGCCGTACCCGTTCCGTCTCGTCGAGGTCGCAGAACCAGACCTCGTCCAGCGCCCGCCGGACCCGGCTCCAGGCGCCGTCGTCCAGCAGCAGGTAGTTGCCCTCGGTCACCACCAGCCGGGCCGCCGGCCCCACCGGCACGGCCCCGGCGATCGGCTGCTCCAGCACCCGTTCAAAGCCGGGCGCGTACACCACCTCGCCGGGGTCGTCCGCCCGCAGGCGCCGCAGCAGCGCCGCGTACCCGGCCGCGTCGAAGGTGTCCGGCGCGCCCTTGCGGTCCCGGCGGCCCAGCCGGTCCAGTTCCGCGTCGGCGAGGTGGAAGCCGTCCATCGGGACGTGCGCCGCCCACGGCTCACCGGCCCCGTTCAGCTCCCGCACCAGCCGCTCGGCGAGTGTCGTCTTGCCCGCTCCCGGGCTGCCCGCGATGCCGAGGAGCGCGCGCCGTCCGCCGCCCGCGAGGGCACGGGCGCGGGACAGGAGATCGTCGAAAGTCAGCGGCACGCCCCGAGTCTGCCATCCGGCCCTGTGGCAGGGACCACCCGATGGGAGGTGCCCGGGCGGGGAACTGTCAGGGGTATGACCACGCAGCTCGGCCTCCCCGCATCCGTCCAGGCATGCCTCTTCGACCTCGACGGCGTCGTCACGAAGACCGCGGTGGTGCACGCCGCCGCCTGGAAGGAGACGTTCGACTCGTTCCTGCGGGCCCGCGACGGCGCCGGCTTCCGGCCCTTCACCGACGCCGACTACAGCAGGTACGTCGACGGCATGCCCCGCGCCGACGGCGTGCGCACCTTCCTCGCCTCGCGCTCCGTCGAACTGCCCGAGGGCGACCCGGACGACCCACCGGACCGGGACACCGTCAACGGCCTGGGCAACCGCAAGAACGAGCTGCTGCTGAAGAAGATCCGCACCGACGGCGTCGAGGCGTACGACGGCACCCTGCGCTACCTCGAGGCGGTGCGGGCGGCCGGCCTGAGGACCGCCGTCGTGTCGTCCAGCGCCAACACCGTCGACGTGCTCCGCTCCATCGACGCCGAGCACCTCTTCGACACCCGGATCGACGGCGTCGTGGCCCGGACACGGAAGCTGCCGGGCAAGCCGCGCCCCGACACCTTCCTCGCCGCCGCCCACGACCTCGGCGTCGAGCCGGCCCGCGCCGCCGTCTTCGAGGACGCCCTGGCCGGCATGGACGCCGGCCGCTCCGGACACTTCGGACACGTCGTCGGCGTCGACCGCGTCGGCCAGAGGGACGCCCTGTACGCACACGGCGCCGACCGCGTGGTCAAGGACCTCGCCGAACTGCTCGGAGGCGCCGAGTGATCACCAACCGCGCCTACGCCGTCGAGCCCTGGTCGGTGCGCGAGACCGAGCTGAACCTCGACCTGCTCGCCCAGAGCGAATCCGTCTTCGCCCTTTCCAACGGCCACGTCGGCTGGCGCGGCAACCTCGACGAGGGCGAACCGCACGGCCTGCCCGGCACCTACCTCAACGGCGTCCACGAACTCCACCCGCTGCCCTACGCCGAGGCTGGCTACGGCTACCCCGAGTCCGGCCAGACCGTCATCGACGTCACCAACGGCAAGCTGCTGCGCCTGCTCGTCGACGACGAGCCCTTCGACCTGCGCTACGGCCGCCTCATCACCCACGAACGCTGCCTGGACCTGCGCCGCGGCGTCCTGGAGCGGGTCTGCGAGTGGACCTCCCCGGCCGGCTCCACCGTCCGGGTGCGCTCCACCCGGCTGGTCTCCCTCACCCAGCGGGCCATCGCCGCCGTCGACTACCAGGTGGAGGCCGTCGACAGCCGCATCCGGGTGGTCATCCAGTCGGAGCTGGTCGCCAACGAGAGCCTGCCCGACCCCAACGGCGACCCGCGCGCCAGCAGGGCGCTGAAGTCCCCGCTGGAACCGGAGGAGCACCGCGCCGAGGGCGGCCGGCTGCGCCTGGTCCACCGCACCCGGCGCAGCGGGCTGCGAGTCGCCGTCGCCGCCGACCACGAGGTGGACGGACCGGAGTCCACCACCAGCGGCAGCGAGTCCAGCGACGACGTGGCGCGGCTGACCGTCACCTCCGTGCTGGAGCCGGGGCAGCGGCTGCGGGTGTGCAAGACCGTCGCGCACGGCTGGTCCGGCGCCCGCTCCCGGCCCGCCATGAGCGACCAGGTCGAAGCCGCGCTGGCGGCCGCCGGACACGGCGGCTGGGACGACCTGGTGGCCGAGCAGAAGGACTACCTCGACGAGTTCTGGGCCCGCGCCGACGTCGAGGTGCACGGCGACGAGGAGATCCAGCAGGCCGTCCGCTTCGGCCTCTTCCACGTGCTCCAGGCCGGCGCCCGCGCCGAACAGCGGGCCATCCCCTCCAAGGGCCTGACCGGCTCCGGCTACGACGGCCACGCCTTCTGGGACACCGAGATGTTCGTGCTCCCGGTGCTGACCTACACCGAGCCCAAGGCGGTCGCCGAGGCGCTGCGCTGGCGCCAGGACACCCTGCCCGCCGCCCGCGACCGCGCCGCCCAGCTCGGCCTGCGCGGCGCCGCCTTCCCCTGGCGCACCATCGACGGCTCGGAGGGCTCGGCGTACTGGCCGGCCGGCACCGCCGCCTTCCACGTGAACGCCGACATCGCGCACGCCGCCGTCCGCTACACGGCCGCCACCGGCGACACCGGCTTCGAACGCGACACCGCGCTGGAACTGCTGGTGGAGACCGCGCGCCTGTGGCGCTCGCTGGGCCACCACGACCACCACGGCGTCTTCCACATCGACGGCGTCACCGGCCCCGACGAGTACAGCGCGGTCGCCGACGACAACCTGTACACGAACCTGATGGCCCGCTCCAACCTGCTGGCCGCCGCCGACGTCTGCGAGCGCTACCCGGACCAGGCGGCCCGGCACGGCGTCGACGACGAGGAGAGCGCCGCCTGGCGGGACGCCGCCGAGTCCGTGCACATCCCGTACAACGACGAACTCGGCGTCCACGAGCAGCACGCCGGCTTCACCCGCCACCAGCGCTGGGACTTCGCCCGCACCGGCGCCGACCAGTACCCGCTGATGCTGCACTTCCCGTACTTCGACCTCTACCGCAAGCAGGTGATCAAACAGGCCGACCTGGTGCTCGCGCTGTACACCTGCGGCAGCTGGTTCGACGCGCACAGCGACGCGGAGCAGATCGCCCGCAACTTCGCCTACTACGAGCCGCTCACCGTCCGCGACTCCTCGCTGTCCGCCTGCTGCCAGGCCGTCGTCGCCGCCCAGACCGGACATCTGCGGCTCGCCTACGACTACGCGGCCGAGGCGGCCCTGATGGACCTGGCCGACCTGGAGCACAACACCCGCGACGGACTGCACATCGCCTCCCTGGCCGGCACCTGGATGGCGCTGGTCGCCGGGTTCGGCGGCACCCGCCGCGACGGCGACACGCTCAGCTTCTCCCCGCGGCTGCCGGAGAAGTTCAGCCGGCTCGCCTTCCGGCTCCAGTTCCGCGGCCGGTGCCTGCGGGTGGAGATCGACGGCGCGAAGACGACGTACACCCTGCTGTCCGGAGCGCCGATGCGGGTCAGCCACCACGGCACCGGGTTCACCGTGGGCGGCGACGGCCCCGTCGTCCGCGCCGTCCCCGCGCTCGCCCCGCGCGCGGAACCCGAACAGCCGCCGCACCGCCGCCCCAACGCCCGCTGAACCGGGCCCGGCGACTGGCCGTATCCCACCCTGCGGCCCACGGAACCCCGGGTTAGTTTGACTCCGTTCGCCCCGGGTTCGCCCGGGGTTCCGGGTGCCTTCACGAAGGGGTGGACATGGCCGACAGCGCGCACGCCGTCCTGACCGGCGGGCGGCGGGCCGGCCGGGCGGCGGCGGCCGGCCGGCC
>NZ_JBFAAP010000103.1:0-7775 GCF_040639815.1 Streptomyces sp. NPDC023723
CAATACCCGATACGCCTGTTGGTGACTGGTTTTCTTCCGTGTGCTGCTCCGATCTTTCGTGCCCGCGGCCCCGGCCGTCGCCCGGCCGGGCGGGCCCGCGCGGGCCGATGCCTGGCCGCAGAAGCGGGTGCGGGTGTGGGCGGGGAACTGATGGACGAGGCGTTGGCGGCCGTGCTCGCGGAGAGCGGCGCGTACGGCGGGCTGCTGTACGTGCCGGCCCCGGACGGGGAGGCGCTGTGGCTGGCGCTGGTGGCGGGAGCGCCGCGGGAGATCACCACTCCGTGGCGCCGGGTGGCGCTGACCGACCCCATGCCGGTGGCGGACGCGGTACGCGAACGGCGCCTGGTGTGGCTCGGCGGTCAGGAGGAGATGGCCCGCCACTACCCCCGGCCCGCGCTCGTCCTGCCGTACGAGTTCGCGCTGGCCGCCACCGCGGTCGTCGCCGGCGACGAGATCCGGGGCGGGCTGGTGCTGCTCTGGTCGGGAGACCACCCGCCGCGGCTGAGCCGGGACGAGCGGACCGCCGTCCGGACCGGTGGTCACCGCCTGGGGGAGCTCCTGCGGCAGGCCGCGGAGCGCGGTGAGCCGCTGCTGCCCGCCGACCCGCCCAGGATGCTGCCGCCGCCGGCCGGGCGGGTCCCCTCCCCCGCCGAGGCCGTCGCCGTCGCGGCCTTCCTCGACCGGCTGCCGGGCGGATCCTGTGCGCTGGACATCCAGGGCCGGATCACCTTCGTCACCCCGGCCGCCGCCGAACTCCTCGGCGGCGATCCCGCCGACCTGGTCGGCGCCCTGCCCTGGGAGGCACTGCCGTGGATGGACGTCCCCCAGGTGGAGGACCGCTACCGGGCCGCGCTGGTCAGCCGTCAGCCACAGGCGTTCACCGTCCTGCGCCCGCCCGACGCCTGGCTGTCCTTCGAGCTGTACCCGGATCCGTCCGGCATCAGCGTCCGCATCACCCGCGGTGGTCCGGCGCGGGACGTGGCCGCCTCGCGGCCGGTGACGACCGCGGGTCCCAGCCGGGCCACCGTGCTGTACCACCTGATGCATCTGGCCTCCACCCTCACCGAGGCCGTCGGGGTGCAGGACGTGGTCGAGCAGACCGCCGACCAGTTGCTGCCCGCGCTGGGCGCGCAGGCGATGGTGCTGATGACCGCCGAGGAGGGGCGGCTGCGGATCCTCGGGCACCGCGGCTACCGTCCCGGCGTGGTGGACCGCTTCGACGCCGTGCCGCTGGGCGCCGACATCCCCGGTGCCCGGGTGCTGGCCACCGGGGTGCCGGAGTTCTTCGCGAGCATCGAGGAGCTGTGGGGGCCCTACCCGCACACCGCGCACGAGGACGGAATGGCGTCGTGGGCCTTCCTCCCGCTGATCGCGTCCGGCCGTCCCATCGGCTCCCTCCTGCTCGCCTACCGGCGGCCCCGCGTCTTCCCGCCCGGCGAACGCGCGGTGCTGATGTCGCTGGCCGGGCTGGTCGGCCAGGCCCTGGACCGCGCCCGGCTCTACGACGCCAAATACCACCTCGCCCACCGCCTCCAGTCCGGCCTGCTGCCGCACACCCTGCCCCGGGTCCCCGGCCTCCGGGTCGCCGCCCGCTACCTTCCGGCCGCCCGGGGGCTGGGGGTCGGCGGCGACTTCTACGACCTGATCCGGCTCGACGCGCGCACCGCCGGCGCCACCATCGGCGACGTGCAGGGCCACAACGTCGACGCCGCCGCCCTGATGGGGCAGGTGCGCACCGCCGTGCATGCCCACGCCACCGTGGGCGCCTCCCCCGACAGCGTGCTGGCGGGCACCAACCGGCTGCTCACCGACCTCGATCCGGGCCTGTTCACCAGCTGTGTCTACGTCCACCTGGATCTCGCCGCCCACCGGGCCTGCCTGGCCACCGCCGGGCATCCGCCGCCGCTGCTGCGCCACACCGACGGACGCACCGAACTCCTGCGGGTGCCCCCGGGTCTGCTGCTCGGGGTCGAGCCCGACTCGCTGTACCCGACCCGGGAGTTCGCCCTGCCGCCGGGCTGCGTGCTCGCCCTCTACACCGACGGACTCGTCGAGGCTCCGGGGGTCGACCCCGACGACGCGACCGAGGCCCTGGCCGGTCTGCTGGAACAGGCCGATCCCACCGACCTCGACGTGATGGCCGACTCCATGGTGCGGCACGCCCCCAGCCCCGGCGACGACATCGCCCTGCTGCTCATCAGCCCCGAAGGCTGACCCGGCGGCGCTACGCTGCCGTGCCATGCCGAAGACGCGTCTCGACACCGCCCGGATCCGCGCCGCGCGCCGGCTGATCGCCCCGGTCTTCCGCGACACTCCGCTGTACCGCTGCGAGGCGCTGGAGCCCGAGCTGGGGTGTGCGGTGAGCGTCAAGCTCGAGACGGCGAATCCGGTGCGCAGTTTCAAGGCCCGCGGCACCGAGGTGGCCGCGACCCGGCTCGCCGGCCAGGGCCGGCCCGCCGTGGTGTGCGCCAGCGCGGGCAACCTGGGCCAAGCGCTGGCCTGGTCCGGGCGCCGGCGGGGGCTCGACGTGACCGTGGTGGCATCGCGTTTCGCGACCGCGGCCAAGCTGGACCGCGTCCGCGCGCTGGGCGCCCGGCTGGAGCTGGTGGACGGCGACCACGAGACGGCCCGGCGGCGGGCGGCGGCGATCGCGCGGTCCGACGGCATCCGGCTGCTGGAGGACAGCCTGGACCTGGAGACCTGCGAGGGCGCGGCGACCATCGGCCTGGAACTGGTGGACGCGTCGCCGTCGTTCGACGCGGTCCTGATCGCTCTGGGCGGCGGGGCGCTGGCCACCGGGATCGGACATGTGCTGAAGGAGATGGCGCCCGGCGTCGAGGTGATCTGCGTCCAGCCGCTGGGCGCGCCGGCGCTGACCCTCTCCTGGCGCGAGCGGCGGGTCGTGACGACCGGCACCACCCGCACCATCGCCGACGGTGTGGCCGGCCGGTGTCCGATTCCGGCCGTGCTGGCCGACCTCCTGGTGGTCGCCGACGACGCCGTGCTGGTCACGGAGGCGTCGATCGTCACCGGGATGCGGCTGCTCCTGGACCGCGCGGGGCTCGTCGCCGAGCCCTCGGCCGCGCTCGGCATCGCGGCGGTCCTGGAGGACCGTGACCGCTTCGCGGGCCGGCACGTGGCGACCGTCGTGTGCGGCGGCAACGTCGACCCGGCCGCCCATCGCCGCTGGACCGGCGGGCGGTGACGGTCACCGCGCCCGGCGGGGCGTCACCCGTGCGCGGCGGCCCGGCGTGCCTCGTTGGAGACCACGGTGTTGCGGACGCTGCCGACGCGTTCCACGTCCACCTCGACGACGTCGCCCGGCTGGAGCAGCCAGGGCGGGGTGCGGGCGTAGCCGACGCCCGAGGGGGTGCCGGTGGCCAGCAGGTCGCCCGGCCGCAGGGTGAGGGTGCGGGAGATGTGGGCGAGGGTGTCGCCGACGCCGTAGACCATCTCGGCGGTGCTGCCGTCCTGGACGGTCTCGCCGTTGACGTAGGTGCGCACCCGCAGTCCGTCGCGCAGGTCGCCCACCTCGGCGGCGGGGACCAGCGGGCCGAGCGGCCCGGACCGGTCGCCGTTCTTGCCGAGGATCCACTGCGAGGTGAGTTTCTGCGCGCGTCGGGAGGTGAGGTCGTTGAAGGCCGAGTAGCCGACCACCGCGGCCAGTGCTTCCTCGGGTGAGGCGTCCACGAGCGGCGCGCCGACCCAGGCGACGACCTCGCCCTCCCAGTCGAGCCCGTCCTCGCCGGCGGGCACCGGCACTTCGGCGCCGTCCACGGTGAGCGAGCGGGTCCAGCGGGCGAACAGGGTCGGGTACGGCGGGAGTTCCTGGGCGCGGAACGAACCCTCGGCGACGTGCTTGAGGTAGTTGAGGCCGACGCAGATCACCCGGGCGTCCGGCAGCACCGGCGGAACCAGGTCCGCCCGGGTCACCGCGACGATGGGCCCGTCGTTCGCGCGGGCGAGATGGCCGGCCGCGTCGGCCCAGAAGTCGTCCAGGGCCGCCAGCACCTGCACCTCACGTCCGTCGCAGGACAGCTCACCGACGTTGATCCGCCCGTCCCGTGCCCGGATTCCCACTACGCGCATCCGCTGTGCCCTTCCCGAGAACCAAACCCTTTAAAGGTTCGGAGGTTTATGCTTCGATGGCGACTATGCCTGAGACCAACGACGGTGGACAAGGCTCCGGGCCGCAGGACGGGCGCCGACCGGTGCCCCTCGGGTCCCGTTCCCAGGGCGCGCGGACCCGCGCGGAGCGACTGGCCGAGGCGCTGGACGCCCGTATCCGCGCCGGCGGTCTGCCGGCCGGTGCCGCGGTGGGCACCCTGGACTCGCTGCGCGCGGAGACCGGCTTCGCGTACTCCACGGTCAGCGAGGCGGTCCGGCTGCTGCGGGACCGCGGGGTGCTGGAGATCCGCCCCGGACGCGGCGGCGGGCTCTTCGTCGCCGACCGCGGACCGGTGGTGCGACTGCGCCACACCCTGCTCGACGTCCCGGACGAGCCCGCCACCGTCGCGGACGCCATCGAACTCCGCGATCATCTGGAGGTCCTGGTCGACGTCGGCGCCGCCCGCTGCCGCACCGACGCGGACGTCGCCCAGTTGCGCGTCCACCTGGAGCGGATGCGCGCCGCGGCCGACTGGGACGGGTTCCTGCGGGCCAACTGGGCGCTGCACGAGCGGATCGCCGCCGTCTGCCCGAACCGGATGGCCGCCGCCGTCTACACGGGGACGCTCGGTCACCTCAGCGGTACGACGTCCCGGCCGGCCGACAGCGAGCCGGCGTTCTCCGCGTACCGCGCCGAGCGGCTCGCCATCCACGCCGAGCTGGTCGACGCCATCGCCGCCGGGGACGAGGCGGCGGTGCGCGCCGCGGTCGCCCGGCACAACACCACTGTCTGACCACGGGAAGGGCCGCCCATGTCGTCCGCCGAGTTCCGCCGGTACCTGTATCCGCCGGACCATCCGCGCATCGCCGAGCTGAAGGGCATGGACCCCTACACCTACCGGGAGTTCGCCCAGCGGCCGGGCACCTTCACCGGCGGCCTGGTCGAAGGCTGGCGGCCGCTGTACCTGGACGCCTTCCGGGGCATCACCGAGGACGGCACGCTGCGGACGGACGCACACCCCTTCACGCCCGCCCGGGCCGGGGAGGAGGCACCGGTGGCCGCCATGGTGGCCGCCGCCCGGGAACTGCTCGGCGCG
This sequence comes from Streptomyces sp. NPDC023723, assembly GCF_040639815.1. Lineage (NCBI taxonomy): Bacteria > Bacillati > Actinomycetota > Actinomycetes > Kitasatosporales > Streptomycetaceae > Streptomyces > Streptomyces sp. NPDC023723. The sequence continues at coordinate 5,205 of NZ_JBFAAP010000103.1, forward strand.
CTCGACGACGAGGGCCGGCGCGGGATCCGCCACGCGGTCGACGCGCCCGAGTGGCAGACCTGGGCCAACCCGGAGTTCATGCAGTTCGACACCGGGCTGCGCCTGGAGTTCCAGTCCGCCGAGGTGCGGGCCAAGGCACTCGCCCTGATGGCGGCCTCGCTCAGCCCCGAGGGGTACGAACTGGCGCACGGCATGATGCTGATCAACGGCTTCCTCGGCGAGGTGGTCGGTCTCGAGACACTCCTCAACGAGTTCAGCTACAACATCGCGCTCTACGGCGACCCGGACCCGCGGGCGCCCTGGGGCTGGCAGCTCTACGGGCATCACTGCGCGCTGAGCTGCCTGGTGGTCGAGGGCCGCATGGTGCTCAGCCCGCTGTTCCTGGGCGCCGAGCCGAACGAGATCGACGCGGGCCCGCACGCCGGGCTGTCCGCCTTCACCGAGCGGATCTCCCTGGGGACGGCGCTGATGGCCGCCCTCACCCCCGATCAGCGGCAGGCCGCCACGGTGTACCGGCGGATGGTCGACCCCGCGATGCCCCCGGGCCGGGTGCACCCCGGTGACGAGCGGCATCTCGCCGGCGCCTTCCAGGACAACCGGCGCATCCCCTTCGAGGGCGTACGCGCCGACGCGCTGTCGGCCGAGGCCCGCGAGCTGGTCATGCGCATCGCCCGGGAGTTCGTGCTGCCGCTCCCCCAGGGGCCGCGGGCCGCCCGGCTGCGTGAGATCCGCGAGTGTCTCGACGAGACCTGGTTCTGCTGGATCGGCGGCCACCAGCCCGGTGACGTCTTCTACTACCGCGTCCAGTCCCCCGTGCTCTGCGCCGAACTGGACCACCACTGCGGCGTCTTCCTCGACTACGACACGCCCCGCCCGTTCCACGTCCACACGGTGCTGCGCACCCCGCACGGCAACGACTACGGGCGGGCGTACGTGCGCCAGTGGCAGCGGGAGCGCCGATGAGCGCGGCGCCCACGCCGGCGGCGAGTGCCCGGCACCTGATCGCCAACCTGCTGCACACCTACACGGACATCGCCGACCGCAAGGACGTGCCGGCCGCCGTCGCGCTGCTGGGCCGGGCGCAGGTGCGGTTCCCCGCCGACGGTTACGAAGAGCCCGCCGGGGCCCGGCAGTTCTTCACCCGGCTGTGGGCCTCCCCCGTACCGCACCGGCACGACGTGTCCAACCTGGTGGTGCTGCCAACGGGCCGGGCGGGGGTCTGGGTGGCGCGCGCCCACTACACGAGGTGGCTGCTCGATCCCGTGCCCCGCCCGCACACGCTGGGCGAGTACGAGATGGTGGTGCGGGAGCCGGAGTGGGAGGTGGCCGCCCTGACCGTCACCCGGACCTGGACGGAGGGCCGGGGATGACGGACATCGGCCGGGCCACCGCCGTCCTCGACGTCCTCGCCGAGAGCCGCGGCCCGCTCACCCTGAGCGATCTCGCGGCCCGCACCGGTCTGCCGCGTTCCACCGTGCACCGGCTGATCCAGGCCCTCGAACACGAGCTGTACGTCGTCGGCGCGGCGGAGGGGCCGGGGTACGTGCTCGGGCCCGGTCTGCTGAAGTTCGGGATGAACGCGCACCTGGCGCTGCTGGCGGCCAACCGGGGCCGGCTCGCCTCCCTGGCGCGGGAGGTGAACGAGAACGTGGAGCTGGCCGTGTTCAGCGGGCGCGAGGTCGTGGTCGCCGACCAGATCGCCTCGGCCGAACGGCTGAAGGGGGTCACCAAGGTCGGCCGGAGCTTCTCCCTGCACGCCAGTTGCATCGGCTGGGCACTGCTCGCGCAGTTGCCCGACGACCGGGTGGAGCGGCTGCTGCCGCGGCGGCTGGAGCGGTACACGGAGCGGACCGTGACCGACCGGGCGGCGGTCCTGGCCGGCCTCGACGAGACGCGCCGCTCGGGCATCGCGATCGACATCGAGGAGCACGATCTCGGCATCTGCGCGGTCTCCACCGGCATGCCCGGGCCGACCGGCGCTCTGCAGGCCGTGGCGGTGGTGATGCCCACCTGCCGATTCCGCGGCAAGGCGGAACTCGCCGTCCGGTGCCTGAAGCGCCTCAACCCGGTCATCGACACCGAGGCGGCGCTGCGGCAGTGCCGGGACCGGCCGGCGCCCCGCTCCTGACGGGGCACCGGCCGAGTACGCGGGGCCGGGTCCGGCACTCCGGCTCCCCGGGCGGGCGCCGGCGTACCCCCCGTCGGGCAGCCGGCCGCCGTCCGGCGGGCTGGAACACGCCGGGCTCGCGGGCCCGGCCGGCCAGGAGCAGGCCGGTGACGGCGGCGAGGCGGAGCGCCGCGGCACCGCCGAAGGGCCCCGCGGTGCTGGTGGCCGTGCTCCCGGCACCGGGACCGCCAGGAGGGGGGCGGCTCCTCCGCCCAGCGGTATGGCCGGCCATGGTGGCGGCCACGACCAGTGAGGCGCGCCGCGCGGGGGCGCGGTTGCGGGCGACGGTCAGCGCGGCCCCCAGCCGGGCACCGACTGGAGAGGCCGGCGGGGGGGGGGGGCTGGGGTTTGGTGTGGTAGGGTCAGAGGAGAAGAGCAACCACACCCCCCCCCCCGACGAGATA
>NZ_JBFAAP010000103.1:7785-9120 GCF_040639815.1 Streptomyces sp. NPDC023723
GTGGTGTGGGCGGGGGTGTGGGGGGGCGCTTCTTGACGCCTCACGCCGACCACCAAGCCGCCCCCCCCCCCGCCCCGCGGCGGTCCATAGTTTTCGGCAGACGCCCCCGCAGAACGGAGTCCGCAGTGCACGTCGTCGACGATGACACGTTCCCCGCCACCGCCGATGTCACCATCGTCGGATTCGGCCCCGTCGGGAAGCTGCTCGCCTGCATGCTCGGCCGACGCGGGCACTCCGTCCTCGTCGTCGACCGCAACGAGGCGGGCTATCCGCTGCCCCGCGCGGTGACCCACTGCTCGGACTTCGCCCGCATCCTCCAGTCCGTGGGCCTCGCGCCGGACCGGATCCCCGCCGTCACCCAGCCCTACGACGACATGTATGTCTGGCGCAACGGGGCCGGGCAGACCCTGGTCGAGGTGGACTGGAGCGGCCTGGGCGAGTCGGGCTGGTACAACACCTACTTCTTCAGCCAGCCCGCCCTGGAGAACGCCCTGGACGAGGTGCTCGCCGCACTGCCGTCGGTGTGTGTCAGGCGCGGCTGGGAGGCGGTCGGCCTGACCCAGGACGAGGCCGCGGCGTCCGTCACCGTGCGGCACACCGGCACCGGCCGGCGGGCCGCCGTCACCTCCTCGTGGGTGATCGGCGCGGACGGCGCCAACAGCGCGGTGCGCCGGTGGGCCGGCCTGGAGTGGCACGACGAGGGTTACTTCTACGACTGGCTGGTGGTCGACGTGGAACCGCTGCCGGGCCTGGACTTCCCCCATGTCGCGGCGCAGAGCTGCGACGTGCGCCGTCCGTCGACCATGGTGCCGGGCGGTCCCGGGCGGCGCCGCTGGGAGTTCATGCGGCTGCCCGGGGAGAGCAAGGAGTCCCTCAACAGCGCCGGGACGGCCTGGCGGCTGCTGGCGCCGTACGGGCTCGACGAGACCAACGCCCGGCTGGAGCGGCACTCCGTCTACACCTTCCAGGCCTGCTGGGCGACCGAGTGGCGGGCGGGCCGGGTGCTGCTCGCCGGGGACGCCGCCCATCTCATGCCGCCGTTCGCCGGGCAGGGGCTGGGCGCCGGCGCGCGGGACGCCATGAACCTGGGCTGGAAGCTCGACGCCGTGCTGCGCGGCCTGGCCGACGACGGCCTGCTCGACACCTACGGCCAGGAACGGCTGCGGCACGCGGTGGCCTTCGTCGAGTTCTCCACCGAACTGGGCCGGATCATCTGCGTCACCGACCCGGCCGAGGCCGCGCGGCGCGACGCCCGCATGCTGGCCGACTGGGCGGCGGGCATGAAGCCGCCCGCCCCGCCGCGGCCCCGGCTCGGTCCCGGTGTGCACACCGGCC
>NZ_JBFAAP010000104.1:0-8492 GCF_040639815.1 Streptomyces sp. NPDC023723
GGCCCGGTGTCCGGCGACGGAGAGGAGCAGCCCCACCGGGCCGTGGCCGGGCGGCCGCCCGGCCACCGCGCCCAGCGCGGCGCGGCCGGCGGCGTCCCAGCGGTGGGCGTCGTCCACGCAGACCAGCAGCGGCCCGCCGTCCGCCGCGCCCCGGAAGGCGTCGAGCAGGTGGTCCGGGGTGACCCCCGGGCCGGGGGCCCAGGTGTACGTACGCGGGGCGGCGGCCCGCGGCGGCGGACGGTGCCCGGGGTGACCCGCGCGGCCGTCCGCGCCGGCTTCCGGGTCCCGCCGGGCACCCATGACGTGCCCGGCAGCCGCGGGCGGGGCCCCCGGGACTTCGGGGCCGCCGCCCGGACAGCCCAGGGCTTTTGGGCCGTCGGTCGGGCCGGCCCGCAGGTGGAGGACGTTGCCGGCGGTGAAGCCGTGGGCGGCCCAGCGCAGCAGGGTGGTGCGGCCGAGGCCGGGCTCCCCGGTCACGACGAGGCCGGCGCCGTGCGTCCGCAGCCGGTCCAACAGGGCGGCGACCGCCCGTCGTTGCGCGCTCCGTCCGTGCATCCGCACAGCCGGACGTACGATCGTGTCTCCGGTCATTCCCGGGAGGTTACGCGCGCGTAACCAGAGGCGGAAGGGAGAGGTCCGCACGCCCGGACGGGCCGCTGTCCGGCCCGACCTGCGGTTCCATAGGGCATGTACATGACCCGAAGTGTGCCGCTGCCCAGCGCCCGGCGCGCGCGTCCGTGCACCGGCACAACACCGGCGGCGGCCGCCCGATGGACGACCGCCGCCGGATGCCGCCGGACGGGTCTCAGCCGGTGTGCGGGCAGTTGCCCCGGTACTCCTCGATGGTCAGGCTCGACGACGGGATCGGGCACAGGAACTGCTCGTAGCGGGTGTCGTTGTCGATGAACCGCTTCAGCCAGGAAATGCTGTACTTCGCGATCGTCGTGTTCGACGAGTTCGGCGAGAAGTGGGTCGCGGAGTTCAGCTCCAGGTAGGCGCGGTTCGTGCTGGACGGCAGGCTGGTGTAGAACGGTTCGGCGTGCGAGGCGACCGGGGCGACGGTGTCCCCGTCCGCGCCGACGACCAGGGTGGGGGTGCTGACCTCGGGCCAGGTCTTGTCGGTGTTCCAGGGGGTGAGGGGTATCGCGGCCTGGAGCGAGGGCCGGTCCTTGGCCGCCTCCAGGGTGCCGCCGCCGCCCATGGAGTGCCCCATGACGCCGAGCCGGCTGCTGTCGATGCGGGTGCGTACGCTGCTGTCCTCGGTCAGGTAGTCGAGGGCGTCCAGCAGTTGCTCGCCCCGGGAGGCGGGCTGGTCCAGCGTGGTGTTGGTGTCGATGGTGAACACCACGAAGCCCTGCGAGGCCAGCCGCGGCCCGAGCCAGGCCATCGAGGACTGGTACGCCGTGAAGCCGGGCGCGACCGCGATGGCGCCGAACGTGCCGTCGCTGGTGCTGGTCGGGTAGTAGATGGTGCCGCCGCCGAAGCCCGTGACGGCGAGCGAGGAGACGGACGTCTCCGACACGGAGTACGGGCCGCGCAGTGCCTCGATGCTGGACTGGCTGGGGGCCGGTCCGCGCTCGTAGGGGTTGTCGGCGGCCTGGGCGCCGGGGCTGGTGAGCGTGCTGAGCCCGACTACCGCGGTGATCGCCGCCGCCGCGCCGGCCAGCCGGCGCCGGGTGACGCGGGGTGCGCTGCGGGTCGCCCGGTGGCCGGCGGGGGTGTGGGGGTTGGAGTGCACGACGAGTCGTCCTCTCGGTCGTGGCGACGGGGACCCCGGCCGGCGGCGGTTCGGGCACCGGTGCGCGTGGCAGGTGTACCGGTGCCGCGCCGGCCGGGCATCGCCGGTGGACTGGCCGTGCCACTGTCGGCTGGCGGAGTACTGACCGGGATCGGCAGAATCACCGGTCCCGCGCGGCCGGCCCGACGGCGGGGAACCGAACACCGGGGCGGGGGACGCCGCCGCAGCGGCCGTACCGGAACACCCCGGTTCCGGGGCCCGCCGGGCACCGGGCCGTACGGGCACGCGTCCGGCGCGGCGGTGTCCGGCCGGGTGGTGCGGGGCGGCGGGCGCTGTGGCACGCTCGCCCTCGGCCGGGTCCGGGTTCCGGGCCGCCCGGCGTTCGGCATCCTGAGAGAGGCGGCGGCATGCGTATCGGACTGCTCGGCACCGGTCCCTGGGCCCAGGCGGCACACGCTCCGGCCCTGCACCGGCACGACGGTCTCGAGTTCGCCGGGGTGTGGGGCCGCCGCCCGGAGGCGGCCGAGGAACTGGCCGGCCGGTACGGCGCCCGGGCCTACGCCGAGGTGGACGCCCTGCTGGCGGACGTGGACGCGGTGGCCGTCGCGCTGCCCCCGTCCGTCCAGGCCCACCTGGCGGTGCGCGCGGCGCGGGCGGGCCGCCATCTGCTGCTGGACAAGCCGCTGGCCACTACCGTGGCGCAGGGCCGGGCGGTGGCCGAGGCGGTGCGCGCGGCGCGGGTGGCCTCGGTGGTGTTCTTCACCGTCCGCTTCCGGCCGGAGACCGAGGCGTGGATCGGTGCCCAGGCGGGCCGGGGCGGCTGGTTCACCGCGCGGGCGCAGTGGCTCGGCGCGGTGTTCACCGGCGACAGTCCGTTCGCGGCGTCACCGTGGCGGCGGGAGAAGGGCGCGCTGTGGGACGTCGGTCCGCACGCGCTGTCGGTGCTGCTGCCGGTCCTCGGTGACGTCCGGCGGGTGGCGGCGGCCGTGCCCGGCCCCGGGGACACCGTGCAGGTCGTCCTGGACCACGCCGGCGGCGCGTCCAGCGTGCTGACGCTCAGCCTGACGGCACCGCCCGCGGCGGCCGGCGCCACCGTGGAACTGCGCGGCGTCGCCGGGGTGACGCCGCTGCCGCGGAGCGCGGACGACGGGGCCGTGCCCGCGCTGCTGCGGGCCGGGGACGCGCTGCTGGACGCCGTACGGACGGGCCGTCCGCATCCGTGCGACGCCGCGTTCGGCCTGCGGGTGACGGAGATTCTGGCCGAGGCCGAGGCGCTGCTGGCCTGACGCGCGCGGGTGGCGGCGGGTCAGGCCTCGTCGGACCTGGTCAGTGCTTCGGTGATCAGACGGGTGGCGAAGTCCGGGTCCTCGGTGATGCGGTTGATGTGCTCCGCGAGCAGGAAGGCGGTGGCCTCCAGCGGAGTCATCTCGTCCTCGGTCCAGTACCCGTACTGCTTGCGCCACAGGCTCGGGCTCAGCCCGGTACCGGCGGCGATGACCAGGCCGGCCATGGTCGGGATGGTCTCCGGGGGAACGCTCTTGGGCATCATCCGCATCGTGGCCACCAGGTTGGGCACCACGTACTCGATGACGTCCTTGCCGTGGTCCTCGTGGGCCATCCGCAGCCATCTCATGAACATGTAGATGAGGGTGCAGGCGCCGTCCAGCACGTCGTCGACTCCGCCGGGCCCCAGCGACGCGGCGAACTGGTCGATCAGTTCCTGCTGTTCGGGATCGGTGGCGGTCCTGCCGTCGTGGATGCTCTTGAGCCGCGAGTCGATCATCATGAGGGCCGCGCCCACGTCGCCGGCGGGAGCGTGCGCGGGGTCGCAGGGCGATGGCACGGGGAGCCTCCTCGGGCGAACACGGTGGGTGACGCGGCTTGTTCGTAGCGTAGACGGCCCGCCGGACGGATGTCCGGCGAATCCGGGCGAAGGTGAACGGGCCCACCGGTGTTCGAGGAGTGAGCGGGCAGCGGACCGGTGGCGCCGGGCGCGGGCGCCGGGGCCGCCCCGCGCCCGCGGCCGGCCGGGTTAAGCGGCCCTTAAACGCCGGTTAAGGCCGCCCCGCGACCCATCCGGTATCCCCAACTCCGCACGCGATGAACCGATTTGGCGCACGCTTGGACCGTTGGCCACGGCACTGTCCGTGCGTACCATCGGCCGCGTTCTGAGAGCGCTCTCACGCGCCGCACCACGCACGTCCTCAGGAGGCCCCCCACATGACCGCTCGTCATCAGCGTCCGCTCGGCCGCCGCAAGCTGCTCGTCGCGCTCGGCGGGGCGGCGGTGGCCGCGCCCGCCATCGCCGCGATCGCCCCGCACGCCCTCGCCGACAACGGCACGGACGCGTCGGGGGCCGCGACCGAGGCCGCGGGCACCCTGCCGCTGACGGTCGTCAACGAGACCGGCTCCTTCGGCAATGGCGACGTCCACCTCTACGTCGTGGGCAACCTGGACGGCAAGCAGGTACGGCTCGCTCCGGACGGGACGCTCGCCCCGATCGCCCTGTCCGACAACGGCGCCGACGGCTACACCGACTACGCGATCAGCCTGTCCGGCAGCGGCGCCACCCAGCTGTCGCTGCCGTACATGTCCGGCCGCATCTACGTGGCGCTCGGCGAGAAGCTGAAGTTCAAGGCGGTCACGGACGGCGCCGGCAACGCCGCGCTCCAGTACCCGGCCGGCTGGGTGTCGTCCGACCCCAACTACGGGGTGCTGCACGACTGCGCGGAGTTCACGTACAACTCCTCCGGCATGTTCTGCAACACCACGATGGTGGACATGTTCAGCGTGCCGATGGCGATCCGGCTGACCGGCGCGAAGGACCAGACGGCCGGCACCGTGCGGGCGGGCGGCCGGGCGGCGGCGTTCGAGGCGGTCCGGCAGGTGCCGGAGTTCGCGCCGCTGGTCATCGACGACACCCGGATCATCGCCCCGGGGCACGGACTGGACGCCGGACTGTTCGCCAAGGACTACTTCGCCCCGTACATCGACGAGGTGTGGAGCACCTACACCGGCAAGGACCTCACGGTCACCACCAACGCGGGGACCTTCACCGGCCGGGTGCGCGGCGAGCAGTTCACCTTCAGCGGTCCGGCGTCGGTCTCCTTCGCCAGGCCGTCCACCCGGGACGTGCTGTTCTGCGACGGCGCCCTGGCCGCGCCGAACGACGGCACCACCGGCCCGGTCGCCGCGATCCTCGGCGCCGGCTTCAACCGCTCCACGCTGCTGGCCTCGGCCGCCCAGCCGACCACCGACCCGGCCGCGTTCTACGGCACCGAACTCACCAACCACTACGCCAAGGCGATGCACGCGGCCACCGAGGACGGCAGGGCGTACGGCTTCGCCTTCGACGACGTCGCCGACTTCGCCTCCTACATCCAGGACACCGCGCCGACCGGGATACGGCTGACCCTCACCGCCTTCTGAGGCGCCCCGGCTCCTCGGGGACGTTACGGTGATACCGGGAGATTCGGGACCGGGACACCGGGACTGAACCAGCGATCCGGACCCCGAGGAGCGTATCGATCATGTCGACACCACAGCCCGACGCCGCCCGGCCGGCCGGGGCCGGCCCGGACGAGGACCGCGTCACCCCGGACGGTCTGCTGCACGCCCGCACCGGCTCCGACGTGTCGCCCGAGGACCTGGTCCTGGCGGCCGGCCGGGACCTGACCGAGGAGAACCTGGAATGGGCCCGGCGCAAGCTGGCCGCCGAGGGCCCGGCGGCGCTGGACAAGCTGCTGCCCTGACTGTCCTCTAGGGGGCCGTGTCGTCGTCCACCACGTGTACGGCGGCCTCCTCCGCGCCGGCCGCGCCGCCGTCGATGCCGACGTCCTCGGCGAGGGTCTCCTTGGTGGTGTCGGTGCGCACGCCCTCGTCGGGGGCGACCAGCCGGCCGGCCCGGTCCGTGCCCGCCTCCGGGTCGACCGGCTCGCCCTCGCCGTCGGTCCGGTCGCCGACGCCGTCACCGGCCGGCGCAGTGACGTCGGGGACCTCCTGGGCGAGCCGTTCGTCCAGGGTCTCGCCGTCCTGCTGCTCGGCGGCGGTGGTGCCCACCTTGTCGACGCCGAGCGGCTTCTCCGGCGGGGAGTAGCCCTCGTCGAGGGTGTCGTCGTAGGTGCGCTCGTCGACGGCGTCCTCCATGTCCAGCGGCGCGGCGTCCTCCTGCTCCTCGTTGCCGCCGGTGGGCTGGTAGACGTCGTCGGCCATCGGGTCGGTGCCCATCGCCGCCTCCTTCTCGCTCGCGCTGCGCCGCCTGGGGCGTCTCGGTCTGCTTTCGCGTTTCCCGTCCCGCGATCTTTAACCTCGACGGCCCCGGGGGCCTGCTCCCGGTCCGCGCGCGAGCGGCTCAGAGCGCGGCCCGGGGTCCGTCCGGCCGGTGCCGCCGCTGCTCCACCGTGGCCCGGCTCAGCTCCTCGGTCTCGGCCGCCGGGAGCCGTTCGAAGCCGGCCTCGGTGATGACCGAGACCACCGGGTAGATCCCCCGGCCGAGGTCCGGGCCGCCGGTCGCGGAGTCCTCGTCGGCGGCGTCCCACAGGGCGTGCAGCGCGGCCAGCACCGCCTCGCGCCGGGACAGGTCCGCGCGGTGCAGTTTCTTCAGGGCGCCCCGGGCGTAGGGGGAGCCGGAGCCCTCGGCGTGGAAGCCGTGCTGCTCGTAGCGGCCGCCGGCGATGTCGTAGGAGAAGACCCGGCCGCGGCCGCCGCCGGGTGCGGTGGTGTCGTATCCGGCGAGCAGCGGGACGACGGCGAGACCCTGCATGGCCTGGCCCATGTTCTGCCGGACCATCGTCGCCAGCCGGGTGGCCTTGGCCTTGAGGGTCATCGGGATGCCTTCGATCTTCTCGAAGTGCGCCAGCTCCACCTGGTAGAGCTTCACCATGTCCAGCGCGAGTCCGACGGTGCCCGCGAACGCCACCGCCGTGTGGTCGTCGGCCGGGTGCACCTTCTCCAGGTCGCGCTGGGCGATGAGGTGGCCCATGGTGGCCCGGCGGTCGCCGGCGATCAGCACGCCGTCGCGGTAGGTGAGGGCCAGCACGGTGGTGCCGTGCGGCACCTCGGCCGGGGCCCGCGCGCCGTCCGGCAGGACCCGCCGGGTGACCAGCAGCCCGGGGCGGTGGGCCGCCAGGAACTCGCTGAAGGACGACGTCCCCGGTGCGAAGAACTCCGCCACCGGCCTGCCGTCCGGCTCGGCGCTCGTCATGCCGTTCCCCCTTCGCCCGTGTCCCGACAACCGGTGTCCTACCTGATGCCACCGGCCGGGAAACCGGCCTTCAGCCGCTGTCTTCCGCCCCCGGAGCCCACTGCGTCAGCCGGTGCCGTCCGCCGCCGGCCGGGGTGCGACCAGGACCCGCAGGTCACCGACGCGGTACGGGGTCCAGGTGCGGGCGTAGCCGGGGACCTTGCCGCCGGGGACGGTGAGCGCGGCGGCCGGGACGCGCCGGGCGGTGCGCTCGATCTCGGCGGAGGTGGTGTTCTCGTTGTGTCCGGCGGTGTTGCCGGAGGAGCAGCCGGTGTAGTAGCCGAGCGGGATCGCCTCGTGGCCGGTGAGCAGGCAGGGCGGGCGGACGCCGAGGCCGTGCAGCGCGTCCGCCGCGCGGGCCCAGTCCCGGCGGTCGCGGGTGGTGCGGTCCACGGTGCGGTCCAGTACGGCGTACTGCGCGGCGAGGTGGCCGGCCAGGGCGAGGGCGACCAGGGCGGCCGGTACCGGGCGCCACCGGCCGCCGGGGGCCCGGACCAGGTGCCGCAGGGCGTCGGCGACCGGGAGGGCGAGCAGGGCGTAGGCGGGCTGGAGGAAGCGGGGGGCCGCGTAGCCGATGCCGAACAGGTAGGGCAGGGCGACGGTCGCCGCGCAGGCCAGTGGCAGCAGTGTGCGGGCGGTGCGGCCGGCCCGGACCGCGACCGCCAGGCCGAGGGCGGCGAGCAGCGGCAGGGCGAACCACCACAGGGTCACCGCGGGGTGCGGGAACGCCCCGGTGCACGGGCGGCACAGGGCGCGGCCGCCCAGGCTGCGGAGCTGGTCGTCGACGGCGATCGCCCAGCCGAGGCCGCCCTGGACGCGGGACGCCTCGTGCAGCCGTTCGGCGAGGCCGCCGTACCAGGCGTACGCCTCGACCACCCACTCCACTCCCCCGGCGGCGAGACCGCCGACGAGGGCGAGCAGCAGCCGGGCGTGGCGCCGCCACAGGGCGACGGCCAGCAGCGGCAGGCTCGCGTAGACGGCGTCGGCCGGGCGCATCCAGGCCATCAGCGCGGCGCCCGCCGCCGCGCCCCACAGCGCGGCCCGCGCCGCGTGGCCGGCCTGGGCCCGCAGGAAGGAGCCGACGCAGATCAGGGCGCCGACGGCGACCCAGTAGTTGGGCATGGCCTGGGGCCCGTAGAAGAGGGTGACCCACAGGGTGGCGAAGAGGGCGCCGGCGCCGGCCAGCACCCCGGTCGGGAACAGCCCGCGCCAGGCGCGCAGGGCCAGGAAGAGGCCGAGGCCGGAGAGGACGGCGAGGTACACCCGCAGGAGTTCGGTGGAGGACGACCAGGCGGCGACGGGCGCGGCCAGCAGGGCGGGGCCGCGGGAGCGGGGCGCGCTGAAGAACGCGGCCGGGGTGTGCCCGGTGACCTGGCTGACGTAGACGATCTCGTCCCAGCCCAGGCCCATGCCGGGGCGGACGAGGAGCAGTTGGGCCAGGGTGAAGGCGGCGGCGACGGCGGCGGGCGGGCGGGGGTCCGCCGCACGTCCCGGCCGGCCGGCCGCCGCCGC
>NZ_JBFAAP010000105.1:0-7570 GCF_040639815.1 Streptomyces sp. NPDC023723
ATGGTACTGCAGGGGGGACCCTGTGGGAGAGTAGGACGCCGCCGAACAATTCTTATAAGGGAAACCCCCGCATCGTGAGATGCGGGGGTTTTCTGTTTGTCGGGAAGTTTTTAGAGGGACCCTGAGGGCCCCTTTTTTGCGTTTGTCAGAGACGTCCTGCCGACTTCAGTGCGAGATAGGCGTCGGAGAGGGCCGGTGCCAGTTCCTCGGGGGTGGCGTCTACGACGGTGACGCCGTGGCGGCGTAGTTGGTCCGCGGTGCGATGGCGGTCCGCTTGGGACTGGGCGGCGGCTGCGGCCTCGTAAACCGAGTTTGTCGTGCCGCGTGACGTGGCCATTCGGGATACGTGCGGGTCGGCGACGGAAGCCAGCAGGACCGTATGGCGCTGGGTGAGCTGCGGGAGTACGGGGAGGAGACCCTCCTCGATGGGTGCCGCTTCCAGAGTGGTGAGCAGGACGATCAGGGAGCGGCGCGGGGCTGTGCGGAGGGCCGTCGCGGTGAGACCGCGCGCGTCGGTTTCGACGAGTTCGGGTTCCAGTGTCGCCATGGCGCTGACCAGGGACGGCAGGACGTCACCCGCGGTGCGGCCCTGGACCAGGGCGCGTACGCGACGGTCGTAGGCCAGGAGGTCGACCCGGTCGCCGGCGCGGGAGGCGAGGGCGGCCAGGAGCAGCGCCGCGTCCATGGCGGAGTCCAGGCGAGGAGCGTCACCCACTCGGCCGGCCGACGTACGGCCGGTGTCGAGGACGACGAGTACGTGGCGGTCGCGTTCAGGACGCCAGGTGCGGACGGCGACCGTGGTGTGGCGGGCCGTGGCGCGCCAGTCGATGGAGCGGGTGTCGTCACCGGGGACGTACTCGCGCAGGCTGTCGAATTCTGTGCCCTCGCCACGGGTGAGGACGCTGGTGCGGCCGTCGAGTTCGCGGAGCCGGGCCAGTTTGGCAGGGAGGTGCTTGCGGCTGGTGAACGGGGGGAGGACCCGTACGGTCCAAGGGACCTGGTGAGTGGCCTGGCGGGTGAAAAGGCCCAGCGGGCCGTAGGAGCGGATCGTCACACGGTCGGCCTGGCGATCGCCGCGGCGGGTCGGGCGGAGGCGGGTGGTGACGCGACGGCGCTCGCCGGGTGGGATGGTCAATCGGTGGCGGGACGAGGTGGTTTCCGTGCCCGGACGCCAGCTGCTCGGGGGCCAGGCGTCGCGGAGACGGGCGCGGAGCGGACGGTTGGCGGGGTTGGTGATCGTGAGGGTGACGTCGGCGCTGTCGCCCAGGCGCACTGAGGTGTCACCGGAGCGGGACAGGCGCAACCGGCGCACGGGGGCGGCCAGGACGTAGTCACAGGCGCAGGCCAGGGCGATGGGGCCGTTGACCGCGAGCATGCCGGTCCAGCCCGGTTCCCAGATGCCGACCGGGAGGGAGCCCAGGGCCGCGAGCAGCGCGGCGCGTCCGGTGGGTGCCATCAGCGGGGGACGGGGACGTTGGCGAGGATCGCGTTGATGACGGAGTCGGCGGTCACGCCCTCCATCTCGGCCTCCGGGCGGAGCTGGACGCGGTGGCGGAGCGTGGGCAGGGCCAGGGCCTTCACGTCGTCCGGGGTGACGTAGTCGCGGCCGGTCAGCCAGGCCCAGGCGCGGGCGGTGGCGAGGAGGGCGGTGGCCCCGCGCGGGGAGACGCCGAGGGAGAGGGACGGGGACTCGCGGGTGGCGCGGCAGATGTCGACGACGTAGGCCGTGATCTCGGGGGAGACGGTGGTCTTGGCGACGGCCGTGCGGGCGGCTTCGAGGTCGGCGGCGCTCGCTACGGGGCGTACGCCCGCGGCGTGCAGGTCGCGCGGGTTGAAGCCCGAGGCGTGGCGGGTGAGGACGTCGATCTCGTTCTGGCGGGAGGGGAGGGGGATGGTGAGTTTGAGGAGGAAGCGGTCCAGCTGGGCCTCGGGGAGGGGGTAGGTGCCCTCGTACTCGACCGGGTTCTGGGTGGCCGCGACCAGGAACGGGTCGGGGAGGGGGCGGGGGGTGCCGTCGACGGTGACCTGGCGTTCCTCCATTGCTTCCAGGAGGGAGGACTGGGTCTTCGGCGGGGTGCGGTTGATCTCGTCGGCGAGGAGGAGGTTGGTGAAGACCGGGCCGGGTTGGAAGGAGAACTCGGCGGTGCGGGCGTCGTAGACGAGTGAGCCGGTGACGTCGCTCGGCATCAGGTCCGGGGTGAACTGCACCCGCTTCGTCTCCAGCCGGAGGGACGCGGCGAGGGCGCGGACCAGGAGGGTCTTGGCGACGCCGGGGACGCCTTCGAGGAGGACGTGGCCGCGGCAGAGCAGTGCCACGACGAGGCCGGTCACGGCGGCGTCCTGGCCGACCACGGCCTTGGCGATTTCCGCGCGCAGGGCCTCGAGGGACGCGTGGGCGTCGCCCGCGGTCCCGGCCGGCCCGGCGTTGTCAGTGGTCGGGTCCATCATGGACGGCGTACCTGCCTTTCGAGTTCGTCGAGTTGATCGGCGAGGGAGATGAGGGCCGCGTCGTCGCCGGGCGGCGGGCCGAAGAGGAGGGTGTGCGGGGACTGACCGGTGCCGGGACCGCCGTGTTCGCCGTGGAGGTGGGCGGACAGGGCGGGGAGCAGGGCCTCGGGCGTGTGCGCCTGGGGTACGGGGATGCCTACCAAGGGGGCGAGGCGCGTGCGAGTGGTGGAGCGAAGAGCGGCGGCCGCGCGGTCGCGGGCGTTCGCCTTGCGGTAGAGGCGGGCGCGGCCTTCGACGGTTTCGGAGGCGCGGACCGCCACGGGGAGTTTTTCGGGCACGAGGGGGCCGAGCCGGCGTGCCCGCCACAGGGCGGCGACGGCGGCGGCGACGAAGAGTTGCAGCGTGCCCCAGAGCCAGCCGGACGGGAGCAGGTCGAAGAGGCTGCGTTCGCCGTCGTCCTCAGCGGTGGTGTCGGAGAGGGAGGGGAGGTACCAGACCAGATGCGGGCGGGAACCGAGGAGTTGGAGGGCGAGCGAGGCGTTGCCGTGCTCGTCGAGGCGGTTGTTGAGGAGGATGTCGGGCGCGCCGAGGATGATCGTGTCGCCCGTGGAGGTGCCTTCGTACGTTCCGTCGGTTCCGTCGGCAGGCGCTTGGGAAGCGCCCGCCGACGGTTGGCCGGTCTGTTCGGGGACACGCAGCAGGGTCGCCAGGCGCTCGCTGCGGTAGCAGGCGTCGGTGTCGGGCTGGACGGTGGTGTAGCGGATGCCGCCGGTGTCGGCGGGGCCCGCGCGCCGGGCGGCGGGGAGGTCGCAGCCGGCGCCCGGGGACAGGGTCGAGTCGAGGCTGATCGCCGGGTCGGCGGTGACGCCGGGGGCGAGGCGCTCGACGGACGCGCTGCCGGGCGCGACGAGGACGGTACGGCCGCCGGAGCCGGCGGCGGCCGAGCGCAGCCGCGTCTGCTGGGCTTCGGTCAGGCGGTCGGGGACGGCGACCAGGAGGGTGGTGTCCGGGCCGGTCGCGGCGCGTGCCTCGGCCAGGGTGCTGACCAGGCGGGTGGACACGCCGCGGTCGGCGAGGAGTTCGGCGACGGCCCGGCTGCCGTAGGGGTCGGCCGAGCGCGGGTCGAGTTCGCCGTGCCGGGCGTCGGAGCGGACGACGGCGATCGCGACGGCTCCCGCGACGAGCAGTACGAGGGCGAGGGCGACGCCGCGCGTGCGGGTCCACAGGTGGCGGGCGGTGGGCGAGGCCGAGGTGGACGGGAGCGTGGCCTCGGTGGTCATCCGGCGGCTCCCTGGCGGGTGTCGGCGTCCGTGCTGTGGGTGGTGGCGCGGCCGGCCGTCCGCGGCCTGGTGCGTTCCAGGTCGCGGTCGAGTCCGGCGACGCGCCGGTACGACTCCTCGGACGCTGCCCGGCCGCCGTATGTGACGTCGTCGAAGTCCCGGGCCGCGGCGCGGAGTCCGTCGGCGTGGGCGGGCAGGGCGCGGCCGGCCTCCATGGCCGCCTCGTCGGCGGTGCGGCCGGGGCGGAGGTCGAGGAGGGCGCGTTCCTCCAGGGCTCGGACGATGGCCCGCATGCGTTCCTGGACGGCCTGGTTCCAGTGGCCCTGGGCGGCGTGTGCCTCCGCCGCGGAACGGTGTTCGGCGGCGCTGCGGGGACGGTCGTCGAAGAGGGCGGCCGTGGTGGTGGGCTCTCGGCGGGGGGCGCCCAGGCGCCACCAGAGGGCGGCGACCACCAGCAGGACGGCGGCGATGATGACGACCAGGCCGAGCGCCCCTCCGGGGGTCGCGGTGGAGGCGGTGCTGAACAGGTCGCCGATCCAGTCCCAGAAGGCGTTGAGGGCACGCTGGAACCAACTGGGGTCGTTCTCGTGGTACATGCGCTTGGCCAGCTCACGCCGGGCGGCCTCCCGGGCGGGATCGCGCGGCGTCGTCAGCGGTGGTGCGTCGTCGGAGCGCGACAGTGCCGGCGTCAGGCCGTGGCCGGCGCGCGGCAGGGTCCGTACGGCGGTGTGCGGCAGCACCTCTGTGAAGACTCCCCCCGTGCCTCTCACCGCATCAGACCCCCGGGCTCGCGCCGGGGGCGTGGTAGCCCTGGACACCGGCGGCGCGGGCCAGTTCGAGGTCGAGGGCCTCGCGGCGGATGCGCTGGTCGATGTAGAGGAGCACGGTGACTCCTGCCGTGATCGGGAAGGTGATCATGGAGCCGATCACCGAGCCGATCCCGCTGATCACCAGGAAGGTCCAGCCGAGGCCGCCGCTGCCGTTGACGAAGCCGCTGACCCCGTCGCCGCTGAGGGCCGCGGCGAGGAAGGTGAAGGGGAGGACGACGATCGACGCGACGACGTTCGCGATGATCGTGGCCAGCAGCTGGATGCCGAAGATCCGCCACCAGGAGCCCTGGACGAGCTTGGTGGAGCGGCTCATCGCCTTCACGATGCTCTGCTTCTCCAGCATCAGCGCGGGCGAGGCCAGGGAGAAACGGATCATGAGCCACACGGCGACGACCGTGCCCGCGACGATGCCCAGGACGCCGAGCGCGATGGCCGCGCCGCCGCCCGCCGTGACCGCGACGATGATGCCGGGCAGTGCGCCGACCGCGACGATTCC
This sequence comes from Streptomyces sp. NPDC023723, assembly GCF_040639815.1. Lineage (NCBI taxonomy): Bacteria > Bacillati > Actinomycetota > Actinomycetes > Kitasatosporales > Streptomycetaceae > Streptomyces > Streptomyces sp. NPDC023723. The sequence goes on from NZ_JBFAAP010000105.1 coordinate 5,055, forward strand.
CACGGTGATGACCAGCAGGAGGAGGATCAGGCCGAACAGCTTGAGCACCTGGGGGCGGGCGTCCCGCCATGCCTCGCCGGTGGTCACCGGCCTGCCGAGGACGGCGCGGCTGGTGACGGTCGTCAGCAGGGCGGTCGCCATGACCGTGCCGACCAGCGAGATCACGAAGACGACAGCCGAGCTGATCATGGTGCCGGCCATGGCGTCGCCCAGTTCGCTGAGCGTCGCGTTCGGGTCGTTCAGGGCGTCGGTGCTCGCGCTGTCCAGGACCAGGCCCTGGAGCAGGACGACGATGACTTCGGTGACCACCGCGACGGTCAGCGAGATGCCGAGGACCGTGCGCCAGTAGGTGCGCATGGTGGAGACCGCGCCGTCGAGGATCTCGCCGACGCCGAGCGGGCGCAGGGGGATGACGCCGGGCTTGGCCGCGGGTGGGGGGCCGCCCCAGCCGGCGCCCCAGCCGCCGTAACCGCCGGGGCCGCCGTATCCCCCTTGACCTCCGGGGCCGCCTTGGCCGCCGTAACCGCCGCCCCAGCCGCCGCCGGGGCCGTGACCGCCGGGGCCGTGCGGGGCCTGCGGGCCTTGGCCCGGAGGCGGGGTGCCCCAGCCGGGGCCGGGGGGCGGCGGGGGCGGCGGGGCCTGGCCGGTGCCCGTGGGGCCGGTGGGCGCGGACCACTGGCCGGGCGGCGGCTGCTCCTGGGACCACTTCGTGCCGGGGCCTGCGGGATCCGCGCCGGGCCGGTCCGCCGGCTGGTCGGGGCCGGGGCGGTCGGCGGGGCCGGACGCGCCGGGCTGCCGCCCGTCGGACGGGGCGGATCCGGGCGAGGCCCAGCCCGGAGTGTCGTTCATCGTCGCTCCTTCACGGTGCCCGTCCGCGGTCGCGGCGGCAGGTTGGCAGCCATCGTGCCATGGGGTGGTCGCATGGTGACCGGCCGCGGTAGGTGCTGCGCCCCTTCAATTGTCCGACGGATAGCGGGCAGACTGACCGCATGGCTGATCAGTACGCGCAGACCGGCGAGGACAAGCGGCCGACCGACATACCGGCCCTCCGCTGGGAGGAACCCCCCGAAGGCCCGGTCCTGGTCCTGCTGGACCAGACGAGGCTGCCGGCCGAGGAGGTCGAGCTGGTCTGTACGGACGCGCCCGCGCTGGTGGAGGCGATCCGCTCGCTGGCCGTGCGCGGGGCACCGCTGCTCGGCATCGCCGGTGCGTACGGCGTCGCGCTCGCCGCCGTACGCGGCTACGACGTGGACGACGCCGCGAACGCGCTGGCGGGTGCCCGTCCCACCGCGGTGAACCTGGCGGTCGGGGTGCGCCGGGCGCAGGCCGCTCACCGGGCCGCGCTCGCCGAGGGCGGTGGCGCTCCGCAGGCCGCGGCGGCGGCGCTGGCCGCGGCGCGGGCGTTGCACCGGGAGGACGCCGAGGCCAGTGCCCGCATGGCCGAGCACGGGCTGGCGCTGCTGGACGAGTTGCTGCCCGGGGGCGGGCACCGGGTGCTCACCCACTGCAACACCGGAGCACTGGTGTCCGGCGGCGAGGGCACGGCCTTCGCGGTGGCGCTCGCGGCGCACCGGTCGGGACGGCTGCGGCGGCTGTGGGTGGACGAGACCCGTCCGCTGTTGCAGGGCGCCCGGCTCACGGCGTACGAGGCGGCCCGCAACGGCATGGCGTACACGTTGCTCACCGACAACGCGGCCGGTTCGCTGTTCGCGGCGGGTGAGGTGGACGCGGTGCTGATCGGGGCGGACCGGATCGCGGCCGACGGGTCGGTGGCGAACAAGGTGGGGAGTTATCCGCTGGCGGTGCTGGCGCGGTACCACCATGTGCCGTTCATCGTGGTGGCGCCGGTGACGACGGTGGACCCGGACACCTTGGACGGGGCGGCCGTCGAGGTCGAGCAGCGGCCCGCGTACGAGGTGACCGAGGTGTCGGTGCCGCAGGTGCCGGTGACCGGGGCGGGCGGTGGTGTGCCGATCGCGCCGCTGGGGACGCAGGCGTACAACCCGGCGTTCGACGTGACCCCGCCCGAGCTGGTCACGGCGATCGTCACCGAGGAGGGCGTGGTCTCGCCGGTGACGACGGAGTCCTTGGCCGGGCTGTGCGAGAGGGCGCGGCGGGCGACGGCCGGCTGACCGGGCCCGCCTGGACCGGCCGCTCGGTGCGGCGCGTATGACGGGGCGGCAAGCGGGCGGCCGGGGGCCGGGGGCCGGGCGACGGCCGTGAGTGCCGGCGTCGTCAGCGGGCCGTCGGCGGTGGGTGAGGGCTGGTGGGGGTGGCTGGTTGCGGTGTGCTGCTGGCCCCCCCCGCGGGCGTCGCGGGGGGTCGTTGCGGGCGTCTACTTCGGCGGGGGCGAGGTGGTTTGTGCGGTGGTGGGTGAGTGGGACCGGGCGGGTGCGAGCCAGCGAGAAGGTCGATTCGCGCTAAGACGTCATTTCATTTGGTGAGTCTGCGGTGGCATATGAGGGTCGCGGCGATGGCGGTGAAGGCGAGGAAGTGTTCGGGCTTGCGTTCGTAGC
>NZ_JBFAAP010000106.1:0-7219 GCF_040639815.1 Streptomyces sp. NPDC023723
CGGCCGCGCAGCGCGCACAGCACTCGAGCGCCTGCCACCAGCGCCCCGCCCGGTCCGCGAGGACCGCGAACACCACCGCGCCGCCGCACCGCCACGCCGGGGCGCCGGACGGCCGGCCGGCGGCCGCGGTGTCGCCGTGTCCGTGGCAGCCGTCGGCCCGGCACGCGCAGTACGCCTCGCCCCGGGGGCCCGCCGCGGCCCGCAGGTGCGCGGTGAGGTGGGCGACGGCGAAGGACCGGCCGGCGGTGGCGGAGGGCAGGCGCTGGGCCGGACACGCCGGGCGGGTGCACGTGAACCGGACCGCCGTGCTGCCCCGGCCGGCCGGATCGAGGCGCACCATCCAGGACCGCCCCAGCACCCGCTCACCCGGCCCGCTCGTCGCGTGGGCCTCCATCTCCATCCTCGTCCCCTTCCCTCGCGCGTCGCCGCACCGCGATGATCTTCGCGCCGTGCGGCAGAGCAGTCTGCCGCAGCCACGTTACGTTCTGGAATCGGCCGGTCACCGCAGCGTGGCCGGTCGGCGGGCCACCGGGCACCCGCCGCGCCGCGTCACCCCCTGGGAGGCACTCCGGCGACACGCCCGGCCAGTCCCCGCCACGCCCGATCTCGTACGAGTGACAGTCCGGCGCGCTGTTGACGTGAGGTGAATGACGCGGCCGGTGGGGCCGGGCGGTCCCGCCGCGCGAGAAAATGGTTGCCTGACGAAACCAGGCCGCGTGAAAGGTCCTCCATGCCCCACCTCACCATCGACTACTCCGCCCACCTGGCCGCCGCCTTCGACCGAGCGGCCCTGGTCGCGGAACTGCACCCGCTGGTCCTAGAGGAGAGCGGTTCGACGGGCGTGTGCAAGACGCTCGTGCGTCCGGCCGAGACGTACGTCGGTGCCGGGGCGGACGCGGGCGGCGGTTTCGTGCATGTGGAGGTCGGCCTGAAGCCGGGCCGGTCCGAGACGCTCCGGGCGCACCTCGCCGAAAGCATCCTGGCCCTGCTCGACAAGCACCTGCGGGCGGACGGCGTGGTCCGTTCGGCGGAGGTGCGGGAACTGGCCGGTTCCTACCGGCTGTCGCCCGCCGCGCCCCGCGTGGACCGCCGGCCGGCCGCCCCGGCGCAGGCGCCGTCCGCCCGCTCCCGCCGCCCGTTGAACGCGCCCGCGACGTCCGGCCATTCCCCGCAGGGCAGACTTTGCCGTGAAGCGTCCCCTTCTTCTTGCAGGTGACGGGGGCGCGGGGCGCGGTGGACCGGGCAGCGGGGGGGCGAGGCAGGCCGACGTGGGCCGGCCCCCTCCGCGGGCGCGATCCGAGGCCCCGGAGGCGAAACGGACGTCGATCCGATCCCGGCCGTCGGCGCACCGGCCGGCGGGCAGGCGCGCCGCCTGAACCGGCCGACCGATCGGCGGCCGGGCAACGCGAGGGCGCGGGCCGCGCTCCCGCAGACCCGGGTGCGGTCCCGGCGCTTCCCGCTGGTGGCATGCACGAGTGGCTTGTGCGAGTGGCTTGCACGAGTGGCTTGTGCGACATCACGGTGCGACAACGTTGTCGTGATGACGTCAAGACACTACCGCGCCGCCGGACAACGATGTCAACCCCGCAACACAAACCCCACAGCCCAGACCCCGCGACACGGCCGAGTCGTCCGCGTCCGCCCCGCCCGCCCACCGCACGAAGGTGCTCTTCCGCGACGCCGCCCGTTCACGCTACTGTCCCTGCGGCTTGTGCGACCCGTGGTGCGCGACCCGTCCCGAGGAGGGGCCGCGTCATGCGTTTCCGTCCGATGTCCCTGCTGCTGGCCGCGGCCCTCGCGGTCGGCGGCGGTACCCCCGCCCTGGCGGCGTCCGCCGCCCCACCCGACCTGTCCCTGGTCAAGGACCCCACCGCCTACGTCGATCCGCTGATCGGCAGCGAGAACGGCGGCGACACCTACCCCGGCGCCGTCGTCCCGTTCGGCATGCTCTCCTGGAGCCCGGAGACCACCAGAGGCGACGCCACCCGCACCACCGCCCCCGGCGGCTACCACTACGACGCCACCCGCATCCGCGGCTTCAGCCTGACCCACATGTCCGGCACCGGCTGCGCGGGCGGCAGCGGCGACATCCCGTTCTTCCCCTACGCCGGCGAGGTCACCTCCTCCCCGGCGAGCGACACCAAGGACGCGGTCTACGCCGCCGATTTCAGCCATGACGACGAGACCGCAGAGCCCGGCCACTACAAGGTGGGCCTCTCCTCCGGAGTCACCGCCGACCTGACCGCCACCGCCCGCACCGGCTCGGCGCGGTTCAGCTACCCGGCCGACAAGCCCGCCAGCCTCCTGGTCCGCACCGCCAACTCGGAGGTCGGCTCCACCGACTCCACGGTGAAGATCGACCCGAAGACCCGGACCATCTCCGGCTCCGTCACCTCCGGCAACTTCTGCGGCTACCTCGACCCCGAGGGCCAACGCTCCTACTACACCCTGCACTTCACCGCGAAGTTCGACCGCGCCTTCAAGGCCACCGGCACCTGGCGGGACGACCGGCTCAGCCCGGGTTCCACCACCGCCTCCGGCGGCACCGGCGGTTTCACGAACGGCGGCCGGCCCGTCGCCGGCAAGGGTGCGGGCGGCTACGTCGAGTTCGCGCCCGGCAGCGGACCGGTGGGCGTCAAGGTCGGCATCTCCTACGTCGACCAGGCCGGCGCCGAGGCCAACCTCAAGGCCGAGAACCCGCCCCGCCGTTCCTTCGCCTCGGTCGAGAAGGCCGCCCACGACGCCTGGCGGGACCGGCTCGCCGCGATCCGGGTCGGCGGCGGCACCGACGACGAGCGCACCACCTTCTACACCGCGCTCTACCACGCCCTGTTCCACCCCAACGTGGTCAGCGACGCCGACCGCAGATACCGCGGCCCCGACGACAAGGTGCACCGCGTCGGCCGCGGCCACCGGGCGCAGTACGGCACCTTCTCCGGCTGGGACGTCTACCGCAACCAGGTCCAGCTGCTGACCCTGCTGAACCCGGACGTGGGTTCCGACATCGCCCAGTCGCTGTACGAGACCGCCGAGCAGAACGGCGGGATCTGGGACCGCTGGCTGCACGGCGTCAGCGGCACCCACGTCATGAACGGCGATCCCTCGCCGATCGCCCTGGCCGGTATCCACGCCTTCGGCGGCACCGGCTTCGACCTGGGGGGCGCGCTGAAGTCGCTGGTGAAGGCGGCCACCGTACCGACCGCACAGGACCTGTCGGCGGCCGGGAAGCCGGTGCTGTCGGTGGGCCAGCGGCCCTCCCTCGACAAGTACCTGGACCTGCACTACATGCCGTCCGTCTCCAACGCCTGGGGCGGCGCCGCCGAGACACTGGAGATGTCCGGCGCCGACTTCGCGCTCTCCCAGCTCGCCGCCGAGGCCGGGCAGCGGGACACCGCCAAGACCTTCGCCACCCGCTCCCAGTACTGGCAGAACAACTTCAACATCGCCGCCGACCCGACCGGCGGGTACATCGCCAACCGCAAGGCCGACGGCAGCTGGGTCACCGGCTTCACCCCGGCCACCGGCAACGGCTTCGTCGAGGGCACGGCGGCCCAGTACACCTGGATGGTGCAGCACGACCCGGCCGGGCTGTTCGCGGCCATGGGCGGCACCGACCAGGCACTGAAGCGGCTTGACACCTTCTTCCACGACGACGGCGGCGACTGGTCCTTCAGCGGCGGCGGCGGTGACAAGTCCGGCATGGACAACGAGCCGTCCATCAACGTGCCCTACCTGTACGACTACGCGGGCGCCCCCTACAAGGCGCAGCAGACCGTCCGCGCCGCGATGGGCGAACTCTGGTCGACGCAGCCGGGCGGCATCCCGGGCAACGACGACCTCGGCGCCATGTCGTCCTGGTACGTGTTCTCCGCGCTCGGCATGTACCCGCAGGTGCCCTCCCGGGCCGAACTCGTCCTCGCCTCCCCGCTGTTCCCGCGGGTGGAGATCGACCGGCCGGGCGGCAAGGACATCTCCATCCGGGCCGAGGGCGCGGCGGCCGACGCGCCGTACATCCACGCCCTGAAGGTCAACGGCCGCACCAGCGACCGCCCGTGGCTGCCCGCCTCGGTCGTCGAGCACGGCGGCCGGCTCGACTACACCCTTTCCGCCACCCCGGACCCCGACTGGGGCGCCGACCAGGCCCCGCCGTCCTTCCGGGACGGCGAGCAGCCCTACCAGATCGGCGTCGGACCGACCGCCGCCACCCTCGCCCCCGGCGACAGCACCACGGTCGGCATCCGCGCCCTGGCGGTCAGCGGCGGCGCGGGACCCGACGTGCGCTTCGAGGTCGACACCCCCGACGGCATCACGGCGAGCCCCGCCGAGGGCACCGTCACCGACGGAGCCCAGCAGATCGAACTGACCGCCGGCCCCGGCACCGCCCAGGGCTTCTACGACGTGCGGGTCACCGTCACCTCGGGCGACAGCTCCTACGAGCAACCCGTCTCCCTCACCGTCGCCGCGCCCGGCACCCTGCTGGCCGCCTATAACAACACCGGGGTCTCCGACGACGAGGGCGAGCACGACGAGGCCGACTACGACGGCGGCGGCTGGAGCTACTCCCGCCAGGCGCTGGCGGCGGCCGGCCTGACCCCGGGGCAGCCGGGTACCGTCGACGGCCTCACCTTCACCTGGCCGGACTCCCCGGCCGGCCGCCCGGACAACGCCACCGCCACCGGCCAGAGCATCGAACTGGCCGACCCGGCGGCCCGGTTGTCCTTCATCGGCAGCGCCGTCAACGGCAACCAGGAGTCCGCGGCCACCGTCACCTACACCGACGGCAGCACGGACACCGTCGACCTGGCCTTCACCGACTGGACCGTCGGCGGCGGGGGCGGCACCGTCCAGTACGGCAACGAGACCGTCGCCAAGGCCGCGTACCGCAACGTCGCGGGCGCGGACCAGGACCCGGTGGCGACGTACGTCTTCGCCACCGAGCCGTTCGCCGCGCCGGACGGCAAGCGGGTCAGCGAGGTACGGCTGCCGGACAACGCGGACCTGCACGTGTTCACCCTCGCGGTGGGCTGACCTCCCCGGCGGGGCGGGCGACACCTGCCCCGCCGGGCCGGCCCGGCGACAGTGATGCGTGAAAGTGCTCATTACCGCCATTGATCGAACACTTTCAAGCATCTATCGTCGTGGCAACCACGGCGGCGGGGCATCGCCCTGTCCGGAACGAAGGGATGACCATGTCCGCCTCCCAGCCCGAACTGCGTGTCGGCGTCGTCGGTGTCGGCCAGCGCGCCCAACTGGCCACTCTCGCCGACCGTCCGGGAACCGCCCGGGTGGTCTCCTGCGCCGATCCGGCCGAACGCGGCCGCGCCGACGCGCGAAAGCTCTTCGGCGCCGGCGTCCGCGTCCACGAACGGTACGAGGACCTGCTCGCCGACGACCTCGACGCGGTGTTCGTCCTCACCCCCGACGACGCGCACACCGCGCCCGCCCTGTTCTTCCTCGAAGCCGGCGTCGCCGTCTTCGTCGAGAAACCCCTGACCGTCGACCTCGCCGACTGCGACCGCGTGCTGACCACCGCCGCCCGCACCCGCACCCGCCTGTACGTCGGGCACAACCTGCGCCATCTGCCGGTGCTGCGCCGGATGCGGCGGATCATCGACGAGGGCGCGATCGGCCGGGTGCGCGCGGTGTGGTGCCGGCACTTCGTCGGCCACGGCGGCGACTACTACTTCAAGGACTGGCACGCCGAACGCGCCCGGACCGCCGGCCTGCTGCTCCAGAAGGGCGCGCACGACCTGGACGCCATCCACTGGCTGGCGGGCGGCTACTCCCGCTCGGTGACCGCCCTCGGCGACCTCGCCGTCTACGGCGGCAACCCCCACCGGCGCACCGCCGCGCAGGGCCCGCAGCGGGTCCAGGACTGGTTCGACACCGGTGTCTGGCCGCCCTCGGCGCTGCGCGACCTCAACCCGGTCGTCGACGTCGAGGACATCAGCATGATGCTCACCCGCCTCGACAACGGGGTGCTCACCAGCTACCAGCAGTGCCACTTCACCCCGGACTACTGGCGCAACTACACGGTCATCGGCGACGAGGGCCGCATGGAGAACTTCGGGGACGGCATCGAGGGCGACGACCCGGTGATCAGGGTCTGGAACCGGCGCCGCTCCGGCTACCGGCCGGACGCCGACCTGAATCTGGCGGTCACCGACGAGGGCGGCGGCGAGCACGGCGGCGCGGACGAGGCGATCGTCGCCGAGTTCCTGCGCTTCGCCGCCCACGGTGGTGCCACCGACACCTCCCCGGTCGCCGCCCGCGAGGCGGTCGCCGCGGGCCTGGCCGCCACCACGTCACTGCGCTCCGGAGGCACCCCGGTCGACGTGCCGCCGCTCGACCCCGCCACCGCCGCCTGGTTCGCCGCCCACCAGCCCGGCTCCCGGGGACCGGCCTGACCGGACGGGACCAGTCGCCCGGTCCGCCGGCGGGCGCCGGTCACGGCAGCAGCCGGTGCCGGGCCGCCGCGGCCACGGCGCCGGACCGGGTGCGCACGCCCAGCTTGGCGTAGACCCGGCTCAGATGGGTCTTGACGGTGGCCTCGCTCAGGAACAGGGAGCGGGCGATCTCCCGGTTGCCCAGGCCCTGGGCGAGGCGGCCGAGGATGTCGCGCTCGCGCGGGGTGAGGGCGGGGCCGGGAGCACGCAGCCGGGAGACGACCCGGTCGGCGACCGATCCGGACAGCACGGCGCGGCCGGCCGCGGCGTCCCGCACCGCCGCGAACAGCCGCTCCGGCGGCTCGGCCTTGAGCAGATACCCGGTGGCGCCCGCGGCGACGGCCCGGGCGATGTCGGCGTCGGTGTCGAACATCGTGAGGACCAGCACCCGCGGCACGTGACCGGCGTCCGGCGCGGTCAGCCGCCGGGTGGCCGTCACCCCGTCCATGCCGGTGCCCAGGTGCAGATCCATGAGCACCACGTCCGGCCGCAGCCCCGCGACCATGCCGAGGGCCTCCTCGCCACCGCCGGCCTCCCCGACGACGTCGATCCCGTCGGTACTGGACAGCAGGGCGCGCAGCCCGGCGCGGACGACGGCGTGGTCGTCGCAGAGCAGTACCCGCACGGTCACCGCGGCACCGCCCCGGTGCCGGCCGCGGCGAACGGCACGGACATCGTCACCACGGTCCCCTCGCCGGGCGCCGACTCGACGGTGAGCGCGCCGCCGGCCGCCCGGGCCCGCATCCGCATCAGCGCCAGACCGTGGCCCCGGC
>NZ_JBFAAP010000107.1:0-7053 GCF_040639815.1 Streptomyces sp. NPDC023723
CGAACGCGGCCAGCCGCCGGCCGGCGGCGGCCGTGCCGTCGGTGCGGACGAGGACGCCGCGTGTCGCCGGGTCGGCCGTGGTGTGGCCGGCGGCCAGGTCCCGGGAGAGGACGACAGGGCCGAAGCCGAGCCCGCGCGCGTACACGGCGACGACCTCGGCGGTGACCCGGGCCCCGTCGCCCAGCACCAGCCGGATCCGCTCCCCCGGCTGGGCGCCGCGCTGTCCGGCGGCCTCGGCGCTGACCGCGACGGTGGCCCCGGTGAGCCGGTCCAGCGAGCCGCGTTCGGTCCCCAGGTCGAGGACGCCGGCCGCCCGGCCGGTGAGGATCATGGCCGACGCGGCCTCGGTCTCCGGCTCGCCGAACTGCTCGTAGGACCACACCACCGTGGTCGCGGCGACCGGCTCGGCCGCCCGGACCCCCGGCACCTCGCGGACCGATGCCAGGGTGTCCGCCGGGAGACCGCCCAGGGCCGGTGTGGTCAGGCGGTACTGGGCCAGGGTGCCGGCGCGGGTGTCGGCGGCGGTGGCGGCGAGGACGGTGGTCTGGGCGAGGGCGTAGGTCAGGACGAACACGACGCCCATCGCCAGCGGGCTGATCACCCCGGAGAGCCGCAGCGCGTGGGCCCGTACGTGGGACAGCGCCAGCCAGGTCGGGGCCGCCGCGCCGGGCCGCAGCCGGCGCAGCGCCGTCCGCCCGGCCGCCCGGACCAGGGCCGGGCCGGCCGGCGCCAGCCCGATCGCGGCGACGATGCCGGCCAGTGAGGTGGCCGAGGCGCCGAGCAGGGTGCGGGAGTACAGCGGCACGGCGGCGAGCACGCTCGCGCCGAGGATCAGCAGCAGGCCGGCCAGGGTGCGCGACCGGGACGGTGTGCGGGGTTCGGTGCGGGACTCGGCGACCGCCTCGGTGGCCGGCATCCGGGAGGTGCGCCAGGCCGCGCAGCGCGCCGAGAGCTGCACCGCGCCGGCGGTGAGCAGCAGGGTGGCGAGGGCCGGGACGGGGCTCAGCGTCAGCGGCAGACCGGCGGGCAGCACTTCGCGGTCGACGAGGACGTCCCGGAACACGTCGGCCAGCAGGTAGCCGAGGGCCACACCCGGCACCAGGGCGACCGCGGCGACCAGCGTCGACTGGGCGGCGGCCAGCCGCCGGATCTGCCGCGGTGTCGCGCCCACGGCCCGCATCAGCGCCAGGTCGCGGCGCTGTCCGGCGACGGCGAGGCCGAGCGCGCCCGCCGTGACGAAGCCGGTGATCAGCAGGACGATGCCGCCGAGCGAACCGGCGAGCAGGATGAGCAGGGAGCGGGCGGAGCCGACGCCGGGTTCGACGGCCTCGCCGCGGTCGGCGCCGGTGAGGATCCGCAGTCCGGTGCCGCGCAGCCGGTCGCGGACGGCCCGGGCGAGGTCCGGTCCGCCGCCGGGTTCGGCGCGCAGGCCGATCAGGTCGACGGTGCCGGCCCGCGGCCCGGCGCCGCCGGCCGCCCGGCCCGCCAGCCGCGCGGCCGTGCTGTCGGCGAGGTAGACCCCGGCCTCCGGGGCGTCGACCAGGGCGGTGACCCGGTAGGGCGCGGCGGGGCGGCCGCTGACGACGGCCCGGATCCGGTCACCGACCCGTACGCCGGTGCCCGCCGGTACGGCGATCTCGTCCGCGCCGGCCGGTGCGCGGCCCGTGACGCGGGCCCCGGCCAGCAGCCGGGTGGAGGACCAGCCGTGGCCCGCGGCGGCGGGGTCGGCGGTGGCCTGCCGCGGCCGGCCGGCCGGGTCGAGCAGCGCGGCCGGGAAGGTGATGTCACCGATCACGGCGGTCACGCCGGGCAGTCGGGTCAGGCGGTCGGTGAGCCGGGCCGGGATCGCGGCCCGCTCGGGCAGCGCGATCGGCAGGTCCCCGGCCGGGTGGTGTTCCTGGTCGGCGGCGACCACGACGTCCGCGCCGGCCAGCCGGCCGGGCGGCAGCTGGGAGCGCAGGCCGGTGTCGGCGAGTACGCCGGTGCCGGTGATCAGCACGGCGCCGCCGAGCACCGCGCAGGCCACGGCGAGCAGCGTGGCGATCCGGTGCCGGGCGGTGCGCAGGGCGAGGTACAGCATCGGTCAGCTCGCCCCCAGTACGACGAGCCGCTCGGCGAGCCGGGGCGCGGTCGGCGCGTCGAGGGACTCCACCACCCGGCCGTCGGCCATCACCAGCGCCCGGTGCGCGCGGGCGGCGGCGGCCGGGTCGTGGGTGACCATCACCACCGTCTGGCCGAGTTCGTCGACGAGGTCGCGCAGCAGGTCCAGTACCTGGTGGGCACTGCGCAGGTCCAGCGCGCCGGTCGGTTCGTCGGCGAAGACCACGGCGGGCCGGGTCACCAACGCCCTTACGATCGCGGCGCGTTGCTGCTGGCCGCCGGAGAGTTCGGCGGGGCGGTGGGTGAGCCGGTCGGCGAGGCCGACCCGTTCGACGAGGGTGTGCAGCCACCGGCGGTCCGGGGCGCGGCCCGCCAGCCGCAGCGGCAGCGTGATGTTGTCCGCGACGCTGAGCGACGGGATCAGGTTGTACGCCTGGAACACGAACCCGACGCGTTCCCGGCGCAGTTCGGTGCGGCGGGCCTCGCTCAGCCCGGCGATCTCCCGCCCGCCGATCCGGACGCTGCCCGAGGTGGGCGAGTCGAGTCCGGCGGCGCAGTGCATCAGGGTGCTCTTGCCGGAGCCCGAGGGTCCCATCACGGCGAGGAACGTGCCGTGCTCGACGGTCAGTGACACGTCGTCCAGGGCGCGGACGCCGCCCGGGTAGGTCTTGCCGACGCCGGTGAGGGCGATGGCGGGTGCGGTGCGCGTGGCGTCCGGCGCGACGGCGGTGCTCATCGGCGCCCGCGCAGCCCGCGGACGGCCAGGGTGCCGGCGGCGAGCACGGTGACGATGCCGCAGGCCAGGTTGACGGCGACGGGGGTGTCGCCGTAGGAGACCGCCATGTTGGTGACGGCGCTGAGCACGACCACGGCCCACAGCAGGGTCCGTACCAGGTCGGAGCGGCTGACGCCGGCCGTGCGGTCGCCGTCGCCGGCGTCCGCGTCGGTCAGCCGGTAGGGGTCGGAGTGCGGCATGGCGGGGGCCTTTCGGGGGCGGGTGACGGCCGCCGAGCACGGCCGTCCGGTATGCCGTCGACGCTAGGGAACGGCACCCCCCGCGGCCGATCCCGCAGCCCGCCCGGTCGGCGGTACAGCAGGCTGTACCTTCCCGGCCCCCGGCTGACGGCCGCGCCGCCCGCCGCCTAGGGTCGGTGCGTGACGGAGGTGGGCGGATGACGACCCGCGACACGGTGGCCGGGGCCGCCGGTTTCAAGGAGATCGCGCTGCGGGTCCTGCGGGAGGCCCGGGCCGCGGTCGCGCAGCTCGCCGGCGGGCTCGGCACCGCCGTCCCCGCCCTGGCCCTGCTGCTGCTGGCGGCCGGGGCGGCGGTGACCGCGCCGCTCGGGGTGGGGCTGCTGGCCGGCCGGGCGGTGCCGCGCGCCCTGCACGCGCTGGCCCGCCGGGAACGCGCCCGGCTCGGCCGCTTCGGGCCCGAGATAGTCGCCCCCGAGCCGCCGCCGGTCCGGCTGCGGGCGGCGCTCGCCGATCCGGTCACCCGGCGCGAGCTGCGCTGGCTGGTCCGGCACACCACCGCGGGCCTTCCGCTGGGGCTGCTCGGGGTGCTGCTGCCGGTGGCCGCCGTGCGGGACTGCCTCTTCCCGCTGCTGTGGCCGCTGGCGCCCGCGGACGCCACCAGCACCTCTCTCGGCATCGGCACCGCGCACACCTGGCCGGAGGCCGCCGCGGTGGCCCTGCTGGGCCTCGGCTGGATCGCCATCGTCCTCGGTCTCTTCCCCGCCCTGGCCCGGCTCCAGGCGGCCACCGGGCGGCGGCTGCTGGCGGCCGGTCCGGAGACCGACCTGTCGCTGCGGGTCGCGGAGCTGACCGCCACCCGGGCCGCCGCGCTGGACGCCCACGCCACCGAACTGCGGCGCATCGAGCGCTCGTTGCACGACGGCACGCAGAACCGCATCGTCACCGTCACCGTGCTGCTCGGCGCCGCCCGCCGGATGGTGGCCCGCGACCCGCAGGGCGCCGGCGAACTCCTGGAACGCGCCCAGTCGGCCGCCGAGCAGGCCCTGGCCGAGCTGCGGTCCGTCGCCCGCGGCATCCTGCCGCCGGTACTGGCCGACCGGGGCCTGGCGGGCGCGCTGTCCGGGCTGGCCGCGCAGTGCGCGGTGCCCTGCCGGACCGATGTCGAGGTGCCCGAGCGGTGCGCCGCCTCGGTCGAGGCGACCGCCTACTTCGTCGTCGCCGAGGCCCTCACCAACATCGCCAAGCACAGCGGCGCCCGGACGGCCACCGTCACCGCCCGGGCCCGGGCCGGCCGGCTGCGGCTGCGGATCGCGGACGACGGGCGGGGCGGGGCCGACGAGCGGGGCGGTTCCGGGCTGGCCGGCGTCCGGGACCGGGTCGCCGCCCACGACGGTACGCTCACCCTGGCCAGCCCGCCGGGCGGCCCGACCGTCCTCGACGTGGAACTGCCGTGCGGGACATGAGCGATACGGACTGCGGAACGTGACATGCGCATCGTGATAGCCGAGGACGACCCGTTGCTGCGCGAGGGGCTCGCCCTGCTGCTGCGCGCCGAGGCACTCGACGTGGTCGCCACCGCCGGTACCGCCGACGGCGCGCTGGCCGCCGTCGACGAGCACGAGCCGGACGTGGCCATCCTCGACGTACGGATGCCGCCCAGCCACACCGACGAGGGCATCCGGGCCGCCGTCGAGGCCCGGCGGCGCCGTCCCGGGCTCGCGGTGCTGGTGCTGTCGGCGTACGTCGAGCAGTCCTTCGCCACCGAGCTGCTCACCGGCGGGGTGAGCGGCCTCGGGTATCTGCTCAAGGAACGGGTCGGCCGGGTCGAGGAGTTCCTCGCCGCGCTGCGCCGGGTGGCGGCCGGCGGCACCGCCATCGACCCCGAGGTGGTCGCCCAGCTCTTCACCCGCTCCCGGCAGGACACCCGCCTGGAACGGCTCAGCCCGCGCGAGCGGGAGGTGCTGGCGCTGATGGCGGAGGGGCTCGGCAACACCGCGATCGCGCGGCGGCTGGTGGTGACCGACGGCGCGGTGCACAAGCACATCCGCGCCATCTTCGCCAAGCTCGACCTCTCCCCCGCCGACCAGGTGGACCGGCGGGTGGCGGCGGTGCTGCATTACCTGGAGGACGCCCGCCGCCGGAACTGAGCAGCCCCTCAAGGGACTTTGCCAGTTCTTTACAACCGGCCCTTCCGCTGTCTCGTCTCTCCGATCGTTACCCGCCCCGCCCGGTCGCCACCGGGCGGGGCGCCGAGACAGACCGACGAAGGAGAGCGCCCGATGCGCCGAACCACCCTCACCTCCCTGGCCCTCGCGGGCACCGCCGTACTGGCCGGTGCCGTGCCCGCGTTCGCCGCCGAATCGGCGACCACCGCCCCGAGTGCGGTGCCGGCCGAGAGCCAGGAGCCGACCGCGGTGCCGTCCGCCGCCGATTCGGCCGCCCCGGCGCCCGCCGAGGAAGCGACCGAGGCGCCCGCCGAGGGCCAGGTCTCGGTCGTCCCGTCCGGCGCCGCCGACACCGGCGTGTCGACGGCGGACCCGGCGGCGTCCGGGCCGGGCGACGCGCTGATCGGCGGCGGCGTGGCCGCGGTGGTCCTCGCGGGCGGCGCCACGGTCCTCGTCGTCCGCCGCCGCAGGGCGCACGGGGCGTGAGTACGTTCTCCAGGCGGGCGCTGGTCACCGCGGCGGCGGCCGCGCTGCTCGCGGGCTGCGGCGACTCCGGCACCGGTCTGCGTACCAGCCCCGGCGGGCGCGGCCCGCAGCCGTCGTCGCCCGCCGCGTCCGGCGGGGCGGCGCGGGCGGTGGCCCGTTCGGTCCCGGTGCGGCTCCAGGTCCCGGCGATCGGCGTGGACACGCCGGTCCTGCGGCTGGGGCTGGCGCCGGACGGCAGCGTGCAGGTGCCGCCGGTCACGGCGCACGACCGGGCCGGCTGGTACGAGCACTCGCCCACCCCGGGCCGGCTCGGCCCCTCGGTGCTGCTCGGCCATGTCACCGTCGGCGAGTACGGCGACGGCGTCTTCCGGCGGCTGGCCGAACTGCGCCGGGGCGACCGGGCCGTGGCCCGCCTGGAGAACGGCACGGCCGTCGAGTTCGAGGTCACCGCCGTGCGCACGGTGGCCAAGTCCGACTTCCCGACCGAGGAGGTCTACGGCGACGTGGACCGCCCGGAGCTGCGGCTGATCACCTGCGGCGGCCCCCGGACCGGCGACGGCTACGCCGACAACGTCATCGTCTTCGCGGCCCGGGTCCCCGCCGCCCGCTGACCAACCCACCCCCACAACCCTGGACTACGTTGAAACGCTCCCGTGACCGGGCGGCCTCCGAACTGTTCGCCGCCCTCTACCCGCGCCTGGCCGGCTGGTGCCGCCGGCTCGTCGACGACGACGAGACGGCCCACGAGATCGCCTCCGAGGCGTTCACCCGGCTCTGGGCCCGGTGGACGTCGGTGGAGGAGCCGCGCGGCTTCCTCTACGTCACCGCCGCCAACCTGGTCCGGGACCACTGGCGGAAACTGGAGCGCGAGCGCCGGGCGGTGCGCCGGGCCACCACGGAGGCCGCCGTGCGCCCGCATCCCGAGCAGGACGATCCCTCCGTACGCCTGCTGGTGCGGTCGCTGCCCGAGCGGCTGCGGGTGCCGATCCTGCTGCACTACTACGCTGACATGCCGATCCGGGAGGTCGCCGCGCTGACCGGACGCAAGGAAGGGACCGTCAAGGCCGATCTGCACGCGGCCCGGGAACTGCTCCGTGTCCATCTGAGGAGAAGCCTTGATCACACGCGTTGACGAGGGCGGCGAGGGCCCGGAGTCCGACGCCGACGACCCCTTCCTGGTGGTCCTGCGGCCCGCGCCCGGTTACCTCTCGGCGCCCCCCGGCCGCTACGAGCAGGTCCGCCGCGCCGCGTCCCGGCGCCGCCTGCTGCGCATGCTGGCCGGCGCCGCGATCCTGCTGGTCTGGATCTACGGCGCCGACTCCACCCG
>NZ_JBFAAP010000108.1:0-6463 GCF_040639815.1 Streptomyces sp. NPDC023723
GGGGGTGGGGGGGTGGGGGTGCGTCTCGGGCTGGGGGCGCTGGTGGGGGGTGCGGTCTTCCCCCCGCGCCCCTGGAGGGGCGCGGGGAACTGCGCGAGCAACCACCGATCACCCGCAGCCGTCAACGCACCCCCGGCCCGCCCCCGCAACGCGCCAGCGCCCGCAGGACCGCGTTGCGGCCGCCGTCCGGGACGGTCCACAGCAATTCCCCCCGCACCCCCCACCGCTCCAGCACCGCCCCCGCCGCCAGGAACCCGGAGGTGGCCGCCCGCTCCATGAGGGCCACCGGCAACTCCGTGCGGACCAGGTCGCCGGCCACGACGAGGGCCGGGTCCGGGGTGCGGACGGTGAGCCGGTCGGCGTACCCGCCGACGGGGAACAGCGGGCAGTCCGCCCGCCACTCGTGCCGCTCGGTGAGGATCCGCGCGTGCCGGGTCTCCGGGTAGACCCGGTGCAACTGGCCGATCAGCCGCTTCTCCTCGACGTCCCGGACGGCGTCCGCCGGCCGCGCGTAGGCGTGCAGTTCGACCACCGAGCCGCCGGTACGGGCCGCCCACCGCGCCGCCTCGCCCTCCCAGGCGGACAGCACGCTGACGTTGTCCAGCGTGCCGTAGCCGCTGGTGCCGAGGAACCCGGGGCGGCCGGGCGCCACCGGCCGGTCCAGCCACAGGCGGGACACCAGGAACGGCGGCGCCGTCCGCAGCCGCGCCACCCGCTCCCGCCAGGCCGCGTCGCCGAGCTCCGGTGAGCGGCCCACCAGCGTGCGCAGCCCGGCGGCGTCGAGGGCCAGCACCACGGCGTCGTACCGCCGGGCGCCACCGGCGTCGGCCGTCACCTCGTGGCCGCCGTCCGGGTGCGGGCGCACCGCCGCCACCGCGGTGGCCGTGCGCACCTCGGCGCCGTGCGCGGCGAGGTGCCGGGCCAGCGGGTCCCACAGGGCCTGCGGGAACGGTTCGCGCACCACGTCGAACAGCAGCCCCTCGCTGGAGCCGAGGAAGTAGATGTGGAACATCAGCGCCATCTCGGCCGCCGACAGCTGCCGGGGGTCGGCGAAGAAGCTCCGCGAGAACACCTCGAAGGCCAGGTGCCGGGCGGCGGCGGGGAAGCGCAGGGTGTCCAGGAAGTCGTGGGCGCTGACCCGGTCCAGTTGGCGGTGGACCCGGCCGGTCCGGATGTCGAGCAGCGGGAGGGCGGCGCCGGGGCGCAGCGCCAGCAGGTCCCGCGGGCCGAAACTGGGGCTGAGGGCGACGAAGCCGAGGGCGCTGAACGGGGGTGTGCGCGGCACCCGGCGGAAGCCGTCCCGCAGCCCGGCCGCGTGCACCAGGGGGTAGTCGGGCAGCCCGGTCAGCATGTCCAGCGCCGGGTCGGCACGGCGCAGCAGGCCGCGCAGGTTGTAGTACTGGCGGAAGAAGGCGTGGAAGCCCCGGCTCATCGTCGCGGGCGTGCCGTCGGCCAGGGTGAGGGGCCATCCGGCGAGCCGGCCGCCGAGCACCGGCTCGCGTTCGTACAGCACCACGCGGACGCCCCGCTCGGCGAGCAGGGTGGCCGCCGCCAGCCCCGCGATGCCGCCGCCGATCACCGCCACGGACGGCGGCTCGCCGGTCACCCGGTCCCGGCCGGGGCGGGGCGGATGCGCCTGGGCCCGCCGGTCCCGTCCGGGCACCTGCCGCGCGCGCCGGTTCATCGGACGTCCGCGCCGGCCGCGGGCGGGCGGCGGGCCAGGAAGGTGTGGGTGATGCCGGTGCCCCAGCCGGGCAGCGGCAGTACCCGGACCCGGTCGAAGCCCGCGCGTGCCAGCCGGGCGCCGAAGGCCGGCGCGGTGTCGAAGTACAGGACGCTGCGCCACAGATGGCGGTACAGCCCCCGGTTCCCGGTGGCCGTGCCGAGCGGCAGCACCACCCCCCGGCACACCGCCGACCACACCAGCCGGTCGGTACGCCGCCCGCCCAGGGCGTAGTCGTGCACCGCCAGCAGGCCGCCCGGCGCCAGCAGCCCGCGCACCGCGCGCAGCACCGGGTCCGGGTCGGACAGATTGCGGAACAGGTACGCCGCGAACACCGCGTCGAACGGACCGCGCACCCCGGCGCCGGCCAGGTCCTCCACCGGCGCGTGCGCGAACCGCACCCGGGACGGCCAGGTCTTGGCCCGGGCCCGGCTCAGCATCCCCGCCGAGGCGTCGACGCCGGTGATCCGCGCGGCGGGCAGCGCGCCGGCCAGCGCCGCCGTCGAGGCGCCGGTGCCGCAGCCCAGGTCCAGCACCCGCCACACCGGCGCGCCGCCGGCGCCCAGGGCCAGGCGGCGGGCGGAGCGGCGCAGTTGGGCGTGGTAGCCGGGGTTGAGCCCGGTCAGCCGGTCGTAGCTGTCGGCGCCCTGGTCGAAGGCGGTGGCCAGCGCGGTGTCGCGCAAGAGCGGCATGGGTGAACTCCACGGTCACGGGGCGGGGACGGTCAGGGGGGGGGGCGGCGGCGCAGCCAGGGCAGTTCCGCGGCGGTGCGCAGCATCGGCCGGACCGGGGTGCGGGCGCCGACCGCGAGGTCCTCGTACAGCCGGCTCCGCCCGTCCAGGAAGCGCAGCAGCCGCTCCGCCGGTACCCGGTCGAACAGCCGCAGGAACAGGTCGGGGCCGTCCACCCGGCCGGTGTCCAGGGCGCGCAGCAGCACCGCGTCCATCAGCCGGGCCCGGACCGGGTGCGGGGGCGGCGGGACGGGGCGGCGGCCCGCCCGGACGGCACCGGCGATGGCGGCCGACTGCCGTTGCACGGCGGCGAACGTGTACCCGGTGGACGGCCGGGTCGCGCCGCCCGCCACGCCGATCCGGAACACCGGCCCGGCCGGGTGCCGGGGGAAGACCGCGTCGGTCATCGGGATCACCCCCTGCTCCGTGGACAGGACCTGTACGGCGCCGGTGCCGAGGACCCGGCGCGTGTAGTCGTCCAGCGCCCGGTCGTAGGCGTCCGCGGTGAGCGGGGCGGGGCCGAACTCGGTGTACTCGACCAGCGCGGTGCGGCGGCCGGTGGGCAGCACGTAGCCGAAGGACAGGCCGCGGCCGGGCTGCGGGGTGCGGAAGTCCATCAGGTCGACCACCGCCGGGTCGAAGACCGGCCGTTCGGTACGGACGTACCAGCCGCGGAAGTGCTGGAGCAGCCGGGTCCGGGCGGCCGGCGGGCGGCGCGGCGGACGGGAGTCGAAGACCCAGCGGGCGCGCAGCTCCACCGGCTGCCCGGCGGCGTCCGTGCCCCGCACCCGCGCGGTCCCGTCGGGCCGCGCGGCCACCGCGGTGACACTCGCCTCGATCCGCCGGGTCCCCGGCCGCCCGGCCAGGTCGCGGTCGACCAGGGCCTCGAAGTCGGCGGAGCGGATCATCTTGTAGCGCAGCGGCGCGATGTGCCGCCGGACCACCGCGCCCCGGGGGCCGCGCACCCGCAGCCACTCCCAGGACGCCGTCACCGCCGGGTCGAAGCGGCCCGGCCCCGCCTCCCAGAAGCACCAGGTGCGGGCGGGCACCCGCAGCGGGCCGGGCGGCGGGCCGACCAGCACGACGGCGGGAGCGGTCCGGCGGGCGCCCGCCGCCGGCAGCCGGTGCGCCAGCGACAGACCCGCCGCCCCGGCCCCGACGATGACGATGTCCGTGTCCAGCACGACCGCCTCTCTCCGCCCGCCGCCCGCGCCTCCCGCGGCGGCTTCGGCGGGAGTATTCCGTCCCGCCGCCCCGTCCGGATGCAGCCGCGCTGGCGGCGCGGTGCCCGGCACCCGCCGAGCGGGTGAGCGGCGTACATGATCGGCCCAAGAGCGGGTGGCGCGGCCCGCGCCGGGGGAACACATCAGCCCACCCCGCCGGGGTGTCACCGAGGCGGGTGACCGGCGGCCGGAGACCGCATCCGCGGCGCCCCCGGCACCGAATGACCAGGTACGGACAGACCCTGACGACGAGGAGGACACGGGATGCGCCCCAGCCGGGCCGACCACACCCCGCGCGGCACCCGCCCGCCCCCACGCGGTGCCGTGCCCGCCCCCGGACTCGCGGCCGACGAGGTCCGGGCCGGACCGGCGCCGGACGCGCGGGAGGGCACCCGATGACCCGTACGGTCGCCGGGCGTACCGATCACGTCGTGGTGGTCGGCGCCGGGCTCGCCGGGCTGTCGGCCGCGCTGCATCTGCTGGGCGCCGGGCGGCGGGTGACCGTCGTGGAGCGGGCGGAGGTGCCCGGCGGCCGGGCCGGGCGGCTGGAGCGCGGCGGCTACCGCTTCGACACCGGGCCCACCGTGCTGACCATGCCCGACCTCGCCGACGAGGCGTTCGCGGCGGTCGGCGAGCGGCTGCGCGACCGCGTCGAACTGCTCCCCCTGCACCCCGCCTACCGGGCCCGCTTCGCCGACGGCAGCAGCCTGGACGTGCACACCGAGCCCGCCGCGATGGAGGCCGAGGTGGAACGGTTCGCCGGGGCCCGGGAGGCGGCCGGCTACCGGCGGCTGCGGACCTGGCTGACCCGGCTGCACGCGGTGCAGATGCGCCGCTTCATCGACGCCAACTTCGACTCCCCGCTCGGCCTGCTCACCCCCGACCTCGCCCGGCTGGCGGCGCTCGGCGGCTTCGGCCGCCTGGACGCCCGGATCGGGCGCTTCCTGGCCGACGAACGGCTGCGGCGGGTCTTCTCCTTCCAGTCCCTGTACGCCGGGGTGGCCCCGGCCCGGGCGCTGGCCGCGTACGCCGTCATCGCCTACATGGACACCGTCGCGGGCGTCTGGTTCCCGCGCGGCGGCATGCACGCGCTGCCCCGCGCGATGGCCGCCGCGGCCGCCGACGCCGGGGCGGACCTGCGGCTGGGGCACGACGTCACCCGGCTGGAGCGGTCCGGCGACCGGATCACCGCCGTCGTCACCGAGCAGCGGCGCATCGCCTGCGACGCCGTCGTCCTCACCCCCGACCTGCCCGTCGTCCACCGGCTGCTCGGCCGCCGGCCGCGCCGCCCGCTGCGGCTGCGGCACGCGCCGTCCGCCGTGGTGCTGCACGCCGGCACCACCCGTACCTGGCCGGCACTGGCCCACCACACGCTCTCCTTCGGGGCCGCCTGGCGGCGCACCTTCGACGAACTCACCCGCGCCGGCACCCTGATGACCGACCCGTCGCTGCTCATCACCCGGCCCACGGCCGGCGACCCCTCGCTCGCCCCCGCGGGCCGGCACACCCACTACGTCCTCGCGCCCTGCCCCAACACCGACATCGGACCGTCGGCCGCGCACTGGGCCGAGCTCGCGCCCGGCTACCGCGCGCGGCTGCTCGCCACCCTGGAACGCCGCGGCCTGACCGGTCTGGCCGCCGCCATCGAGGAGGAGTGCCTGGTGACCCCCGCCGACTGGACCGCGCTCGGACACGCCGCCGGTACGCCGTTCTCAGTGGCCCACACCTTCGCCCAGACCGGCCCGTTCCGCCCCCGCAACCTGGTCCGCGGCACCGCCAACGCGGTCCTCGCGGGCTGCGGCACCACCCCCGGGGTCGGGGTGCCGACCGTCCTGCTCTCCGGGAAACTGGCCGCCGCCCGCATCACCGGGGGCCGCCGATGACCGCCCGCGAACTCGACGCCGCCGGCATCACCGACCCGTACCTGCGCGCCGCCTACGCACGCTGCCGCCGCCTCAACGCCCGGCACGGACGCACCTACTTCCTCGCCACCCGGCTGCTGCCCGCCGACCGCAGACCCGCCGTGCACGCCCTGTACGGCTTCGCCCGCCGGGCCGACGACATCGTCGACGACCTGGCCGCCGCCCCCGCCGAGCGGCGCGCCGCCGCCCTCGACCGGCTCGACACCCGGCTGCGCACGGCCCTCACCGGCGGCCCGGCCGGCGCGGACCCGGTGGTACGCGCCGTCGCGCACACCGCCGCCCGCTACGCCATCGACCCGGCGCACTTCACCGACTTCATGACGTCCATGCGCAGCGACCTGACCGTCACCGACTACGCCACCTACCAGGACCTGCGCGCCTACACGCACGGCTCGGCCGCCGTCATCGGCCTCCAGATGCTGCCGGTGCTGGGCACCGTCACCGACCGCGCCACCGCCGCCCCGCACGCCGCCGCGCTGGGCGTCGCCTTCCAGCTGACCAACTTCCTGCGGGACGTCGGCGAGGACCTGGACCGCGGCCGGATCTACCTCCCCGCGGACCTGCTCGGCGCGCACGGCGTCGACCGGGCGCTGCTCTTGTGGAGCCGGCGCACCGGCCGCCACGACCGCCGGATCACCGCCGCCCTGCGCGCCGCCGAGGACCTGACCCGGTCGGTCTACCGCGAGGCCCTGCCCGGCCTCGCCATGCTGGACCCGGTGGCCCGGCCGTGCGTGCGCACCGCCTGCGTGCTCTACCGC
This sequence comes from Streptomyces sp. NPDC023723, assembly GCF_040639815.1. Classification (NCBI taxonomy): domain Bacteria; kingdom Bacillati; phylum Actinomycetota; class Actinomycetes; order Kitasatosporales; family Streptomycetaceae; genus Streptomyces; species Streptomyces sp. NPDC023723. The sequence continues at coordinate 6,358 of NZ_JBFAAP010000108.1, forward strand.
GGCATCCTCGACGCCATCGCGGCCGGCGGGCACGCCGTGCTGCACCGGCGGGCCGTGGTGCCGCGCCGCCGCCGGGCGCTGGTCGCCGCCGACGGGCTGGTCCGGG
>NZ_JBFAAP010000109.1:0-6095 GCF_040639815.1 Streptomyces sp. NPDC023723
CGCGTCGGCCCGCCCGCGGCGAACGCGGCCAGCAGCCGGTGCAGCTGCTCGCGTTGGGCGGCGTCCAGTGCGGCGAAGTCCCGGTGCCGCAGCACCTCGGCCCATCCCGCGAGGGCGAGCGCGGGCGGCGCCCGGTGCCGGGCGTCGCCGGGGACGCTCCGGGCCGCGGGCGCCTCCCGGGCGACCGCCCGGACCCGGACCGGGGGAGCGGGGGCGGGCTTTGGCCCGGTACGTCCGCCGCCGCCGAAGTACGCGGCGAACACCCGGTCGTACCGCTCCAGATCGGCCGGGCTCCCGCACAGCGTCGCCCGGCCCGCCCGGTACACGTCCGCCCCGAGGACATCCACCGCGCGCAGGAACGCGTGCGTCCGCTCCGGGTGCGCCGCGACCCCCGCCGCGCGCAGCGCCCGGGCGAACCCGACGAGTACGGCGTCCGCGCCGCGCGTCCCGGTCATGAGCCGGGGGCGGCCGGGGGCGGGGCGCCGGCCGGCCGGAGGTGCGCTCCGCCCCGGTTCCCGCCCGGCGCCGCCCGGCCCGCCGCGCGCTCGCCCGGCCGCGGGACGCCCGCCGCGCGCGCCGCCGAACCGACGAGGACCGCCGCCGCGCCCCGCACCCCGGTCACCCGCCGTCACCGGCGCCCAGCACCGCCGCCAGATCCAGGGCGCCGGCCCGCTCGATGTCCTCCCGGTACTTCAGCACCGCCCCCAGCGTCACCGCCGCCAGCTCCGGGTCCGCCTCCCCGGCGCCCAGCGCGTCCAGCGCCCGGGCCCAGTCCAGGGTCTCCGCCACCCCCGGCGGCTTCAGCAGCTCCAGCCCGCGCAGCGCCTGCGTCAGCGCCGTCACCTGCCGCGCCAGCCGGGCCGGCAGCTCCGGCAACCGCCGCCGTACGACGGCCAGTTCACGGTCGAAGTCCGGATGCCCGAACCAGTGGTACAGGCAGCGGCGTTTGAGCGCGTCGTGCACCTCCCGGGTGCGGTTGGAGGTGAGCACCACCACCGGCGGGACCTCGGCCCGCACGGTCCCCAGCTCCGGGATGGTCACCGAGAAGTCCGCCAGCAGTTCCAGCAGGAACGCCTCGAACTCGTCGTCGGCCCGGTCGATCTCGTCGATCAGCAGCACGCACGGCCGGGTCCGCAGCGCCCGCAGCAGCGGCCGGGCGATCAGGAAGCGCTGGTCGTACAGCTCGTCCTCCAGCCGCCCGGCGTCCGTCACCCCGACCGCCTCGGCCGCCCGCAGCCGCAGCAACTGCCGGGGGAAGTCCCAGTCGTACAGGGCCTGCGCGGCGTCGATGCCCTCGTGGCACTGGAGCCGGATCAGCGGGGCGCCGAGCGTTTCGGCGAGGGCGGCCGCGAGCGCGGTCTTGCCGGTGCCCGGGTCGCCCTCGCAGAAGACGGGCCGGCGCAGCCGCAGCGCCAGGAAGCAGGTCACGGCCAGCCCCTCGTCGACGAGGTACCCGGTCTCCGCCAGGGCGGCCAGGACATCCCCGGGCCCGGCGAGCGGCCTCACCCCATCCCCGCGGCGGCCAGCACCGCCCGCCGGGTCAGCACCCGGGCGAGGTGGGCCCGGTACTCGGGGGAGGCGGCGGCGTCCCGCGCGGGCACCGTGCCGATCGCCGCCGACTCCGCGGCCCGCGCCACCGCCCTGAAGTCCCCGGCGCCGGCCAGCGCCTGCTCGGCGGCGGTTGCGCGCAGCGGCGTCGCGCCCATGTTGGTCAGCCCGATCCGCGCCTCGGCCAGGTGCCCGTTCTCCCGCCGCACCAGCGCGGCCACGCCGATCACCGCCCAGGACTGCGCCGACCGCTGGAACTTCTCGTAGTGGCACCCCCAGCCGTCCGTCTTCGGCACCCGCACCGCCACCAGCAGTTCGTCGGGCGCGAGCGCGGTCTCCAGGTAGCCGGTGAAGAACTCCCGGGCCGGGATCGCCCGTCGCCCGCCCGGCCCCTGCGCGACCAGCTCGCCGTCCAGCGCCAGCAGCACCGCGGGCAGGTCCCCGGCCGGATCGGCGTGCGCGAGGGAGCCGCCGAGGGTGCCCCGGTGCCGTACGGCGGGGTCGGCGACCTGCGCCGTGGCGGCGGCCAGCAGACCGGCGTGCCGGCGCACCAGCGGATCGCGGACCACCTGGTGGTGCGTGGTCAGCGCGCCGATCACCAGCAGCCCGTCCTCCTCCCGCACCCCGCGCAGGCCCGGCAGCCGGCCGATGTCGACGACCACCTCCGGGAAGGCCAGCCGCAGCCGCAGCAGCGGCAGCAGGCTCTGCCCGCCGGCCAGCACCTTCGCCTCCTGACCGGCGTCGGCGAGGGCGCGCACCGCCTCCTCGACGCTGCCGGGCCGGACGTACTCGAACGCGGGCGGGATCATGCGGTGGCCTCCTCTATCGCGCGCCAGACCCGTTCCGGGGTGCAGGGCATCGGCACGTCCGTCACGCCCAGCGGCCGCAGCGCGTCCACGATCGCGCCGACCACCGCCGGGGTGGAGGCGATCGTCCCGGACTCGCCGACCCCCTTGACGCCGAGCGGGTTGGAGGTCGCCGGGGTCTCGGTCCGGTCGGTCACGAAGTACGGCAGGTCGGACGCCGCGGGCACCAGGTAGTCGGCCATCGTGCCGGAGACCAGGTTGCCCTCGTCGTCGTAGACCGCCTCCTCGTACAGCGCCTGCCCGATGCCCTGGGCCAGCCCGCCGTGCACCTGCCCCTCCACGATCACCGGGTTGACCACCCGGCCCACGTCGTCCACGCACACGTAGGAGCGGATCCGGGTCTGGCCGGTCTCGGTGTCGACCTCCACCGCGCACAGGTGGGTGCCGTGCGGGTAGGAGAAGTTCTCCGGGTCGACCACGTGCTCCGCGTTGATGCTGGGCTCCACGCCGTCCGGCAGGTCGTGCGAGGTGAACGTCTCGAAGGCGATCTCCTGCATGGTCTTCCGCGCCTCCGGTGAGCCCTTCACGGCGAACACCCCGGCCGTGAACTCCAGGTCCCGTTCGCTCGCCTCCAGCAGGTGCGCGGCCACCTTGCGGGCCTTGGCGACCACCTTCTCGGCGGCCCGGTGCACCGCCGCGCCGCCCACCACCAGCGACCGCGACCCGTAGGTGTCCATGCCCTGCGGCGCCGCCCGGGTGTCGCCGTGCACCACCTCCACGTCCTCGAACGGCACCCCGAGCACGTCGGCGGCGATCTGACTCCAGGACGTCACATGCCCCTGCCCGTGCGGGCTGGTGCCGGTGACCACCTCGACCTTGCCGGTGGGCAGCATCCGGACGGCCGCCGCCTCCCAGCCGCCCGCCGCGTACCGCAGGTCCCGCAGCACCCGGCTCGGCGCCAGCCCGCACATCTCGGTGTACGTCGACACCCCGATGCCGAGGCGTACGGGGTCCCCGCGCTCGGCGCGCTTGTGCTGCTCGGCGCGCAGTTCGCCGTACCCGAACAGGGCGAGCGCCTTCTCGGTCGCCGCCTCGTAGTTGCCGCTGTCGTAGGTCAGCCCGGCGATGGTCGGGTAGGGGAACTCCTCGTGCCGGATCCAGTTGCGCCGCCGCAACTCGACTGGGTCCAGGCTGAGTTCGGCGGCCAGCTCGTCCATGATCCGCTCGATGGCGTACGTCGCCTCCGGGCGGCCGGCGCCCCGGTAGGCGTCGGTGGGGGTGCGGGTGGTGAACACGCCCGTGCAGCTGAACTCGTAGGAGTCCATCTTGTAGATGCCCGGGTACATGAACGCGCCGAGGATCGGTACGCCCGGGGTGACGAGCATCAGGTACGCGCCCATGTCGGCCAGCAGGTCGACCTTCAGGCCGAGCAGCTTGCCGTCGCGGTCGGCGGCGATCTCGATGTCCTGGATCATGCCGCGGCCGTGATGGGTGGCGAGGTAGCCCTCGGAGCGGGACTCGGTCCACTTCACCGGGCGGCCGAGGCGGCGCGCCAGCTCCAGGGCGACCACCTCCTCGCCGTACACCTGGAGTTTCGAGCCGAACCCGCCGCCCACGTCGGGGGCGACGACCCGCAGTTTGTGCTCGGGGACGCCGGTGACCATGGCCAGCATGACCCGCAGCACGTGCGGGATCTGGGTGGCCGAGTACACCGTGTACTCGCCGGACGCGGCGAGCGGGGTGACCACGACCGCGCGCGGCTCCATGGCGTTGGCGATCAGCCGCTGCTGGTGGTAGCGGCGCTTCAGGGTCACCGCCGCGCGGTCTCGGACCGCGGCGAAGTCCTCGCCCGACCGCAGCGGCCAGTCGTAGCAGCGGTTGGTGCCCCGGTCGGCGTGGACCAGCGGGGCGTCCTCGGCGAGCGCCGCCGCCAGGTCCAGGACCGGCGGCAGCGGTGTGTAGTCGACCTCGACCGCCTCCAGCGCGTCGGCCGCCGCGTACCGGTCGCGGGCCACCACCACCGCCACCGGGTCCCCGGCGTGACGCACCTCGTCGACCGCGAGCGCCGGGTGGTCCGGCAGCACGATGTCCTCGGTGACCGGCCAGGCGCAGGGCAGCGAGCCCAGGCTGCCGGCGAGGTCGCGGCCGGTGAACGCGGCGACCACGCCCGGGCGTTCGAGGGCCGGGGAGACATCGACCCGGTCGACGCGGGCGTGCGCCATCGGGCTGCGCAGGAACGCCAGGTGCAGCAGGCCGGGAGCCTGGATGTTGTCGGTCCAGGTGGTCTGCCCGGTGAGCAGCCGGGCGTCCTCCTTGCGCGGCCGGGCCCGGCCCACCTCGCCCTCGGCGGTCATGCGCGGACCTCCGCCGCGGCGGCGGCCAGCACGGCCCGCACGATGTTCTGGTACCCCGTGCAGCGGCACAGGTTGCCCTCCAGGGCGTGCCGCACCTCCTGCGGCGCCGGGTCGGGATTCTCCCGCAGCAGGTCACGGGCGGCCATCAGCATCCCCGGGGTGCAGTACCCGCACTGGAGCGCGTGCTGTTCGTGGAAGGCCCGTTGCAGGGCGGTCGGCTCGCCGTCCGGCGCGAGGCCCTGCACGGTGGTCACCTCGCCGCCGTCCGCCTGGACCGCCAGCACCGAGCAGCTCTTGACGCTCGCGCCGTCCAGGTCGACCGTGCAGGCCCCGCAGCTGGAGGTGTCGCAGCCCACCGGGGTGCCGGTCAGCCCCAGCCGGTCACGCAGGTAGTGCACCAGCAGCAGGCGGGGTTCCACCTCGTCCTGGTAGGTCGTGCCGTCCACCTTCACCGAGACATGGGTCATCTGCCCTCCCAGGAACACCGGACGTGATGGGCGTCACTGTAGGTCCGGTGCGGCGCGGGCGGCGAGGGCCGGGACGGAACTGGCTGAGCACCGGCTCAGCGCGCCGAGGTCAGAACCGTGCCCGCGCACCCGGCCGGCGCGCACCCGGCCGGTCAGCAGCCGGCGGTCCCGGCAGCCCCGCCCACCGACCTCGACGCCCTGCGCGCCTACTTGATGGAGGCACAGCACCTCGACAGGGCTGACCGCCCCCGAACTCCTCGACGCCGCCGACATGTTCCTGGACACCTGGACACCCGCGCCTGTTTGTCCGCCGCGCTCGCCCAACTGCCGGCGGACGCGCCGGGGTTGCGGCCCGCCGGACGGGTCACCGACCGGCTGCGTCCTCGGCCTGGAGACCACCGCCACCGCCGACCAGCCCGAGTACGGCCTGAAGAAGGGCGGCGTGATGGAGTACAGCGCGTGGCCGCGCCGACCGCCCCGCTGGGCCTGACGGGTGAGCCGGGGCAGCGGCCCGTGACCGCCGGCCGGGCGGCCCCGTTGCGCAGGGCATGATCTCCACACGACGTATCGTCGCCGCCGCCGCTCTCGCCGCCGGTGTCACCGGCCTCGCCGCGCTGCCGGCGAGCGCCGCCGACGCCGGCGCGCGGCCCTCCGGTGGCCTCAGCCCGACGCGGCTGCTCGACAACCTCGCCGTCAGCGACCTGCCCGCCGAACACCGCGACGAGATCCTGCGGCCCTCCGACCAGCTCGGCCGGCTCAAGGACCTGGGTCAGCTCCGGCAGGTGGTCGGCCTGGTCTCGCCGCTCTTCGGCGTGGTGCCGGCCTTCGGACCTACTGCTGGAAGGCGCTCGGCCAGTCCGGGTTCACCCGCACCGACGTCATCGTCGGCGTCGGCGGCGGCGCCACCACGGACGTCGCCG
>NZ_JBFAAP010000110.1:0-5915 GCF_040639815.1 Streptomyces sp. NPDC023723
CGGCCGGCCGGCGGCGCCGCACGCCCGGGCCGTCCGCCGGGTTCCGGCCCGCACCCGGGGCCCCGGTGTGAGCCGGTGCGGACCCGGGCAGCAGCCACCGCGTGCGCCGGACGATCAGTGCGGCACAGAATTCGCGTAGGCAGAAGCCGTTGCGGAGAGCCGTGGCGGAACAGAAAGGCGGCAGCGTGAGGGACGCCAAGCCCGACGCCCGGTCGGGGCCTGTGGGCCGGATGAAGATGCCGCGGGCGGTCGCGAACCTGCCGGGGCAGGTCCGCGAGGAGCTGACCCACCGGCTGCGGCGCAACAAGCGGGCCTTCCGCGAGGAGGACGTCCAGGTCGTCGAGCGGCCGCTGCTGAAGCGCGCGGTCGGCGCCTCCGCGCTGGGCAACTGCATGGAGTGGTTCGACTTCGGCGTCTACAGCTATCTCGCCGCCACCGTGGGCAAGGTGTTCTTCCCCGGCGCCTCCCCCGGTGTCCAGCTGATCTCGTCCTTCGCCACCTTCGCCGCGGCCTTCGTGGTCCGGCCGCTGGGCGGTCTGGTCTTCGGCCCGCTCGGCGACCGCATCGGCCGGCAGAAGGTGCTCGCCACCACCATGATCCTGATGGCGGCCGGCACCTTCTCCATCGGTCTCATCCCGAGCTACGCCACCATCGGCATCGCGGCCCCGGTCCTGCTGCTGCTCGCCCGGATGGTCCAGGGCTTCTCCACCGGCGGCGAGTACGGCGGCGCCACCACCTTCGTGGCCGAGTACTCACCGGACCGGCGGCGCGGTTTCCTCTCCAGCTGGCTGGATTTCGGCACATTCGTCGGTTATGCCCTGGGATCGGCGCTGGTGACGGTGCTGAACCTCGCGCTCAGCGACGACCAGATGCTCTCCTGGGGCTGGCGACTGCCGTTCCTGATCGCCGGTCCGCTGGGCGTCATCGGTCTGTACATGCGGCTGAAGCTGGAGGAGTCCCCCGCCTTCCAGCAGCAACTAGACGCGCACGAGAAGACCATGGCGCAGGAGTCGGCGGGCAGCGAGTTCAAGACCATCGTCAAGGACCACTGGAAGCCGCTGCTCATCTGCATGGGCCTGGTGCTGCTGTACAACGTCACCAACTACATGGTCACCGGGTATCTGCCCACGTACCAGACCGAGACGCTGGGCCGCTCCAGCGGCTTCGCCGACGTCCTGGTCCTGATCGGCATGGTGTGGATCGTGCTGCTGATCACCTTCCTCGGACGGCTCAGCGACCACGTCGGCCGGCGTCCGTTGTACGCGGTCGGCGCGGTGGCGATGATCGTGCTGGCCGTGCCGGGGTTCCTGCTGCTGAGGTCGGACGGCACGGCGGCCCCGGTGCTCGGCGTGCTGCTGCTGTCCACGCTGCTGGCCTGCTTCGCCGCGCCGAGCGCCGCCACGCTGCCCGCGCTCTTCCCGACCGCCGTGCGCTACGCCGCGATGGGCATCGGCTTCAACTTCGCCGTCGCCGCGTTCGGCGGCACCACACCGCTGTTCACCGAGGCGCTGGTGAACGCCACGGGCAACGATCTGGTGCCCGCGTACTACCTGATGGTGGCCGGTGTCATCGGCCTGGTGACCGTGCGGTTCCTGCCCGAGAGCGCGCAGGTTCCGCTGCACGGCTCGCAGCCGATGGTCGGCTCCCGGGCCGAGCAGCGGGAGCTGATCACCACCTCCGAGGAGCTGTACGACTTCGCCAAGGAACGCTCCGCGACCCGCTGACGCCCTTTCAGGACGCCGGCCGGCTCAGCCGCCCGGGCCACCAGACCCGCCGGCCGAGGTCCCGGGCCAGCGCCGACACCAGCAGGGACCGCACCACCAGGGTGTCGAGCAGCACGCCGAAGGCGACGATGAAGGCGATCTGCACCAGGAAGGCCAGCGGGATCACGCCGAGCGCGGCGAAGGTCGCGGCGAGCACCACGCCCGCGGAGGTGATCACCCCGCCGGTGCTGACCAGGCCGCGCAGGATGCCCTGGCGCACCCCGTGCCGCAGCGACTCCTCGCGAACCCGGGACATAAGGAAGATGTTGTAGTCCACGCCGAGGGCGACCAGGAACACGAACCCGTACAGCGGCACCGACGGGTCGGTGCCGGTGAAGCCGAAGACGTGCGGGAAGACCAGGGCGGAGACGCCGAGAGTGGCGAGGAAGCTGAGCGCCACGGTGAGCACCAGCAGGACCGGCAGCAGCAGGGAGCGCAGCAGCGCGACGAGGATGACGAGGATGATGGCGAGGACGACGGGGACGATGAGGGTGCGGTCCCGTTCGGCGGTGCGCAGGGTGTCGTACTGCTGGGCGGTGTAGCCGCCGACCTTCGCGTCCGCGCCGGGCACCGCGTGCAGGGCGGTGCGCAGCCGGGCCACGGTGTCCTTGGCCGCGTCGCTGTCGGCGGCGGCGCTCAGGGTGACGTCGATACGGACCCGGCCGTCGACGGTCAGCGGCTCTCCCCCGCCGGGCCGGCCGGCGGCGGTGACCGGGGCGGCCGAGGCCACTCCGGCGGTGTCCTCGGCCACCGCGACCACCCGGTCGGCGCGGCCGGCGTCCGCGATGACCACCGCCGGGTTGCCGGAGCCGCCCGGGAAGTGCTCGCTCAGGGTGCGCTGCGCCTCCACGGACCTGGCCTCGCCGACGAAGGTCTCGTCCAGCGGTACGCCCTTGGAGTCGAGCGCCGGGGCGAAGGCGGCGGCGGCCAGCAGGCAGATCAGGGAGCCGGCCCAGACCTTGCGCGGCGCGCGGTCCACGAGGCCGGCGACCCGGTGCCACACGCCCCGGCGTTCCTCGGCCGGCCGGGGCCTGGCGGGCCAGTAGGCGGCGCGGCCGAGCAGGACCAGGACGGCGGGCAGGAAGGTGAGGGTGGTCAGGACGGCGCAGCCGACGCCGATGGCGCCGACCGGGCCGAGCGCGCGGTTGTTGGTCAGGTCGCTCAGCAGCAGGGCGAGCAGACCGAGAGCGACGGTGGCGGCGCTGGCGACGACGGTGCCCCAGGACTCCTTGAGCGCGGCCCGCATCGCCGCGAACCGGTCCTCGCGGTGGGCGAGTTCCTCGCGGTAGCGGGCGGTCAGCAGCAGGGCGTAGTCGGTGGCGGCGCCGATGACCAGGATCGACAGGATGCCCTGGACCTGGCCGTCGACCCGGACCACGTCGTGGTCGGCGAGCACGTAGACGATCGCGCAGGCCACGCCGAGCGCGAAGACCGCGCCGAGGATGACCACGAACGGCAGCAGCACGCTGCGGTAGACCAGCAGCAGGATGACGAGGACGGCCAGCAGTGCCACGCCGAGCAGCAGACCGTCGATGCCGGCGAAGGCGTCGGACAGGTCGGCCTGGCTGGCGGCGGGTCCGGCGATGCCGGCCCGGGTGCCGGGGACCTCGCCGGCGGCGTCCCGGATCCGGTCGAGGGCGGCGGCGAGGTCGTCGCCGAGGTCGGGGCGCAACTGGACGACGCCTTCGAGGGCCTCGCCGTCCCGCGAGACGACGGCGGGCGACACCTGCCCGGTCACTCCGGGGGCGTCCTTGAGGGAGGCGAGCGCCGCGGTGGCTGCGGCCTGCCGGGCGGCCACCGCACCGCCGCCGTCCGCGGTCCACACCACGATCGCGGGCAGCGTCTCGTCCTGCTGGAAGGCCCGCTGTTCGTCGATCACCTCCGTGGACTCGGCGCTGCGCGGCAGGAACGCCGCCTGGTCGTTGGTGGCGACCTCGCCGAGGCGTCCGGCGAACGGGCCGGTGGTCCCGCCGACCCCCAGCCAGGCGATCAGCAGCAGGGCGGGCAGCAGCAACCGGACCCAGCGGGTGCGGCGCGCGGTGACAGGCATGGCTCTCCCGGCGGACGGCAACAGTAACTCAACGAGAAACAATCTCAATCATCAAGATACATTTACTCCCGGCCGGGTCCCAGCTCCGCCATCTCCTCGTTCAGCGCGCCGAGGAAGCGCACCACCACCGACAGCTCCGCCTCGCTGAACCGGCCGCGGGCGGCGTCGGTGGCCTGGGCCAGTGGCCGGAACCAGGAGCGGGCCGCGGCCATCGCGTCGGCCGCGTAGTGCAGGTGGACCACCCGGCGGTCGGCGCTCTCCCGGACCCGGCGGATGTGCCCCGCGCGCTCCAGCCGGTCCACGCAGGCGGTCACCGCGCCGGAGGTCAGCCCGAGGTGCTCGCGCAGCCGCCCGGGGGTCATCGGCTGCTCGGCGTCGAGGATCGCCGCGAGCGCCTGCACGTCCGTCGGGTGCAGCCCCTGGCCGGCGGCGAAGCCGTGCGCCAGCCGGTTGATCCCGCCGTTCATCCTGCGCAACTGGACGGCGAAACTCCACAGATCGGTCCCGCCGTCCGCCGCCCCGGTCTTCTCTTCCGCACTGGCCACGTGATCAGCCTATAGAAGGCCCTCCCGGTCGGAGTCCGGCCAGACGTAGGGCAGGTCGTCCGGCACGTCCGGGAACAGGGCGGCGTAGGTCCCCGGGTCCTTGCGCACCAGCGCCGAGCGGTGGCTGCGGTGGAAGGGCTCGTCGCCCAGCCAGGGCGGCAGGTCACCGGTGTCCGCCAGCTCCGCCTGCTGCCGGACGGGCCCCGGGCGGAACTCGGCGAGCCCGGCGACGAGGGAAGCGGCGCAGCTGTCCTGGTGTCCCCGCTCCCGCCAGATCCGGCAGATCTCCAGGCCGTAGCGGACCAGGGCCTCCTCGTACCCGGTCCACATCCGCACCGCGGGGTGCCGGCGCCAGCCGTAGCCGGGCACGGTCAGACCGCGCAGCACCTGGAGCGCCTCGACCCGCTGTTTGCCGAGCCGGCGGCGGTCCAGGGCGAGGGCGGACGCGCGGAAGTCGGAGTGCGGAAGGAAGGTCTGCATGGTCCCGTCCTGGTCGGTCAGCCGGGGAAGCGGCCACGGGCGCGCAGGTGCCGGCGGCGTTCGGCGTAGGCGAGGTCGTCGCGCCACAGCCGGCCGGCGGCGGCGCTCATCGCGGGGCGCAGCAGGGGCGAAAGGCGCCGGGCGAGCGCGAATCCCGGCCGGTCGGAGGTGGCCAGCACGGCCTCGACGACAGCGGTACGGGGCCGTCCCGCGTCGTCGGGCCCCAGGGGCGTGGCGTGGGTCTCGACGACGGAGCCCGCGCCCTCTCCCTCGGTGATGCGCATGACGACGGTACGGGGTCCGGGGGCGGTGAACTCCGTGCGCACCGGGACGACGAGGCGCCCGCCGAGCCGGAAGGAGACGTCGACGACGAAGCGGTCGCCGGTACCGGTCCCGTCGGGTTCTTCGAGCACCGTGAGGTCGGTGAAGGAGTACGGGTGGAACCAGGCGCCGTGCCAGGGGTCGAGGCGGTTGGCGATCACATCCTCGGGGTCGCAGCGGCCCTCGCCGCGCCAGACCGAGCACAGGGCCGTGGCGAGGGCGGGCCGCGGCGGCACCAGGGGCGCCTCGGTGGGCGGTTCCGCGCCGGGCGCGTCGAGCCGTACCCACACCAGGACGCCGTCGTCGTGCACCGGCAGCGGCTGCCAGCCGGCGGCCGCGGTGCCGTCCAGGGCGAGGCCGTGCCAGTGGCACACGAGCGCCCCGCACCGCACCGGGCTGTCGGCCAGCGGGGCGCCGAGGTGCGGGCAGATTCCCGGCCCGCCCACCAGGCGTCCGCGCGCGTCCCGCCACACGACGACCTCCTCGCCCGCGACCGTGGCCGCCAGCGGACGGCTGGGGCGCACGTCGGCGCGGGCGCCGACGACGTACCAGCTGCCGGCGGGCCGGGCCCGAGCCCGCTCCAGGGCGGCGGCGATGACGGCGGGCCGGGCGGCCCGCCAGGTCGGCGGCTGCCGCTCCCAGGGCACCGGACGGCGCTTGAACCGGAGCGGGTAACGGCCCGTGCGGGGGCCCGGGTCGGGACTCATCGGGTTTCCTTCGCACCGGTGGTGCCGCGCGCTGCCTCGCGCCGGCCGG
>NZ_JBFAAP010000111.1:0-5902 GCF_040639815.1 Streptomyces sp. NPDC023723
CGGTCCGGCCGACGCCGGCGGGCACCGGTCGGCACCGGCGGGCACCGGTCGGCACCGGCGGGCACCGGCGGGCGGGTGAGTGTGGCCCAAGTGGCGGGCGGCAGGGGCGCGAGTGGGGTTTCTTGCACTCTTTTACGGGACCCGCGCCCCCGGAACACCGCCGCTGCCGTAGAGTCAACGATCGACTCATCGGGCGCAGTTGGTCCGCTGCCTGTGGAGGGTTCATGACGCAACGCGGCAGACACCGCCGACGCAGGCGGAGCAGAGCACTGCGCGGAGCCCTGACCGGCGCCGCCCTGGCGCTGACCGCCGCCGCCACGATGATCAGCACCTCGCAGGCCGAGGTCGCCGACGGCCCCGGCGGGCTGAAGCCGCTCACGGCGGCCGCCGACACCGCCCGGCTCGACCTGACGGAACACCAGGTGCCCCGCCGCTGGCTCGGCCGGCTGTCCGCGTCGATGGGCTCCCCGGTGGGCGTCGACACCGTCCTGGCCTCCGCCGACCGCACCCTGCGCCCCACCGACGACTGTACGGACACCGAGCGCGAGTCCCTGCCGATAGCGCCCGCCGCCACCCGCGCCTACTGCTGGGACGACGCCGACACCAGCGGCTGGTCCCCGGGCGCCGTGACCACCTCGGCCGACGCGGACGACGACGGCCGCTGGGGTGCCGACCAGGTGATCCTGTCGGCCTGGTCCCGCGAGGACAGTGCCACCGGCGGCCGGATGGCCCGGGTCTCCTTCGTGGACGCCGACGGCAGCGGCCGGCCGCGCTACACCTCCGCCCTGCTGGTCCTGCCGGTCGACGGCGGCCGGGACTACCGGCCACTGGCCTCCACCGTCACCGGCATGGTCTGGTACCAGGACAAACTGCTGGTCACCGCCGACGCCGGGGACCGCAACGCGCTCTACGTCTACGACCTGAACCGCATCCAGCGCACCTCCGCCGACACCACCGCCGTGGGCCGGGTGACCGGCGGCTGGTCGGCCGACGGGCACCGCTACGTACTGCCCGCCGTCGCCTCCTACGCGACGGGCACCGCCCCCGGCGCGGCCCGCCCGGACGTCCTGTCGCTGGACCGGGGCACCGCGCCCGACAGCCTGGTCGCCGCCGAGTCCGTGCCCGTGGACGACGACCGCCCCACCCGGCTGTGGCGCTACCCGCTCAGCACCGACCCGGACCGCACCGGCCTGCCGGCCACCGACTCGGCCGGCCGGACCGAGGTGCGGGAGGCGTACCGGACCGGGGCCCGCGGCATCCGCGGCGTGCTGTCGTACCAGGAGGCCGGCACGGCCCGCCCGCAGTGGTACCTGGGCGCCGCGGTCGGCACCCCGGACGGGCGCGGCACCCTGTGGCGGGCGGACCCGCACGGCGCCCGGGCCACCGAGTGCGGCGCCGACCGTTCGCAGCGCTGCTGGAGCGGCGCGGCGGGTTCGCTGTCGTACGCGCCGCGCACCGGCGAGCTGTGGTCGCAGTCGGGCCACACCCTGTTCGCGCTCCCGCTGGACTCGGTCGACGACGCACTGGGCTAGCGCCTGTCGGCGGCGGCTCTTGTCAGGTGCTTTGTCGACAGCGGCCCCGCTCAGGTGATTTTCTGACCGCCATGACCACCATTCCCGTGACCACCTGGTCCCTGGAGCAGACGGCACCGACCGACCTGCTGCCGTCCGACGCCCCGCGGGGAGACGTCCGGGTGGTGCGCGCCGAGGTGCCCTCGCCGGAGTTCAGCCGCTTCCTCTACACCGCGGTGGGCGGCGACGTCCGCTGGACCGACCGGCTGACCTGGACGTACACCCGCTGGCTGGAGCACCTGGCACGGCCCGGCGTGGAGACCTGGGTCGGATACGAGAGCGGGACGCCCGCCGGGTACGCGGAACTGGCCGGCGGAGCGGACGGCACGGTGGAGATCGAGTACTTCGGCCTGATCCCGGCGTTCCGGGGCCGCCGGATCGGCGGGCACCTGCTGTCGTACGCCACCGCCCGCGCCTGGGACCTCGGGTCGCGGCGGCCGGAACTGCCGCCGACCAAGCGGGTCTGGCTGCATACCTGCAGCAAGGACGGGGAGCACGCGATGGCCAACTACCAGCGGCGCGGCTTCCGGCTGTTCGACACCAAGGTCGAGACGGAGACCGAGGTGTCCGCCCCCGGACCGTGGCCCGGCGCTTTCCCGTCCTGACCTGCGCCGAAACGGCCGGAACCGGCCCATGTGACCCACGCCACGCCCGTCTCATCAAACGAGACAATGGTGTCCACATTCCGGATTAAGCTGGACTGTGTCCAGATCGCCGTGCCACGCTTCCGTCATGTCTGGAACTGGAATTGCCTTGGTGAGTCGGCGGCACGTCGACCTCGGCCGCATGTCCAGCGCCATTTGTCCGGCGCGCTGAGAGTTCCCCAGCAGCACCGGTCTCTCCCCTTCGCCTGAACTCTCGCGCGACGTCGCGCCCGTATGCCCATGCGCCCGCCCGCGCAGGTCAGAGCCCAATTTCGCCTGTCTTGAAGGACGTGTCCACGATGGCCGCCACCCCGCCCGAGCCTGCCGCCACGACTCCCCGCCGCAAGGTGAGCCGTCACCGCGGCGAGGGTCAGTGGGCCGTGGGTCACTTCACCCCGCTCAACGGCAACGAACAGTTCAAGAAGGACGACGACGGTCTCAACGTGCGGACACGCATTGAGACGATCTACTCCAAGCGGGGCTTCGACTCGATCGACCCCAACGACCTGCGCGGCCGGATGCGCTGGTGGGGCCTGTACACCCAGCGCCGCCCCGGTATCGACGGCGGCAAGACGGCCGTGCTGGAGCCGGAGGAGCTGGACGACGAGTACTTCATGCTCCGGGTCCGCATCGACGGCGGGGCGCTCACCACCCGGCAGCTGCGGGTGATCGGCGAGATCTCGCAGGAGTTCGCCCGGGGCACCGCCGACATCACCGACCGGCAGAACGTCCAGTACCACTGGATCCGGATCGAGGACGTGCCGGCCATCTGGGAGCGTCTGGAGGCCGTCGGCCTGTCCACCGTCACCGCGTGCGGCGACACGCCCCGCGTGATGATCGGCTCGCCGGTCGCGGGCATCGCCGAGGACGAGATCATCGACGGCACGCCGGCCCTGGAGGAGATCAAGCGCCGGGTGCTGGGCAACCCGGCGTACTCGAACCTGCCGCGCAAATTCAAGACCGCGATCTCCGGGTCGCCGGTCCTGGACGTGGTGCACGAGATCAACGACGTCGCGTTCGTCGGCGTCCGCCACCCCGAGCACGGGCCGGGCTTCGACCTGTGGGTCGGCGGCGGGCTGTCCACCAACCCCAAGCTGGGCGTGCGGCTGAACACCTGGGTGCCGATCGAGGACGTGCCCGACGTCTACGAGGGCGTCATCTCGATCTTCCGCGACTACGGCTACCGGCGGCTGCGCACCCGCGCCCGGCTGAAGTTCCTGGTCGCCGACTGGGGTCCGGAGAAGTTCCGGCAGGTGCTGGAGGACGAGTACCTCAAGCGCAAGCTCACCGACGGCCCCGCGCCGGACGAGCCGGTGGCCCGCTGGCGCGACCACATCGGCGTGCACCGGCAGCGGGACGGCCGCTACTACGTCGGCTTCGCGCCGCGCGTCGGCCGGGTCGATGGCACCACCCTGACCAAGATCGCCGACCTGGCGGAGGCGCACGGCTCGGGCCGGGTGCGGACCACCGTCGAGCAGAAGATGATCGTCCTCGACGTCGAGGAGGGCCGGGTCGACTCGCTGGTCGAGTCGCTGGAGGCGCTGGACCTCACCGCGAGGCCGTCCACCTTCCGGCGCGGCACGATGGCCTGCACCGGCATCGAGTTCTGCAAGCTGGCCATCGTCGAGACCAAGGCGCGCGGCTCCCAGCTCATCGACGAACTGGAGCGCCGGCTGCCGGAGTTCGACGAGCCGCTCACCATCAACCTCAACGGCTGTCCCAACGCCTGCGCCCGTATCCAGGTGGCGGACATCGGTCTCAAGGGCCAGCTCGTCGTCAACGCCGAGGGCCGGCAGGTCGAGGGCTACCAGGTGCACCTGGGCGGCGCGCTCGGCCTGGAGCCCGGCTTCGGCCGCAAGGTGCGCGGTCTGAAGGTCACCTCGGACGAGCTGCCCGACTACATCGAGCGGGTCCTCAAGCGCTACCAGGCCGAACGCGAGGACGGCGAGCGGTTCGCCACCTGGGCGGCGCGAGCCTCCGAGGAGGCCCTGAAGTGAGCGAGCGCGCCGCCCCGTTCTACTGCCCCTATTGCGGCGACGAGGACCTGCGTCCCCATGAGCAGGGCCACGGCGCCTGGGAATGCGCGGCGTGCAACCGCGCATTCCAGTTGAAGTTCCTCGGGCTGCTGGCCCGGGGCCTTCAGCCCAACCCCTCGGGAGGGGAACCGATATGACGGCGATACAGGAAGAGCGTACGACCGAGGATCTCAAGGCACTCGCCGAGCGGGCGGGCCGCGACCTGGAGGACGCCTCCGCGCTGGAGATCCTCCAGTGGGCCGCGGACACCTTCGGCAACCGGTTCTGTGTGACCTCCTCCATGGAGGACGCGGTGGTGGCCCACCTCGCCGCCCGCGCGATGCCCGGCGTCGACGTGGTGTTCCTCGACACCGGCTACCACTTCCCCGAGACGATCGGCACCCGGGACGCGGTGGAGGCGGTGATGGACGTCAACGTCATCACCCTCACCCCGAAGCAGACCGTCGCCGAGCAGGACGCCGAGTACGGGCCGAAGCTGCACGACCGCGACCCCGACCTGTGCTGCGCGCTGCGCAAGGTCAAGCCGCTGGAGCGGGGCCTGGCCAACTACCTGGCCTGGGCGACCGGGCTGCGCCGCGACGAGTCCCCGACCCGGGCGAACACCCCGGTGGTCGGCTGGGACGAGAAGCGGCAGAAGGTCAAGGTCTCCCCCATCGCCCGCTGGACCCAGGACGACGTGGACGCCTACGTCACCGAGCACGGCGTCCTCACCAACCCCCTGCTGATGGACGGCTACCCGTCCGTCGGCTGCGCCCCCTGCACCCGCCGGGTGCTGGAGGGCGAGGACGCCCGGGCCGGCCGCTGGGCGGGCCGGGCGAAGACCGAGTGCGGGCTGCACTGATGACCCCCACCCCGCAGACTCAGACCCCTCGGATCCAGATCCCCCGGATTCAGACCCCCCAGATTCAGGAGAACGACGTGACGAGCGGAGCCACCGTCTGGCTCACGGGCCTGCCGAGCGCCGGCAAGACGACCATCGCCCACGAGCTGGCCGGCCGGCTGCGGGAAGCGGGCCGGGCCGTCGAGGTGCTCGACGGCGACGAGATCCGCGAGTTCATCTCGGCGGGCCTCGGCTTCAGCCGCGCGGACCGGCACACCAACGTCCAGCGCATCGGCTTCGTCGCCGAACTGCTCGCCCGCAACGGCGTGCTCGCCCTCGTCCCGGTCATCGCCCCGTACTCGGACAGCCGCGACGCGGTCCGCAAGCGCCACCAGGAGAACGGCACCCCGTATCTGGAGGTGCATGTCGCGACCCCGGTCGAGGTGTGCAGCGAGCGGGACGTGAAGGGGCTGTACGCCAAGCAGGCCGCCGGTGAGCTGACCGGGCTCACCGGGGTCGACGACCCGTACGAGGAGCCCGTCGCTCCCGATCTGCGCATCGAGTCGCAGGACCAGACCGTCCAGGAGTCCGCCGCGGCGGTGCACGCCCTGCTCAGCGAAAGGGGACTGGCATGACGACGACCGTGGCGACCGCCGAGGAGGGCACGGACAGCCCGTACGCCCTCTCGCACCTGGACGCGCTGGAGTCCGAGGCGGTGCACATCTTCCGCGAGGTGGCGGGCGAGTTCGAACGGCCGGTGATCCTCTTCTCCGGCGGCAAGGACTCCATCGTCATGCTCCACCTGGCGCTGAAAGCCTTCACCCCCGCCCC
>NZ_JBFAAP010000112.1:0-5788 GCF_040639815.1 Streptomyces sp. NPDC023723
GCGCGGCGCGGTGGACCCGCGGCGGACGGTGCGGGAGCTGCTGCGGCACGGCGGGGAGCCCGTTCGCCCCCGGTACCGGGCGCGGACCGAGCGACCGCGCCGGCTGGTGCTGCTGGTGGACGTCAGCGGGTCGATGGCCCCCTACGCGGACGTGCTGCTGCGGTTCGCGCACGCCGCCGCGCGGTCCGCGCCCACCGAGGTGTTCACCGTCGGCACCCGGCTGACCCGGGTGACCCGGGAACTCACCCACCGCGACCCCGACCGGGCCCTCGCGGCCGCCTGGGCGGCGGTGCCCGACTGGCGCGGCGGCACCCGGCTCGGTGAGCTGCTGCGCGAGTTCCTCGACCGGTGGGGACAGCGGGGGGTGGCGCGCGGCGCGGTCGTGGTGCTGCTGTCCGACGGCTGGGAGCGCGGCGACCCGGAGCTGCTCGCCGCCCAGTTGCGCCGCCTGGGCCGGCTGGCCCACCGGGTGATCTGGTCCAACCCCCTCAAGGCCCGCCCCGGTTACGCCCCGCTGGCGGCCGGCATGGCGGCGGCCCTGCCGCACCTGGACGCCTTCGTGCCCGGTCACAGCCTGGCCGCGCTGGAACGGCTGGCGCGGGAGATCCGGGCGCCGGCCCGGCCGGGCGGGCCGCGAGGGCCGTAGCACCCCGTGTCACGAGAACTAGGAGGCCATCATGGAACTGCACCACGAGTTCACCGTGCCCGTCCCGGTCGACGACGCCTGGCGGGCGCTGCTGGACATCGAACGGGTCGCCCCGTGCATGCCGGGGGCGACCGTCGACGAGTTCGACGGCAAGACCCTGACCGGTTCGGTGAAGGTCAAGGTGGGCCCGGTGACCCTGACGTACAAGGGCACCGCCGTCTTCGAGGAGCAGGACGACGCGGCGCACCGCATGGTGCTCGTCGCCGGCGGCCGGGAGGCCCGCGGCCAGGGCACCGCGCGGGCCACCGTGACCGGCACGCTCAGCGAGCGCGACGGCGGCACCGCCGTCTCGGTGCGCACCGACCTGACGGTGACCGGCCGCCCGGCGCAGTTCGGGCGCGGGGTGATCGCAGAGGTGGGCGACCGGATCATCGGCCGGTTCGCCACGAACCTGAGCGAGCTGCTGGCCGCACCGGAGGGAGACATTGGGGAGGACTTGGCGAAGGACGTGACGGAGGACATGGCGGAGGGCAAGGGGGCGGCCGCCGGTGCGCCGGTGGCGGAGCGGGCCGGCCGGGACGACGCGCTCGACCTGGTCCGGGCGGCCGGCGTCCCGCTGGCCCGGCGCGCGGGCCCGGCCCTGGCCGCCGTGCTGGTCGTGACGCTGGTGGTGGTCCGGATCCGGAGGCGGCGGCGTTGACCGGGGGCGCCCGGCGGCTCAGCCCCGTCGTGCCGCCGGGCGCGGCGGCAGCCGGTGCAGTTCGACGTCGTCGAGCCGGCCGTCGGTGACCGTCGCCGTCAGGTAGGTGCAGTGCGGCTGGCGGCGGCGGTCGGTCGGGGAACCGGGGTTGAGCAGCCGCAGGCCGGTGTCCGCGGTGCTGTCCCACGGGATGTGGCTGTGCCCGAAGACCAGCACGTCCAGGTCGGGGAAGCGGGCCGCGCAGCGGGCTTCCCGGCCGGTCGCCGGACCGGTCTCGTGGACGACCCCGAAGCGCAGGCCGCCGAGGTCGGCACGGGCCACCTCCGGCAGCCGGGCGCGCAGTTCGGGCCCGTCGTTGTTGCCGTACACCGCGACCAGCCGGCGGGAGCGGTCCTGAAGGAGGTCGAGGCTGGCCGGGTCGACCCAGTCCCCCGCGTGGATCACGACGTCGGCGCGCGGCAGTTCGGCCAGCAGCGCGGCGGGCAGCTCCCGCGCGCGCTTCGGCAGATGGGTGTCGGACATGATCAGCAGGCGCACCGGTCCAGCGTAGGTGCCCCGCGGTGGTCCGGGGCCCACGGACATGAACAGGTAAAACTGCGCAGCCTCGACTGGACAGGCTGGCCTGTCGATTTTAGAGTCGGAGACATGAACAGGGAAGCCGCCGAGCCCGCCGAGGGTGTCTCCGACTCCGCCGCCCGTGCCGCACACGACCTGCGTGTGGTGTTCAGCCGGCTGCGCCGCCGGATCCGGGAGGTGGCCCAGGACGAGGACCTCACCCCGTCCCAGGTGTCGGCCCTCACCCTGGTCGGCAAGCACGGCGCCGCCACCGCCAGCGCACTCGCCGCCGCCGAGGGGGTCCGCCCGCAGTCCATGGCGGCGACGCTCGCCGCGCTGGAGCGGCACGGGCTGATCCGCCGCGCCCCCGACCCCGACGACGGCCGCCGGCAGCTGGTCACCCTCACCGACGCGGGCCGGGCCCGCGTCGACGGCGACCGGGAGATCCGCGGCGAATGGCTGGCCCGCGCCTTCCAGGACCGGTGCAGCGAGGCGGAACGGCGGACCGTGCTCGACGCGCTCACCCTGCTGGAGCGGCTCACCCGCCCCTGACCCGGTACCCGCACCACCACCGCATCACCACCGCACCATCGAAAGGCCCGCACGCATGACTCTCACCACCCTCGACCCCCGTACCGCCCTCGTCGTCATCGACCTCCAGGCCGGCATCCTCGGCGCCCCCGTCGTCCCGTACCCCGGCGCCGACGTCCTGGCCCGGAACGTGGAGCTGGCCGACGCCTTCCGGGCCCGGAAGCTGCCCGTGGCGCTGGTCCGGGTCTCCTTCGCGGCCGACGGGGCGGACGCCGTGCCCGGCCGTACCGAGGCCGCCGGCGCCGGCCGCTCGCTGCCGGCGGGCTGGGACGTCATCGCCCCCGAACTGGCCGGGCACCCCGGCGACATCACCGTCACCAAGCACAACTGGGGCGCCTTCCACGGCACCGACCTCGATGTGCAGCTGCGCCGCCGGGGCGTCACCCAGATCGTGCTGACCGGCATCGCCACCAGCATCGGCGTGGAGTCCACCGCCCGCGCCGCGCACGAGCACGGCTACCACGTCACGCTGGCCACCGACGCGATGAGCGACATGAACGAGGAGGCGCACCGCAACAGCGTGGAGCGGATCTTCCCGCGGCTCGGCGAGCGGGGCAGCACGGCCGAGATCCTCGCCCTGCTGGACAAGACGCACGGCTGACCCCGGCCGGGGTCACCTCACAACACGGTCTCGGGGCCGGGCCGGAGGTGGCGAACACAGCGGGCCGCGTTAGCATCGGGCCACCCTTCGCCACACCAGCACAGATACGGCAAGAGACCCAGGGGGCCCCAGCCTGATGCCGGTCAAGGTCAGCGTCATCGTTCCCGTCTACAACCCGGGGACATACATCGAGGACTGCATCGCCTCGTTGCAGCGGCAGTCGCTGCCGCCGGAAGCGTACGAAGTGATCTTCGTCGACGACGGCTCCACCGACGCCACCCCGGCCCGGCTCGACGCGCTGGCCGCCGAGGACCCCCGGATGCACGTCGTCCACCAGGAGAACTCCGGCTGGTCGGGCAAGCCCCGCAACGTGGGCATCGCCGCCGCCCGGGGCGAGTACGTCATGTTCGTCGACAACGACGACTACCTGGGCGACGAGGCCCTGGAACGGATGTACGACTACGGGGTCGCCAACGGGGCCGACGTGGTGGTCGGCAAGATGGCCGGCAAGGGCCGCCCGGTGCCGGTGGAGCTGTTCCGCCGCAACCATCCGCGGGCCACCCTGGCCAACTCGGCGCTGATCGACAGTCTCACCCCGCACAAGATGGTGCGCCGGGAGTTCCTGGACCGGATCGGACTGAGGTTCCCGGAGGGCCGGCGGCGGCTCGAGGACCATGTCTTCGTGACGGAGGCGTACCTGCGCGCGGCGAACGTCTCCGTGCTCAGCGACTACGTCTGCTACTACCACGTCAAGCGGGACGACGCCGCGAACGCCGGTTTCCAGCGCTTCGACCCCGCCGGCTACTTCGGCAACCTGCGCGAGGCCCTCGACATCGTCGAGAAGTACACCGACCCCGGCTCGCTGCGGGACCGGCTGTTCCGGCGCTGGCTGCGCAACGAGATGGTCGAGCGGCTGCGCGGCAAGCGGCTGCTGGCCGCGCCCGAGGACTACCGCCGGGAACTGTTCGCGGAGATCCACAAGGTCGTCGTCGAGCGCTTCGGTCCCGGTGTCGCGGCCGGGCTCCAGCCGACCCAGCAGGTGGTCGCCGCGCTGGCCGCCGCCGACCGGTTCGACGACCTGGTGGCGTTCGCCGAGTGGGAGGCGTCCGTCGCGCTGAGTTCCGCGCCCGAGGCGGTGACCTGGCGGGACGGCACACTGGAGATCGGTTTCCAGGCCGAGTACACGTGTGCCGGGCAGCCGATGACGTTCCCCGCCGACGCCTCGGACACGCCCCTGGAGGGGGCGCCGAAGGACGTCGCCGAGGCGGTCGCGTGGGTGGCGGCGCAGACCGCCGTCCGGTTCGGGGCGGCCACCGCCGATCTGCTGCTGCGTGAGCGGTCCAGCGCCGCCCAGCACTTCCAGCCGGTGCGGATCACCCGCGAGGCGGTCCCCGCCGGGGACGCCGGCCGGGTCCGGCTGACGCTGCGGGCGACGGCCGACGTGGACCCGGACACGCTGCCCGGCACCGGGATCTGGGACGCCCTGGTCCGGGTCAAGCTGGGCGGCTGGACCAAGGAGTGCCGGCTCGGTCCGGTCGCCGGACCGCAGGGCCGGCTCGCGCCGCCCGCCGGGGTCGTCGCCGCGCGCGCCGTACTGCCGTACTGGACCGACCCGCACCGCAATCTCTCCCTGGACCTCGGCGCCTCCGCCAACCGGCTCGGGGTGCCGCGCGCGGACCTGTCGGTGACCGGCGACCGGCTCGGCGCCGGACTGCCGCTGTACGTGCCGGGCGAGAGCGAGGTACTGGTGCGGTTCGCCACGCCGGGCCGGTCCGTCGACGTGCCCGGCACGCTGGCCCCGACACCGGACCCGGCGCGGTCGCGGCTGACGGCCGTACTGCCGGCCGCCGTGCTGGCGGGCGGCACCTGGAAGGCCGCCGTCTGCCTCACCCCGGGGGCCGGTGAGCCGCGCTTCCACCCGCTGCCGCAGCCGCTGCGGGTCGAGGGCGGTGCGGTACGGGTGGGTCCGCCGCCGCGGCCCGGACTCGGCGAGCGGCTGTGGCGCAAGGCCCGGCGGCTGCTGGGGGCCGCCCTGCGGAAGGTGAGGAACTGAACGTGCGGGCACTGGACATGGCGGGCGCCTGGGTGCTGGAGCCCAAGGTGTTCCCGGACGACCGGGGCAGCTTCCACGAGTGGTACCGGGGCGCGGAGTTCCGCGCGGCCACCGGGTACGACCTGACGCTGGCGCAGGCCAACTGCTCGGTCTCGCGCCGGGGCGTGCTGCGCGGGGTGCACTTCTCCGAGGTGCCGCCCGGGCAGGCGAAGTACGTCACCTGTGTACGGGGCGCGGTGCTGGACGTGGTGGTCGACATCCGCACCGGCTCCCCGACCTTCGGGCAGTGGGAGGCGGTGCGGCTCGACGACGACACCCGGCACGCGGTGTTCCTCGCCGAGGGGCTCGGGCACGCCTTCATGGCGCTCACCGACGACGCGACGGTGGTGTACCTGTGCTCGACCGGGTACGCGCCCGGCCGGGAGCACGGCGTGCATCCGCTCGACCCCGCGCTGGGCATCGCCTGGCCGGAGGGCATCACCCCGGTCCTGTCCGAGAAGGACGCCGCGGCCCCGACGCTGGCCGAGGCGGAACGGACCGGCCTGCTGCCGAGCTACGCGCAGTGCACGGCATACTACGACGGGCTGCGCGGCCGGTAGAGCGGCGGGCGCGGTGCGCGGGGCGTACCGCGGCCGCCCGCGC
>NZ_JBFAAP010000113.1:0-4989 GCF_040639815.1 Streptomyces sp. NPDC023723
GTGGACTGGAGTGGTGGTGGGGTGCGGTTGCTCACCGAGGCGCGGGAGTGGCCTTCGACGGGGCGGCCGCGTCGGGCGGGGGTGTCGTCGTTCGGTATCAGTGGCACGAACGCCCATGTGATCCTGGAACAGGCACCACCGGCCGCGGAGCCGCAGTCGCCTTCCGTGGACGGCGGTCCGGTGGGCTGGGCACTGTCGGCGCGGTCCGAGGCCGCGCTGCGGGCGTATGCGGCGCGGATCGCGGCGGCTGCCGGTTCCGAAGTGCCGGTGGTGGATGTGGCCGCGACGTTGGCGGCGCGTACGGTGTTCGAGCACCGTGCGGTGGTGGTGGGTGCCAGTCGTGAGCGGTTGGGTGCGGGGCTGGCTGCTCTTGCCGAGGGTGTGGCCTCGGACGATGTGGTGACCGGGACTGCTGGTGCCGGCAAGGCGGTGCTGGTGTTTCCGGGGCAGGGGTCGCAGTGGGATGCGATGGCCCGCGACTTGTATGCGACGGCTGGGGTGTTCCGGGATCGTCTGGATGAGTGTGCTCGTGCGATGTCGGTTCATGTGGAGTGGGATCTGCGGCAGGTTCTGCTGACGGATGAGGGTGCTTGTCTGCTGGCGCGGGTGGATGTGGTGCAGCCGGCGTTGTTCGCGGTGATGGTGTCGTTGGCGGCGTTGTGGGAGTCGTACGGTCTGCGTCCGGCGGCGGTGGTGGGGCACTCGCAGGGGGAGATCGCGGCGGCGTGTGTGGCGGGGGCGTTGTCGCTGGAGGACGCCGTCCGGGTGGTGACATTGCGCAGTCGGGCCATTCGCGCGCTGGCCGGACAGGGCGGCATGGTGTCCGTCGCGCTGCCCGCCGACCAGGTACGGGCCCGCCTCAACCAGTGGCACGGCGAAATAACCGTCGCCGCGATCAACGGGCCCAGGGCCACTGTGGTCTCCGGAGGTGCTGAAGCTCTTGATGAGTTGCAGACCGTTTTCGAGGCCGATGGTTTCCGCACCCGGCGGATCCCTGTCGATTACGCTTCGCATTCGGCGCATGTCGAGCAGATCCGCGAGCAGTTGGCGGAGGTGCTGTCGTCGGTCAGTCCCCGGTCCGGTGACATTCCCTTCTACTCGACCGTGACGGCGGAACGGATCGACACCACCGCACTGGATGCCGGTTACTGGTTTCGTAATCTGCGTAGTCCGGTCGAGTTCGAGGCGACCACGCGGCTGCTGCTGGCGGACGGCCATGACACGTTCGTCGAGTGCAGCCCTCATCCCGTTCTGGTCACCGGCATTCAGGAAACCATCGACGCCACGGACAGTCCTGCCCGGAATTTCGGGACGTTGCGGCGGGACGGCGGTGGCCTGGCCGACTTCCTGCTCGCGGCCGGGCAGGCGTTCACGGCCGGTGCTGTTCCGGCGTACGGGCATGGTGGTCAGCATGTGACGCTGCCCGGTTATCCGTTCCAGCGGGAGCGGTACTGGCTCAAGCCCGGCACCGGACGGAGTGATGTCGGTGGGGCGGGGCTGACGACGGCTGATCATCCGTTGCTCGGTGCGGTCGTCGAGGGGGCGAGCAGTACGGTCCTCACCGGGCGGGTCTCCCTGGACACGCATCCTTGGCTGGCCGATCACAAGGTGGCCGACACCACCGTGCTGCCTGGTGCCGCCTTTGTCGAGCTGGCGCTGCACGCGGCGGATCAGGTGGGCTGCGGGAGTGTCCGTGAGCTGACGGTGTCGTCCCCGCTGCTGCTCCCGGAGCGTGGTGCGCTGCGGCTGCGGGTGGAGGTCGGTGAGCCCGCCGGTGACGGTGGTGGTGAGGGGGCGCGGCCGATCCGGGTCGATGCCCGTCCGGACACCGGGACCGGCGGGTCCTGGACGTGCCATGCCACCGGCGTCCTCGATTCCGGCGCACCGTCCGCCGACTGGGACCTGAGCAGCTGGCCGCCGGCCGGCGCGCAGCCCCTCGAAGTCTCCTACGACGATCTCGCCGCCCACGGATACCACTACGGCCCGGCATTCCAGGGGCTGCGGAAGATGTGGCACCACAACGGCCATGTCTACGCCGAGGTCAGTCTCCCCACCGACCCCGACACCTACAACCTCCACCCCGCACTCCTCGACGCCACACTCCACGCCGCCCTGATGGATCAGACCCTGCCCGACGACGGCAGGACGCTGCTGCCCTACACCTGGACAGGCGTGACGATGCACGCGTCCAGCGCGTCCGCGCTGCGGGTGTCGGTGACCCCCACGGGGAACAACGCGCTGCGGCTGCGCGCGGCGGACGGGGCCGGCCTGCCGGTCGTCGAGGTGACGTCCCTGGCCATGCTCCCCGCCGAGGTCACCGACCTCGGCACCCAGGCAGCGAACCACGACTCCCTGCTCCGCCTGGAATGGGTACCCGCGCCGTCGGGTCCCACGGCGCCACCCGCCCGGATCTCGCTGCTCGGCCCGGACCCGTTCGGCTTGCGCTCGGCGACCGGAACCGTTGACCGGCAGGAGTTCACCGATCTGTCCGACCTGCCCGACGACGCGCACGACGTGATCGCGTGCATCGCGGGCGACCACGCCCGGGACATTCCCGGAGCCGCCCGCACAGTGCTGTACGGCGCGCTCGATCTGGTCCAGCGGTGGCTGTCCGACAGCCGGTTCGCGGACGCGCGATTGGTCGTGCTGACCCGGCACGCGGTGCTGACCGGGGACCGCGAGCCCGCCCCGGACCTCACGGCCGCACCGGTCTGGGGCCTGCTCCGCTCCGCGCAGACCGAGAACCCCGGTCGGCTCGTCCTGGTCGATGTCGACGACGACGCTCGCTCACTCGCCGCGCTGCCGTCCGTATGGGCCGGTCACCTCGACCAATGCGCGTTGCGTGGTGGGCATGTCCTGGTGCCGAGACTGGTCAAGGCGAGCTCCAGCTCCAGGAACCGGCTGCGGGCACCAGAAGGTGTGCCGTGGCGGCTGGACGCGGCGGACCCGGCCGAGCCGGAGTCGCTGTCGCTGGTGCCGTACGAAGAGGCCGGCGTGCCACTGCCGCCGGAACGGATTCGGGTCGCGGTACGCGCGTGCGCGCTGGACCTCCGTGCTGGGCGGACCGGACTCCGCGACGCGAACTCGGGCGAGGGGGCCGGTGTGGTCCTCGAAGTCGGCTCCGAGGTGACCGGGGTACGACCCGGCGACCGGGTACTGGGCATGCTGTCCGGCGCGTTCGCGTCCACGGCGACGGCCGACCACCGGTGGGTGACCCGCATCCCGCCGAACCTGACGTTCGAGCAGGCCGCCGCGATCCCCCTCGACCTCGGAAGCACCGCCGAAGCCGCCGGGGCACTGGAGGACCCGGACCGATACCGGTCGATGATCGCCGAAGCGGCGTCGCGGTGTGCCTCGGACGCGTCGCGCCCGTCGCCGATCCGCGCCTGGGACATCCGCGAGGCACCCGAGGCGTTCCGTTTCCTCGGCCAAGGCGGGAGCACCGGCCGGAACGTCCTGACCATGCCGCCGTCATGGGACGTCAACGGCACCGTGCTGATCACCGGCGGCAGCGGAACACTCGGCCGACTGATCGCCACCCACCTGGTCGCGAAGCACGGGGTGCGGAACCTGGTGCTGGTCTCCCGGCACGGGGCGGACAGCCCGGGAGCCGCGAACCTGGTCGCCGAACTGTCCGGACTGGGCGCCGAGGTGTCGGTCGCCGCGTGCGACGCCGCCGACCGGGTCGCGCTCTCCGCGTTGCTGGCACGGATCCCGGCCGACCGGCCACTCACCGGCGTGGTGCACGCGGCAGGCATCCTGGCGGACGGGCTGATCTCCGGTATGACGCCGGAAAAACTCGACGCGGTACTGCGGCCGAAGCTGGACGCGGCGTGGAACCTGCACGAACTGACCAGGGACCTCGGGCTCTCCGCGTTCGTGCTGTTCTCCTCGATCATGGGCACGATCGGCAACGCGGGCCAGGGAAACTACGCCGCCGCGAACACCTTCCTCGACGCGCTCGCCCAGCACCGCCGCGCCACCGGACTGCCGGCGACCGCGCTCGCGTGGGGTTTCTGGGGCGAGCGCAGTGAACTGACCGGTGACCTGGACGACGCGGACATCGCCCGGATAGCACGCACCGGGCTGAAACCGCTGCCGTCGGACGAAGGCGTCGCGCTGTTCGACGCGGCGTTCGCCGCCGGTGAGGTCACCGCGATCCCGGCCGCGCTCGACCTGGACCGGCTGCGGCTGCGGGCGAAGGAGACGGGACTGCCCGAGGTGTTCCGCGGGCTGGTCCGGGCGCGCCGCGCGGCCGGCCCGGCCACGGCGGTCGGCTCGACGTTCGCCGGCCGGCTGGCCGGCCGCCCGGCCGACGACGTCGACCGCGAACTGCTCGAGCTGGTGCGCTCGCACACCGCCACCGTACTCGGCCATGCCGGCGCCGGATCCGTGCAACCGGACGTCGCCTTCCGGGAACTCGGCGTCGACTCGCTGTCCGGGATGGAACTCCGCAACCGGCTGAACGACGTCACCGGACTGCGCTTGCCGTCCACCGTGGTGTTCGACCACCCGACCCCGTCCGCCCTGGTCACCCTGTTGCGCGAGGAACTGCTGGGCGAGACCGTCCACGTCGTCACTCCGGCGGCACCCGTCTCGGCGGGGGACGACGACCTGGTCGCCATTGTCGGCATGGGCTGCCGGTATCCCGGCGGTGTCCGGTCACCGGGTGACCTGTGGGACCTGACGCTGTCCGGCCGGGACGTCATAGGTGGGCTGCCACGGGACCGGGGCTGGGACTTGGGCAACCTGTTCGACGCCGACCCGAGGCGCACCGGCAAGAGCTACGTCAACAAGGGCTATTTCCTTGATGATGTGGCGGGTTTTGATGCGGGGTTTTTTGGGATTTCGCCGCGGGAGGCGTTGGCGATGGATCCGCAGCAGCGGTTGTTGTTGGAGACGGTGTGGGAGTCGTTGGAGGATGCGGGGATTGAGCCGGGTTTGTTGCGGGGGAGTGATACGGGGGTTTTTGTCGGGGCGATGGCTGGT
>NZ_JBFAAP010000114.1:0-4124 GCF_040639815.1 Streptomyces sp. NPDC023723
ACGCAAGCCCGAACACTTCCTCGCCTTCACCGCCATCGCCGCGACCCTCATATGCCACCGCAGACTCACCAAATGAAATGACGTCTAAGAGGCCGGGCGTCCGCGACAAGGCCCCTGAAGAGCGCGCCCCACCGGGAACAGTCACGTCACGGCAGCGGGCGCCGGCGCCCGACCCGGGCCCGGTCGGCCGCCCGGACTCCCTCGGTCCAGCCCGCCTCGTCCGAGACGCCCCGCAGCCGGGTGGTCGTCGTCTCCGGGAACATCCGCTCCAGGCGGCCGGTCACCGCGACCTCGCGGGAGGCGAGCACCGGCAGGAGTTCCCGGTCCTCGCCCACCGGCGCCTCGGCGGCGGCCCGCAGCCGAGTGCCCGCGCGGTGCGCGTAAGCCGCCAGGAACGACTGACGGAACGTCTTGGTCCGCTTCCGGCCGCCCTTGCGCTGCGCGGCCTCCGCCCTGGTCATCGCCGTCTCGGCCTGCACGAGCAGCGAGGTGTACAGCAGCTCGACCGCCGTCAGATCGGTCTCGAAGCCGACCACGGTGGAGAAGCCGAGGGCCTCGTTCCACACCGCGCGGCAGTGGTTGGCGGCGGCCACCGCGTCCAGCAGTACCGCCTTGGCCTGCTCGTACGGCGCCTCCACGCCGATCCGGCAGGCCCCGGGGGCGTCGGGCGCGGGCGCGCGGGACGCCAGCAGCGCCTCGTCGATGCTGTGCCGGGCCATCAGTTCCTGCGCCTTGGCGCTCAGCGCCTCCGCCTCCTCCGGATACCCGGTCGCCTCCGCCTTGGCCAGCAGCGCGCGGATGCGGGCGAGGGCGCGCGACTCGGACCGCGCCCCGCCGGACGCGCCGGACCCATCGGACCCATCGGACCCACGGGACCCACCAGACCCACCGGGTTCGTCCAGCGGCTCCAGGTCGGGCAGGCGCAGCAGCAGGCGGTACAGCTCCAGGACGGTGGTGGCGCGTGAGAAACGGTCGCCCGCGGCCGGCCCGGCGGGAAGGCCGTCGAGCTGCGCGGTCCAGCGCGGGCCGCGCGGACGGTCGTAAGCCGCCTGTACCCGGATCAGTTCGGCGGCCAGCCGCAGGTGCGGGTCGCCGAGTTCCCGCCGTACGACGCGTACCAGGTCGGCGGGCTGCCAGCCACGGCGCCAGGCACCGGCGACGAACTCCGCCCCGCGCCGCCGCACCTCGGCGTCGGCCGCCGGGTCGGCCGCGAGCAGGGAGGCCGCCGTGTCGAGGGCGGTGTCGGCACTGTCGTACAGCGCGGTCCGGAAGGCGCGGTCGACGGTGCCGAGGTCATCGGGGGTGCGGGGAGGGCCGGCGTTGCTCACCCGGCGATGGTGCCACGGCCGCCGTCACCGTCTCGTCCGGCGACGGTGCCACGGCCGCGCTCCCGTCCCGCCCGGCGCCGGTGCCACGCTCGCCGTCCCGTCTCACCCCGCGAAAACCGGTCGTCGCCGAACCCGGCCGCCCGGACCATGACGCGCATGATGGACATGTCTCTCTACACGGCGTTCCTCGTCACCGCGTTCGCCCTGTGCGTCTCCCCCGGCCCCGACATGATGTTCATCGTGGCGATGGGCGGACGGGGCGGACCGGCCGCCGGGATGATGGCCGCCCTCGGGGTGTCCGGCGCGATGCTGGTGCACACGATCGCCGCGGCGCTCGGCCTGTCGGCCCTCTTCACGCATCTGCCCGTGCTCTACCACGTACTGCGCTGGGTGGGCGCCGGCTATCTGCTGTACCTGGCGGTGAAGGCGTTCCGGGACCGCTCGGCGCCGGGCGGGGAGCGGACGGCGCCCGGGGGCGTGGGGCTGCGGCGCGCCTTCTGGCAGGGCGCCGTCACCAACCTCCTCAACCCCAAGGTGATCCTCTTCAACGCGGCCTTCCTGCCCCAGTTCGCCGACCCGTCGCTCGGCCATCTGCCGGGCCAGCTCCTGCTGCTCGGCGGCACGCTGACCGCGATGGGACTGGTCTGCGACGGCTGCGTCGGGCTGCTCTCCGGGCGGCTGGCGCACCTGCTGCGGCGCAGCTCCCGGGTGAACCGGTGGCTGAACCTCGTCTCCGGAACGGTGTTCACGGGACTGGCCGTCCGTCTGGCGGTGACGTCACCGGAGCAGCCGTGACACCCCAGCAGGGTGCAGAACTCCGTCGTCCGGTCCGGCGCGGGCGCCGTTGTCAGACCCTGCTGCGAGACTCGTCCCGTGGCCGACCGGTGGGTGCTCGCGGTGGCCGAGGACGGTGGCGTGGAGGTCGCCCCCCTCGGCCCCGACGGGCTGCCCGCGGGGCCGGTGCGGCGGGAGGCGGACGCCGCCGAGGCCGTACGGACCCGGCCGGACGTCACCCGCTGGGTGTGGCGTTCCACCGCCGAGCTGTATCCGCGCCTGCTCGCCGCCGGGGTCCGGGTGCAGCGGTGCTACGACGTCGAGGACGCCGAGACCCTGCTGCTGGGCCACGAGGGCCGCTTCGGCGAACCCCGCTCGGCCGCCGCCGCGCTGGCCAGACTGCGCGGCGGCCCGGTACCGCCCGACCCGCCCCAGCGCGCCGCCGAACCGGGCGCCCAGTCCCCGCTCTTCGAACCCCGGGGCGTCCACCTCCCCCTCGCCGACCTGGTCGCCGTCTACGCCGACCAGCAGCGGCGGCACGACCTGGCCGAGCACCCGGACCGGATGCGGCTGCTGACGGCGAGCGAGTCGGCGGGCATGCTGGTGGCCGCCGAGATGAACCACACCGGGCTGCCCTGGCGCGCCGACGTGCACCGCGAGCTGCTGCACGACCTGCTGGGCGAGCGGTACGCGGGCGGCGGCGAGCCCCGCCGCCTGGCCGAGCTGGCCGACGAGGTCTCCGCCGCCTTCGGCCGCCGGGTCCGCCCCGACCTGCCCGCGGACGTCGTCAAGGCGTTCGCGGGGGCCGGCATCAAGGTCCGCTCCACCCGCCGCTGGGAGCTGGAGTCCCTCGACCACCCGGCGGTGAAACCCCTGCTGGAGTACAAGAAGCTGTACCGGATCTGGGTCGCGCACGGCTGGTCCTGGCTCCAGGACTGGGTCCGCGACGGCCGTTTCCGCCCCGAGTTCCTGGCCGGCGGCACGGTCACCGGCCGCTGGGTGACCAACGGCGGGGGCGGGCTGCAGATCCCGAAGGTCATCCGGCGGGCCGTGGTCGCCGACCCGGGCTGGCGGCTGGTGGTGGCCGACGCCGACCAGATGGAACCGCGCGTGCTGGCCGCGATCTCCCGCGACCCGGGCCTGATGGAGGTCGCCGCCCGCGACAGCGACCTCTACCAGTCGGTCTCCGACCGCGCCTTCTCCGGCGACCGCGCCCAGGCCAAACTGGCGGTGCTCGGCGCGGTCTACGGCCAGACCTCCGGCGACGGCCTGAAGAACCTGGCCGCGCTCAGACGCCGCTTTCCCCGGGCGGTGGCCTACGTCGACGACGCCGCCCGCGCGGGCGAGGAGGGCCGCCTGGTCCGCACCTGGCTGGGCCGCACCTGCCCACCGGCGGCCGGGCCGGGCGAGGCCGACACCGGGGAAGCGGGTCTCCCTCAGGACGAGCCGCCGGGGAGCCGGCCCGGCGAGACGTCCGGCGCCCGCGCCCGGGGCCGCTTCGCCCGCAACTTCGTGGTCCAGGGCAGTGCCGCCGACTGGGCCCTGCTGATGCTGGCCGCCCTGCGGCAGACCTGCGCGGAGATCTCCGCCGAGCTGGTCTTCTTCCAGCACGACGAGGTGATCGTGCACTGCCCCGCGGACGAGACCGACACGGTCGTCGCGGCGATGCGGGAGTCGGCCGACCTGGCCGGGCGGCTGACGTTCGGCCGGACGCCGGTGCGGTTTCCGTTCACCGCGGCGGTGGTGGAGTGCTATGCGGACGCGAAGTGAGCCGCAGCCGTGACCGGAGCCATTGGTTACCGTGTACGCACTCGCCCGTCCAAGCACACACATCTCCACTCGCACATCTCCACTCGCACATCTCCACTCACCCATCCGCGTCCGTCACCGAAAGATTGCCGACCGGCTTGAAATGCGATATGCGCACCCTTGCCCGCGAGCCGCGAGCCGCGAGCCGCGAGCCGCGAGCCGCGAGCCGCGAGCCGCGAGCCGCGAGCCGCGAGCCGCGAGCCGCGAGCCGCG
>NZ_JBFAAP010000115.1:1358-2519 GCF_040639815.1 Streptomyces sp. NPDC023723
GTACGTCGTGACTGCGTGCCTTTTGAAGAATGAGCCTGCGAGTTTGCGGTGTGTTGCGAGGTTAACCCGGGTGGGGTAGCCGTAGCGAAAGCGAGTCCGAACAGGGCGTTTTAGTAGCACGCTCAAGACCCGAAGCGGAGTGATCTAGCCATGGGCAGGTTGAAGCGGAGGTAAGACTTCGTGGAGGACCGAACCCACCAGGGTTGAAAACCTGGGGGATGACCTGTGGTTAGGGGTGAAAGGCCAATCAAACTCCGTGATAGCTGGTTCTCCCCGAAATGCATTTAGGTGCAGCGTCGTGTGTTTCTTGCCGGAGGTAGAGCACTGGATAGGCGATGGGCCCTACCGGGTTACTGACCTTAGCCAAACTCCGAATGCCGGTAAGTGAGAGCGCGGCAGTGAGACTGTGGGGGATAAGCTCCATGGTCGAGAGGGAAACAGCCCAGAGCATCGACTAAGGCCCCTAAGCGTACGCTAAGTGGGAAAGGATGTGGAGTCGCAGAGACAACCAGGAGGTTGGCTTAGAAGCAGCCACCCTTGAAAGAGTGCGTAATAGCTCACTGGTCTAGTGATTCCGCGCCGACAATGTAGCGGGGCTCAAGCGTACCGCCGAAGTCGTGTCATTGCAGCTATAGGGCCAACGCCTGCTGTGATGGGTAGGGGAGCGTCGTCTGCCGGGTGAAGCAGCCGCGTAAGCGAGTTGTGGACGGTTGACGAGTGAGAATGCAGGCATGAGTAGCGATACACACGTGGGAAACGTGTGCGCCGATTGACTAAGGGTTCCTGGGTCAAGCTGATCTGCCCAGGGTAAGTCGGGACCTAAGGCGAGGCCGACAGGCGTAGTCGATGGATAACCGGTTGATATTCCGGTACCCGCTGTGAAGCGTCAAACATCGAGCATCGTGATGCTAAGGCCGTGAAGCCGTTCCGGACCCTTCGGGGAATGGAAAGTGGTGGAGCCGCCGGCCCAAGCGGTTAGTAGGTGAGTGATGGGGTGACGCAGGAAGGTAGTCCATCCCGGGCGGTGGTTGTCCCGGGGTAAGGGTGTAGGCCGTGCGGTAGGTAAATCCGTCGCACATTAGGCTGAGACCTGATGCCGAGCCGATTGTGGTGAAGTGGATGATCCTATGCTGTCGAGAAAAGCCTCTAGCGAGTTTTATG
>NZ_JBFAAP010000115.1:2614-3954 GCF_040639815.1 Streptomyces sp. NPDC023723
TATGGCGGCCCGTACCCTAAACCGACTCAGGTGGTCAGGTAGAGAATACCGAGGCGTTCGGGTGAACTATGGTTAAGGAACTCGGCAAAATGCCCCCGTAACTTCGGGAGAAGGGGGGCCACATCCGGTGAGGGAACTTGCTTCCTGAGCTGGGGGTGGCCGCAGAGACCAGCGAGAAGCGACTGTTTACTAAAAACACAGGTCCGTGCGAAGCCGTAAGGCGATGTATACGGACTGACGCCTGCCCGGTGCTGGAACGTTAAGGGGACCGGTTAGTCACATTTCGGTGTGGCGAAGCTGAGAACTTAAGCGCCAGTAAACGGCGGTGGTAACTATAACCATCCTAAGGTAGCGAAATTCCTTGTCGGGTAAGTTCCGACCTGCACGAATGGCGTAACGACTTCTCGACTGTCTCAACCATAGGCCCGGTGAAATTGCACTACGAGTAAAGATGCTCGTTTCGCGCAGCAGGACGGAAAGACCCCGGGACCTTTACTACAGTTTGATATTGGTGTTCGGTTCGGCTTGTGTAGGATAGCTGGGAGACTGTGAACTCTGGACGCCAGTTCAGGGGGAGTCGTCGTTGAAATACCAGTCTGGTCGTGCTGGATGTCTAACCTGGGTCCGTGATCCGGATCAGGGACAGTGTCTGATGGGTAGTTTAACTGGGGCGGTTGCCTCCTAAAGAGTAACGGAGGCGCCCAAAGGTTCCCTCAGCCTGGTTGGTAATCAGGTGTTGAGTGTAAGTGCACAAGGGAGCTTGACTGTGAGACCGACGGGTCGAGCAGGGACGAAAGTCGGGACTAGTGATCCGGCGGTGGCTTGTGGAAGCGCCGTCGCTCAACGGATAAAAGGTACCCCGGGGATAACAGGCTGATCTTCCCCAAGAGTCCATATCGACGGGATGGTTTGGCACCTCGATGTCGGCTCGTCGCATCCTGGGGCTGGAGTCGGTCCCAAGGGTTGGGCTGTTCGCCCATTAAAGCGGTACGCGAGCTGGGTTTAGAACGTCGTGAGACAGTTCGGTCCCTATCCGCTGTGCGCGTAGGAGTCTTGAGAAGGGCTGTCCCTAGTACGAGAGGACCGGGACGGACGAACCTCTGGTGTGCCAGTTGTTCTGCCAAGGGCATGGCTGGTTGGCTACGTTCGGGAGGGATAACCGCTGAAAGCATCTAAGCGGGAAGCCTGCTTCGAGATGAGGACTCCCACCCCCTTGAGGGGTTAAGGCTCCCAGTAGACGACTGGGTTGATAGGCCAGATATGGAAGCACCGTAAGGTGTGGAGTTGACTGGTACTAATAGGCCGAGGGCTTGTCCTCAGTTGCTCGCGTCCACTGTGTT
>NZ_JBFAAP010000116.1:0-3818 GCF_040639815.1 Streptomyces sp. NPDC023723
GCGCCCCCACCCGCGCCTTAGGGGCCGCCACGGTGGCGCTGTGGCGGCTGGGGGTGGGGGGGGGGGGCGCCGCTCCGTCGGCCGGGGTGCGGCGGGGGGGGCCCGGGGGGGGGGGGCGGCCGGCCCTGGTGGCGGTGTCGGCGGCGGCCCTGCTGGGCACGGCGGCGACCATGGCGTACACCCTGCGGGACCCGGGCGGCCCGGTGTCGGCGGCCCCGCCCACCTGCGAGAAACCCGGCGTCTACGAGGACGAGACGCACGGCCGCGGCTACACCGCGGGCTGGAGCGGCACCTGGGACTTCACCGTCCAGCGGGGCGACGGCGGCAGCCAGGTGCGGGAGCTCCAGTGTCTGCTGCGGCATCTGCACGGCATCACCGAGGTCGGCGCGGTGGACGGCGACTTCGGGCCGCTCACCCACGGTGCGGTGGTCGCCTTCCAGAAGGGCGCGGGACTGAACCCGGACGGAGTGGTCGGGCCGCGGACCTGGCAGGCGCTGCGGAAGTCGGCGGACGTCTGACGGTCCGCCACCCCCGTCGACCCGCGCCTCTCCTGCTCCCGCCCGCCCATGGACGCCGGCCCGCGCGGAAGCCCCCTAGGCGTTCATGAACTGGTCCGGCGTCAGCGCCCGGCCGCTGATCCGTACGTCGCCGATGGTGCCGTGGAACACCTGGCTGACCGCGTCGGCCCACTGGTAGCCGCCCAGCAGGAACGGCAGGCCGAGGGCGGTCAGGCCGACGGCCCTGCTGGTGGGGTTGCGGCCCTCCTCGCAACCGTCGACGTAGAGCTTGCTGGTCCGGCCGTCGTTGACGACGGCGACGTGCCACCACTGTTCCTTCTGGAGCAGGTGGCTCCAGGCGGTGGTGGCGCCGTCCTGGTTGAGCGGGTAGGCGTTCCACTGGAGTTCGATGGAGCTGGACAGACCGAGGTTGAGGACGGGCTCCTCCGCGGTGGCGGTGGGTCCGTTCTTGCCGGCGGCGGCGGCCGTGCCGGCCCGGCTGAGCATCGCCGACCAGCCGTTGCGACCGCCGTCCCAGTCGGCGGGCACCTTGAAGAAGACCTCGAAGGTGTAGCCGTGCGCGAACGTCTCGCGGTTGACCGGGGCCTTGTCGACCGTGCGCAGGTAGCTGCCGCTGACCGGGTTGCCCTGCCCGGCGAAGACCAGGCTCGCGTGGCCCGGCTGGTCGGGGTGGTGGTCGTCGGTGCGGACCAGGGCGTGGGCCGGGGTGCCGGGGACGGTGCGCAGTTCGAGGTCGTTGCCGTTGCCGGTCTGGTCCTTGACCACCGTGCCGGCGGTGACGTCGGTGCCGGCCCGGCCCTCGTCGAACCGCCAGTAGGCGAGCGTGCCGGGCAGCAGCATCCGGCGGGCCGGGCGGGCTCCCCGGGCCGGCACCGGCGCGAAGCCGGCGAACCGCGCGTCGAAGTCGATCTCCATCGAGAAGCGGTCGACGGCGGAGGTCAGCTCCAGCTCCTGCGCGGCCAGCGCGTTCAGCTCCTCGGCGGCCGCCAGTTCGCGGATCCACGGGGAGAAGGTGGCCACGTCGATCCGGCCCCGGTCCAGGTCGAAGCGGTACGAGCGGATCATGCCGGCGCCGCCGTAGTACCGGTCCTGGTAGTTGGTGATGTGCAGGTACACGTCGTGCCCGGCGTCGTTCTTCAGGACGGTGCTGCCGGGCGGCCAGTAGTGCCCGTTGAGGGTGAGGAAGATCTGGTCGTTGCCCTTGATGAGCCCGTCCCACAGCTGCTGCCCGTACTCGGACAGGCCGGCCGTGCCGTCGTCGTAGGAGCCGACGATCTCGTGGGTGGTGACGATCACCGGCAGCGTCGGGTTGTCCGCGATGACAGCGTTGGCCCAGGCGAAGCCGGACTCCGAGAGCCGCCAGTCCAGGGCCAGCAGCAGCCACTCGCGGCCGCCGGCCCGGAAGATGTGCGCGGTGTTGTAGCCGTCGGGGCTGGAGGCGTGGTGACTGGGCCGCTGCTTCGCCCGGGCGACGCTGAAGGTGTCCAGGTACGGGGTGTCGCCGCGCTGGTCGTCGTCGCCGACGTCGTGGTTGCCGGCCAGCACGCCGTAGGAGGCGCCCGCCCGGTCCAGCAGGTCGAACACCTCGGTGGCGGCGGCGTACTCCTCGGCGAGGCCGTTGTTGGTCACGTCGCCCAGGTGGGCCAGGAAGACGATGTTCTCGTCGTTGCCGCCCGCGCGGCCCCGCGGGTCCAGGACCCAGCGGAAGGACGCCGCCACCGGGGCCGGGTGGATGCGGTCCTGGTCGAACATGTACTGGGTGTCGGGCATCACCACGACGGTGAACCGGGGGTCGTCCGGGTCAGGGCGCCAGGTGCCGCGCGGCTCGCGGGCGGTCGTGGTCCGGGCGTAGGGGTCGTCGTCCGCGTACACGGGTGCCGCGGCCGCCGCCGGCAGCACGGCCGCGCCCGCGCCGAGCGCGGTCGCCCGCTGGAGGAAGGTGCGGCGGCTCGACGCGGCGACGCCGTCGCCGTCGGGGTCCGCGGTGACGGGGCACGCGCAGCCGGGGGTGTGCGCGTCGGTGGGTCTGGCCATTGGGGTCGCTCCCGTGCTCGCTCTTGCGCTCGCTCTTGTTCAATCTTGTTCGAACGGGCGCACGCTACCGAGGGTTCGAGAACGACAGGCTTGCGCGCCGGGTACCGGATATCGAACGCTCCGCCAACAGCCGCACGACGCCCCGTGGACCGGCCCGGGACGGAAAGCTATGGTGAGGCTCGCCTAAGTTGAACCGGCGTTCCACCGGGCCGGAGTACCGAGCCGCCACGTTCCGTACGTTCCCGCACGCTGTTGGAGCTTTCCTGTGACCCTCACTCCCGGTGTGGACTCCCCCACCTGGCCCGCCGAGTTCGCCGAGCGCTACCGCGCGGCCGGCCACTGGCGCGGCGAGACCCTCGGCTCCGTGCTCCGCGAGCGCGCCGCCGCCCACCCCGACCGGATCGCCCTGATCGACCCGGCCCCCGAGCGCCGTACCTGGACCTACCGGGAGCTGGACCAGCGGGCCGACCGGCTGGCCGCCGGATTCCTGGCGCGCGGGATCGGACGCGGCGACCGGGTCGTCGTGCAACTGCCCAACGTGGGCGAGTTCTTCGAGGTGGTCTTCGCGCTGTTCCGGATCGGCGCGCTGCCGGTGTACGCGCTGCCCGCGCACCGCGAGACGGAGATCGGCTACTTCTGCGCCTTCACCGAGGCGGTCGCGTACGTCGTGCCGGACCGGCACGACGGGTTCGACCACCGGTCACTCGCCGGTCTGGTCCGCGAGCGCACGGCCGGCCTGAAGCACGTGTTCGTGGTCGGCGACCCGGGCGAGCACACCCCGCTGGCCGAGGTGCCGTGCGAGCCGTCCGGGCCGTTCGACGGGCCCGAGCCGCACGAGCTGGCGTTCCTCCAGCTCTCCGGCGGCACGACCGGTGTGCCCAAGCTGATCCCGCGCACCCACGACGACTACCTGTACTCGGTGCGCGGCTCCAACGAGATCTGCGGGGTGGACGGCGACACCCGGTTCCTGGTCGCGCTGCCCGCCGCGCACAACTTCCCGATGAGCTCACCGGGCTGGCTCGGCGTGCTGTACGCGGGCGGCACCGCCGTGCTGTGCCAGAACCCCGGTCCGGCCACCGCGTTCGGGCTGATCGAGTCCGAGCGGGTCACCATGACGGGCCTGGTGCCGCCGCTGGCCCTGGTGTGGACGGAGGCCGCGGCGCACGGCGGCCACGACCTGTCGAGTCTGGAGCTGGTGCTGGTGGGCGGCGCCAAGTACAGCGAATCGGCCGCCCGCCGCCTGGAACCCGCCCTCGGCTGCCGCCT
>NZ_JBFAAP010000117.1:0-3649 GCF_040639815.1 Streptomyces sp. NPDC023723
CGGGGGTCGAGGCGGCCGGGTTCACGGACGTATGCGGGCTGTTCCAGGCGGCCGGTGAGGTGCCGGCGGGTCTGCTCGGTGTGGTAGCCCTCCAGCCGCACGGAGCGTTCCTTGAGGGTGCGGGTCAGTTCGCTCAGGGCGGTGACCGCGTCGGCCTGGAGGTAGCAGTCGGCGGTGCGGCCGTTGCCCATCACCAGGTGCGGGGCGGTGTCGATCTGGATGTACTTGGCGTCCGGGTAGAGGTAGCCGGACTCGATGGTGTAGTGGTTCAGGCTGGCGCCGACCGCGATGACGCAGTCGGCCTCCTGGAGGAGTTCCATGGAGAGTTTGTCACCGAACAGGCCGGAGAGGCCGACATGGAAGTCGGTGCGGTCGCACAGCCAGTTCTTCGCCTGCAAGGTGGTGGCCAGCAGCGCACCGGTCTGCTCCTGCAGCGCCAAAATCTCCTCGCCGGCCTGTGCGGTGCGGGCGCCGCGGCCGGCGATGACCACCACGTGTTTGGCGTCCGCGATCAGGCCGGCGGCGGCGGTGACGCGGGCCGGGTCGGGCAGCAGCCGGCCGGTGTCGATCAGCGCGGTCGAGGGGGTGTAGTCCTCCTCGTAGTCGTCGAGTTCGGCGACCTGCACGTCGAACGGGGCACTGATCATGACCGGCCGCATCCGGGTGCGGGCCCGGTAGAAGGCCTGGCGCACGGTTTCCTGGGCCAGTTCGGGCCGGGTGACGTGCAGGAAGTCGCACTCGATGGCGGCGGCGAAACGCCGCTGGTCCAGGTACTGGGTGGCGCCCTCGTCACCCAGCGGGGTCTCCCCGCAGAACGCGACCAGCGGGGTCCCGGCCCGGCTGGCACACAGCATCGAGGTGGCCAGCTGGGACACCCCGGGACCGCTGGTGGTGGTGACCACCCCGGGCCGGCCCGCGCCCCGCGCCCAGCCGTCGGCCATGCCCAGACCCGAGCCCTCGTGACGGACCTCGTACAGGCGCACACCCCGGTCGGCCAGCGCGGCCATCCAGTGCATGTTGGCATCACCCATCATGCCGAAGACATCACTGGTGCCCTCTTTGACGAACGCCTCGGCCAGCGCTTCGTAGACCTTCATGTCTCAAGATCCCTTCACATGAGCCGCGAGGCGGGGAAAGACCCGCAGGGCGTTGCCGCCGTAGACGGCCCGGCGGTCCGCCCCGGACAGGGTGTCGA
The DNA here is from genome assembly GCF_040639815.1 of Streptomyces sp. NPDC023723. Taxonomy (NCBI): domain Bacteria; kingdom Bacillati; phylum Actinomycetota; class Actinomycetes; order Kitasatosporales; family Streptomycetaceae; genus Streptomyces; species Streptomyces sp. NPDC023723. The sequence continues at coordinate 1,196 of NZ_JBFAAP010000117.1, forward strand.
TGGAGTCGAGGGTGTACTTGGTGTCGTCGAAGCGGCGCCCGGTCTCGGGGTCCACGCTGCGCACCGCGCCGATCATCTCCGAGGCGAACAGCACATTGCGGGCGGGGATGATGTCCAGGAGGAGTTCCATGCCGCGTTTGTGATACACGCAGGTGTCGAAGTACACGTTGCGCAGGACCGACTCCTCAAGCGGCGGCCGGCCGCGGTCGGCCATCATGCCCCGGTAACGGCCCCAGTGATAGGGCACCGCCCCGCCGCCGTGCGGCAGGATCAGCCGCAGCGTCGGGAAATCGGTGAACAGGTCCGACTCGCACAGCTGCATGAACGCCGCCGTGTCACCGGCCAGATAATGCGCACACGTGCCCTGCATCGCCGGATTGCGGGACATCGCCACATGCACCATCGCCGGCACATCCAGCTCGACCATCTTCTCGTACAGCGGGTAATACACCCGGTCGGTCAGCGGCGGCCCCTGATAGTACCCATCCGAAGGATCGGGGTTGAGCAGACAGCCCACAAACCCCAACTCGGTGACACACCGCTCCAGTTCCGCCACCGAATTCGCCACCGAGGCAGGCAGCGCGTCGCCGGGGGACTGCGGGAGCTGGCACACCCCGGCGAACCGGCCCGGAAACATCCCGCACACCCGCGCGATCAGATCATTACTGACCCGCGACCAGTCCAGACTGGTGTACTCGTCACCGTAGTGGTGGGCCATCTTGCCCGCCCCCGGCGAGAACACCGTCAGATCCGTACCCCGCTCCCTCTGCAGCTTGAGCTGCCCGTTCTCGATAGCGGCCCGGATCTCGTCGTCGCCGATACACAGCGTGCCGGGCGACAGCCGCGCCCCCGACTCCTCGAACGCCGCGATCTGCCGGTGGCGCCACTCACCCAGCGCCGCGGGCGCCGTAGTGAAATGACCGTGACAGTCAATGATCATCAATGTGCTCCGAAAAAAATGGGGGGTGTGTGTGCGGCCGTGACGGGAGAAGACAAACCGGTGTCAGGCGCGGCCGGTCAGTTGACGGGCCTTGGCCAGGCCGGGGTAGGTGCGGACCGGGGCGGACATCAGGAAGCGGTAGCCGTCGGCGAGGACCTGCTCGACGTTGCCGGCCGTCACATGGGGATGGCCCACCGGGATGCCGCGCCGCTTGCAGATGTCCAGGATCTGCCGCTTGCACTCCAGCACCCGGGGATGCTCGTACTGGCGGGGCACACCCAGTTCCTGGCTCATGTCGCCCTCACCGATCAGGATCAGACCGATACCGGGCACCTGGTCCAGGATGTCGGGCAGATTGCGGATACCGAGCTGGTCCTCGATCATCAGCCCCACCAGGATCTCCCCGTCCTGGGCCAGCGGCCACACATCGGCCCGGGCGTAGTACTCGATGTTGGAGATGCCCCAGTAACGCGTCGCCGCGTGCGGGCCGTCCCCGCGCAGCCCCGCCGGCTCAAACCCCGGCGTGCCCGGCAGCCGCGGATAACGGCAGGCAGCCACCGCGTTACGGGCCTCCTCCACCGTGGAAACATGCGGCCAGATCACACCGAACGCCCCCAGATCCAGGGCCTGCTTCGCATGCCACTGCGCCTTCTCCGCACCGTTGGCGGGGATACGCACCATCGGCGTGACGGCGGGGGCGAGACTGTCCGCCTCGTGGATCTGACGGCGGCTGAGCAGGTACTGGAAACTGTCCCGCAGCGCGTTGATGTCCCAGGGCTTGTGCTCCATCTCGAACACCACCCCGTCATAATCGGTGCCGCTCAGCTCGACCGCGACCGACGGCTCGGCCGCCGCGAACGTCGCGAACACATGCTCACCAGCCGCCAGCCGCTCGATCACCCTGTTGTGCCGGAACACCGTCATCGCCGTCCTCCCTGACCCAAACCCTCACCGGATGCGCCCACCGCACCCCGCGCCTCCACCCGCCCGGCCCTCCGCCCCGCCCACCAGGCCCGCAACCGAGCCCACAACCCCACCGGCCGAGACGCCGCAACCGGGACAGGAGCCACCGCCGGCGAAGCCGCAACCGGAGCCTCAGCCGGAACCGCGACCGGAGCTGCGGCCGGGGTCGCGGCGGGGGTGGCGCACGCCTTCACCAGTTCCTCGGTGAACTCCTTCGTCATCCGCGACACCACCACCCCCGCCCCCGACTCGATCAGCTTCGCGAGCTTGCCGTTCAGCTTGATCTCGCCGTCGCACAACACCCGCGAACTGCCCGGCACATCCCCCTCGGTGACCCGGAACGTGGCACCCGCACTGAACCGCGTAGCACCCTGCCCGTCACCCCCACGAGCCGTCAGCCGCCCCTCACGCGCCGCCTCATCCAGATCCAGAGCCACCCGCGCGGCGAACTTCACCCGCAGACCACCAAACCTGATGGCCAACGTCCCATCGAACGACCCGTCCTCATGCGACGCACCCAACTCGGCACCGCCAATGCAGGACACCACCGC
>NZ_JBFAAP010000118.1:0-3473 GCF_040639815.1 Streptomyces sp. NPDC023723
CACCAAGCCCGACGAGTACCCGACCGGTGTGTATGTGCTGCCCAAGCACCTGGACGAGAAGGTCGCCCGGCTTCACCTCGACGCGCTCGGCGTCAAGCTGACCACGCTCCGCCCGGAGCAGGCCGAGTACATCGGCGTGCAGGTCGAGGGCCCGTACAAGTCGGACCACTACCGCTACTGATCCGGTGCCGCAGCTCGCCACGAGCGGGCGTGAGCCTGTCGTGAGCGTGTCCGTGCACTGACACGCTCACGGCAGCAGGTCCTCCGAGGCAGGCCCCCGCACCCCCGTGCCGGGGGCCTGCCCCGTCGGTGGACCAGCAGCGCCGGCCCAGCCCGTCACGACCCAGGACCCCCATGCCCCGCGGCCGTTATTCGCTCCACGATCCGCACGATCACACCCCCCTCGCAGAAGAACACTTCCAGTGCGCCCCCGGCCCTTCCGGCTGGCGCTACGTCTCCCAGTCGGTCACCCCGACCGGAGACCACAGCGGCTCCGTCGACCTCGCCCTCGACGAACTCGGCCGCCCCATCCGCCTCGAACTCCACACCGCCGACTGGCAGGTCCGCGGCGCGGCCATCGACGGCGTCACCTGGGTCCGCTCAGCTGCCACCGGGACCCATGCCGCCGAAGGCAATGTGCGCGCCCACGCCTTCACCGGCACCTCCCCGGCGTTCCTCGTCGCCACCGCCCGTCTCCTGCGCCTCACCCCCTCCCCGTCAGCGACTCGCGTGCGCCTCGTGGCCCTCACGGAACCGGTCCTCGCCCCCCGCACCGTGGACCAGTCCTGGGCCTTGCTGAAAAGAGAAGCACACGCCACTGACAGTGGCCCCCTCACCGTGGAGGAATACCAGGTCACAGCCCTGGACACGGGCGAGCAGCACGCCGTACACCTCGCCGGCGACGTAGTTCTGGCAGCCCCCGGCATCGAGCTTGAGGACCTCGAGTCACCGCCGTCCGTCTTCCCCTGACCGGACTCCCGCCCCCGGGCCGCGACACCGCCGCCGCTCCCGTCCTCCCTAGGCCGGCGGCACGAAACCGGTACGCGGACGCTTCTCCCGCGGCGCCCCCTCCGGTGCCGACGGCCGCTGCCCGGCCCCCGACGGCGCCGTAGGCCCGTGCGGCGGCACCGCCGGAGGCCGCACCGGTCCGCCTCCGCCGACGACACCGGGCGTCGCCTCGGCACCCGCCGCAGACGGCCAGGCCGCCCCACCCGGCGCGGCAGGAGGCGCGGCGGTACCGCTCCCGAAGGCCCGCCGAGCCTCCCGGGCCTGCCGCTCCTGCACCACGGCCGCCAGATACGCGGCCGGCGGAACGTCCTGCGGCACGGGAACCCCCGTACAAGCCGCGAGATCGCCGGCGAGCCGTCCCGCCATGGCCTGACCCACCTGCGGATCCAGCTGACGCATCCGGGTCAGGTACTGCCGGACCGCCAGCCACAGATCGTCCGGAACGGCCGACAGGTCCAACCCGGAGAACCGTCCCGCCAGCCACGGCGGAGGCGGCGGCAGAAAACCTCCGGGCGCGACCGGCACCCGCTCCCGCACGACCAGCGTGCCCGCGAACACATCACCGATCCGCCGCCCGCGCGCCGACACCAGCGAGGCGATACAGGCGGCGACCCCGAAGGTCATCAGGATCTCGACCACCCCGAGGAGGCCGCGCACCAGCGCGTGCCGGAACCGGATCGGCCCGCCGTCGTCACGCACCACCCGCAGTCCGCACGCCATCTTGCCGAGCGACCGTCCATGGCTGAGCGTCTCGACCGCTATGGGACCGCCCACCAGCAGCAGGACGAAGGCCACGACCGACAACGCCGTCTGCGCCGCCTCGTCCATGGACGCCGTGGCCAGGACCAGGACGACGGTCACCGCCACGTAGACGGCGACGGCGACCACCAGATCGAGCAGCACGGCCAGTGCCCTGCTGGGCAGTTTCGCGGGGCGCAGCTCCAGCGCCACCGCCTCGCCGGTCACCAGCTCACTCACGCCTGCCGCCCTTCCCCTGACCTGCCCCCGACACGGCCAGTCTGCCAAGCTGAGCACACATCGCGCCGCAGTACGACAAGCTGATCCACGACGAGCCCCGACGAGAGCCGAGGAGCAGGCACACCGATGGACCTCGACGTCTTCGTCTCCGCCCACCGCGCGGAGTGGGACCGCCTCGATGCCCTGCTCAAGCGACAGCGCCGCCTCACCGGCGCGGAGACCGACGAACTCGTCACCCTCTACCAGCGCACGGCCACTCACCTTTCACTGATCCAGTCCAGCGCCCCGGATCCCCAGCTGACCGGCCGGCTCAGCCAACTCGTGGCACGCGCGCGTGCGGCCGTGACCGGCGCCCGCCGTGCGTCATGGCGAGACGTCACCCACTTCCTCGCGAACAGCTTCCCGGCCGCCGTCTACAAGGCGCGCCACTGGTGGGTCCCCACCGCTCTCCTCTCCACCGCCGTCGCGGCCCTCCTGGGCTGGTGGATCGGCACCCATCCCGCGGTGCAGGCGACCATCGCGGCCCCGAGCGAACTGCGCGAGCTCACTCGCCCCGGCGGCCAGTACGAGGCGTACTACTCCACCCATCCGGCGACCTCCTTCGCCGCCCAGGTCTGGACGAACAACGCCTGGGCCGCCGCCCTCTGCCTGATCCTGGGCGTCTTCCTCGGCCTCCCGGTCATCTGGATCCTCTTCCAGAACATGCTCAACCTGGGTGTCGGCTTCGGCCTGATGTCCTCGGCCGGCCGCCTCGATACCTTCCTCGGCCTCGTCCTCCCGCACGGACTCCTGGAACTGACCGCCGTCTTCGTCGCCGCCGGAACCGGCCTGCGCCTCGGCTGGACCCTCGTCGACCCAGGCCCGCGCACTCGCCGGACGGCTCTCGCCGAAGAAGGCCGCGCGGCCATCGGCATGGCGATCGGCCTGGCCCTGGTCCTGTTCGTCTCCGGCGCCATCGAAGGCTTCGTCACCCCCTCCGGCCTGCCCACTTGGGCCCGCCTCACCATCGGAGTCCTGGCCGAACTGGCCTTCCTCGCCTACGTCTACGTCCTCGGCGGCCGAGCCGCTCGGGCCGGCGAGACCGGTGACGTCGACGCCACCGAGCGCAGCGCCACCGTCCCGACGGCCGCCTGATGTGCGCGCGGCCCTGGAGAACTGCTAATCTCCTCTTCGCCCCGCAAGAGCCGTTGACACGGCAGGAGCAGGGAGGTAGATTCGAACAGTTGCCTGTAGGTGGCCTAGCCCCGAGGTAACCGTGAGTATCTACAGCTTCTTGTTTCCTTCGAGATTCGAAGAAGCTTCTCCCGATGAATCGGAAACGGATCGCCGGTTAGACCGGCCGAAAAGTTCTGATAAAGTCGGAACCGCCGGAAAGGGAAACGCGGAAGCGGGAACCTGGAAAGCACCGAGGAAATCGGATCGGAAAGATCTGATAGAGTCGGAAACGCAAGACCGAAGGGAAGCGCCCGGAGGAAAGCCTGAGAGAG
>NZ_JBFAAP010000119.1:0-3327 GCF_040639815.1 Streptomyces sp. NPDC023723
GGGGTGGGGGCCCGGCCCCGGCCCCCCCCCCCCGCGGGGGGCCGGCGCCCCCCCCGCGACCGGCCACGACGCGCCCGCAGCCGTCGACGCACCGCACACCCCTCACCCCGGACCACGCCGATCCCCCACCCGGTCCCGCCGGGTCAGCGCCCGCTGCAAGCGACCCAGCCCCGCCCCCCGGTACCGCCGCAACGCCGCCCGCGCCGCGTTCGCGCCGGGCGCCCCGTGCACGCCCCCGCCGGGATGCGCGCCGGCCGAGGCCAGGTACAGCCCGGCCACCGGCGTCTCCGGCCGCCCGGTGCCGGGCACCGGACGGAAGAACAACTGCTGGTGGATGGCGGTCGTACCGCCGTTGATCGCCCCGCCGTACAGGTTGCGGTCCAGCGCCTGGAGGGTCGGCGGGGCCAGGATCCGCCGGGCGCGGATCAGGCCGCGGAAGCCGGGCGCGAACCGTTCCACCTGGCGTTCCACCCGGTCGGCCATGACCTCCTGCTCCTTGGCGTCCCAGCCGCCGGTGAGGCCCTCGCCGCCGGCGTCGCCCCGGATGTCGTGCGGGACGTGGGTGTACGCCCAGGCCGACTCGGTGCCGCGCGGTGAGCGGGACGGGTCGGCGGTGGTCATCTGGCCGAACAGCGAGAACGGCCGGTCGGGGACCTGCCGCTGGGAGATCTGGGCCATGAACCGGGTCAGCTCGTCCAGCCCGTCGGCCAGGTGCACGGTGCCGGCCCGCGCCGCCGCCTCGGACCGCCACGGCACCGGGCCGTCCAGCGCCCAGTCGACCTTGAAGGTGGCGAAGTCCCACTGGAAGCGCCGCAGGTCGTCCAGGAGCTGGGCGGGCAGGTCCGCCGGGTCGAGGAGGGCGCCGTACAGGTCGGGCACCGACACGTCGGCGAGCACGGCGCGCCGCGCGGCGACCGTCTCGCCGTCGGCGGTCACCACCCCGACGGCACGGCGGTCGCGGACCAGCACCCGCGCCACCCGCCGCCCGCAGTGCAGGGTGCCGCCGCGGGCCACCAGCCGGCGGGCGAGCGCCCCGGTCAGGGCGCCGGCCCCGCCGACCGGGACCGGAAAGCCGTAGGTCTGTCCGAGCATGGACATCAGCCAGCCGAAGCCGCCGCTGCCGGCCGCCTCCGGGGACAGGTCGGCGTGCAGGGCGTTGCCGGCCAGCAGCAGCCTGCCGCCCTCGCCGCGGAACTCCTCCTCGCCCAGCCGGCGCACCGGCAGCAGCAGGGTGCGCGCCAGCCGCAGGGCGCCCCCGGGGCGCAGCCGCACCGCGAGCCGGGCGGTGGCCCGTACCGGCGGGAAGGGGGTGAACAGGGCGTCGAGGATGTCGGGCCGGTACCGTTCCCAGACCGTGTGCAGCCGGTGCCAGGCGGCGCCGTCGCCGGGCGCGAAGGCGTCCAGGGAGGCCGCGGTGACGGCGACGTCGCGGTCGAGGACCGCGCAGCCGCCGTCGGCGAGCGGGTGGGCCAGCACGTGCGGCGCGTGGCTCCAGCGCAGCCCGTGCTGCTCCAGCCGCAGTCCGGTCAGTACCGGCGACGCGGCGGCCAGCGGGTAGAAGGAGCTGCACAGGTCGCTCACGAAGCCGGGGGCGACCCCGCTGTCGTGGCGGGCCGCGCCGCCCGGTTCGGGCTGCTCCTCCAGGACCGTCACGCTCCAGCCGGCGTCGGCCAGCAGGTTCGCCGCGACCAGCCCGTTGGGTCCGGCGCCGATCACGACGGCGTCAGGCACGGCCCGCTCCGGGCCGGGCCGCGGCGGACCGGTGCCGCCCGCCGGCCGCCGACCCGTCCTTCGCCGCTCCGTCCCGTGCCTCGCACAGCTCCGCGAGCCGGGCCAGCATGGCGCGGTGGCGCAGCTGGATCAGCAGTTCCACGCCGGCGTTGTGCAGGAGGCCGCCCGGCCCGCGCAGCGGGTGCTCGTCGACGATGACCAGGCAGTCCTCGCCCCAGGGCCGCAGCTCGACGGCGATCCGGGCAGTGCCGAGCCGGCCCGCCTTGGCCTCCAGTTCCAGGGCGGTGCCCGTCTCGCAGCGGCGGACCACCGTCTCGTTGGTCAGCCGTGCGGGGCCGAGGCTCACCTCGTAGTGGATGGTGGCGCCGACCTGCGGCCACTGGCCCCGTTCGGGGGTGACCTCGGAGGTTCCCACCACCCATTGCACGTAACTGTCGGGGTCGGCGAGTACCGCCCACACCGCCGGCGGGCTCGCCTGCACGAGTCGATGACGAACTGCCACGCGCTTCTCCCATCGTCCGGTACCGGTGACACCTGCGCGTCGCTCTGAGTGCCCGCTCCGCGCCCGGGCAACCCGGCTGCGCCGAAGGCGCTGCCCGGCGTCTCAGGTCCCGGGCCCGCCGTCCAGGCCGTCCCGCAGCCGGTGCAGGCCGCGCCGCGCGTGGCTCTTGACGGTGCCCAGCGGCCATCCGGTGCGGGCGGCGATCTGGGTCTGCGACAGGTCGTCGTAGTAGGCCATCCGCAGGACGGTCCGCTGGGCGGGCGGCAGCTTGGCCAGTTCCTGCCGGATGACCAGCCGGTCGAGGACCGTCTCGGGCCGGGCGGCCGGGTCGCCGGGCCCGACCGCGAGGGCCTCGCCGGCCGCCGCCAGCAGCGCGGTCCGGCGGTAGCGGGCGGCCAGTTCATCGGCGATCTTGCGGCGGGCGATGCCCACCAGCCAATTCTGGAGCGAGCCGCGCTCCGGACGGTAGCCGTGCCGGCCGCGCCAGGCGGCGGCGAACACCTGCTGGGTGACGTCCTCGGCGTCCCGGGCGTCGCCCAGGCCGCGCCGGGCCAGCCCCCGGACCAGCGGCGCCCAGGCGCGGTAGGCGGCGGCGAACTGCGCGCCGCCGGCCGGTTCGGCGGGGTCGGTACTCATGCCCGCTCCTCGTGACGGTGACTCCGTGCGCGTCCGGCACCGCGGGCGCCCGTTGCCGGTGCGGGCGCCCGCGGTGCCGTCATCGTCGGAATCGGCGCGCACGGCGGACAACTCGCATCGCTTCTGCGTCGGATGACGCCGGACGACCACCCGTGCGCGGGACCCGGCCGGCCGCCGCGTTACCCGACCGCGCGCACACGGGACACATGGACGGCACATGGACCCACCGTCACCAGGAGGTCTCCCCCGATGCCCCCGACGAACCCGCCGTACTCGCCGCGCCCGGTGGACCGCGCCGGCACCGTGGCCGCAGCTGCCGCAGCTGCCTCCGCGGACCGGCCGGACCTGGCGCGGGACCCCGGTCTGCGGCAGGCCGTCGAGGCGGTCGCCGGTCTGCCCGCGCGGTGGACGCCGGTCGCCGAGCACACCGCGCGCGGCCTGTGGCGGCTGCCCCGGGC
>NZ_JBFAAP010000120.1:0-2905 GCF_040639815.1 Streptomyces sp. NPDC023723
CTGGAGGGCTACCACACCGAGCAGACCCGCCGGCACCTCACCGGCCGCCTGGAACAGCCCGCATACGTCCGTGAACCCGGCCGCCTCGACCCCCGTGAGGCGATCTGGATCCTCGACCACGACCTGCCCGCCGACATGGGCCTGGTCCTGGGCAGCGGCCATCAGACCGACTTCGGCACCATGCTCTTCCAGCGCTCCCGCGACGTACTGTCCAACTACGGCATGTTCGGCGCCATCGGCCAGGCCCCCCTGATCGCCATCGGCCAGATGATCGCCAAGGGCAACAAGCCCGGTTTCGTCGTCGAGGGCGACGCCAGTTTCCTGATGCACCTGTCCGAGTTCGAGACCGCCTGCCGCTACGGCATCCCCCTCCTGGTCGTCGTCATGAACGACCAGGGCCTGGGCGCCGAATACCACAAGGCCAAAGCCAAGGGCCTCGACCCCGACCTCGCCACCATCCCCACCCCCGAACTCGGCACCGTCGCCCAGTCCCTGGGCGGCGGCGGAGCCACCGTCCGCACCCCCGACGAACTCCACACCGCACTCGCCGACTACCTCCACAACCCCCGCCCCACCGTCATCGACGTCCGCATCACCCGCGAAGTACTCAGCACCCCCTACCGCCGCATCCAATACGGCGAGGACGTGTGACCCGGTGCCGTCATCGGACGCCGTGAGCACTTCGGGGATGGCCGACCGACCGGAAGGGGAAGCACCGTGCACCAGCCAGTGGAGACCGAGGCCGGGCTGGTGGCGGGCATCCGGGGCCTGGACCGGTCGGTCACCGTCTTCCGCGGCATCCCCTACGCGGCCCCGCCGGTCGGGGAGCTGCGCTGGCGGCCGCCCCGGCCGCCCGTGCCCTGGGCGGGAGTGCGCGTAGCCAACGACTTCGGCCCGATGTGCCCGCAGGCCCCGGTCGCGGAGATGGACCACCTCGACCTGCCGATGAGCGAGGACTGTCTGCGCCTCAACGTCTGGACCGGCGCGTCGCGGGCCGACGAGCGGCGGCCGGTACTGGTCTGGATCCACGGCGGTGGCTTCCGCGTCGGTACCGGCGCGAACCCGCGCTACGACGGAGAGCCGCTGGCCCGCAAAGGCATCGTGGTGGTGACCCTGAACTACCGGCTGGGCGCCTTAGGTTTCCTGGCCACGCCCGAGCTGAGCGAGGAGTCCGAGCACCGGGCCTCCGGCAACTACGGACTCCTCGACCAGATCGCCGCCCTGAAGTGGGTCCGGCGCAACATCGCCGGCTTCGGCGGCGACCCCGACCGGGTCACCGTCGCCGGACAGTCGGCCGGCGCCGGATCGGTCAACTTCCTCGCCATGTCACCCCTGGCCGAGGGACTCTTCCAGCGGGCCGTCGCGCAGAGCCACGTCCGGCACAGCCGGGACCCCGAACTCCGCTACCTGGCCACCTCCTACCGCGTCCTGGCCGACGCCGAAGCCGCCGGTACCCGGTACGCGGCCGACCGCGGCGCACGCACCCTGCGCAAGCTGCGGACACTGCCGTGGCGCAAACTGGTCGAGGGCAACGCCTCCGCCGTCGACAGCGCGGTGGAGACGGGCGGCCCGGCCAAACCGCCGCTGTTCCGCCCGGTCGTCGACGGCTGGGTGATCCCCGGCGGCTACCAGGAGACGTACGCCAAGGGGGCGCAGCACGACGTCACCTACCTGACGGGAAGCAACCGGGACGAGAGCGGGGCGGTCCCGGAGAGCGCCTTCGCCGCCCACCGGACGGCCGGACGGCTGACCTGGCGGCCGGGCGCACCGCCGGTGCACGTGACCCGCGAAGGCCATGTCAGCGCGTCCCGGCGGAAGTTCGGGGCGCTGGCGGAGGAATTCCTGCGGCTCTACCCGGCGGCCACGGACGACGAGGCGGCGCGTTCCCACTGCGCGGCCGTGCGCGACAACGCCAGGGTCTCCACCTGGCTCTGGGCGAACGACTGGGCCGAGCGGACCAGCCGGCCGGTGTACACATACTTCTGGACCCACGCCTCCCCGGTGGCCGGCGACCCGGCCCGTGGTGCCGCGCACGGCTCCGAGGTCGACTTCATGTTCGGCAGTCTCCCCGCCGACCGCGGTGACTGGACCGAGGAGGACCGGGAGGTCGCGGAGACGATGACCGGATACTGGGCCAACTTCGTGGCGACCGGCGACCCGGCCGGCCCCGGCCTGCCGCCCTGGCCGGCCTGGACGCCGGACACCCCGGCGGTCATGGAACTCGGCGGCGGCTTCGCCCCGATCCCGTTGGCGGACCCGCCCCGGCTCGACTTCTGGAAACGGTTCTTCGCGACCCAGCCGGCCTGGTGACGCCGTACCCGAGGAACCCGGCGCCGCGGTCCCGCGGGTCAGCGCACCCGGGTGACGGACGTGCCGGACCAGCGGCGCACGAAGGCCGAGTCGCGAGCCCTGCGCAACCCCGGGTGCTGCCGCTGCCAGCACCCGGCTCCCGGCGGCTCGCCCCGGCCCACGGCGACGGGCAGGTCTCGGACCCCGCTACCGGTACCCGTCTTCGCGACCCGGCCGGCCCCGACGCCGCGCAGGACACCCGCCGGGAAAGCCAGCTCCGTCGTGCCCTCCGCTACAGCCGCAGGTCGTGTTCCACGGGACCGGTGCCGGGGGCGGCGGGTACCCGCAGGAACTCGGCGTGCGGCGCGTGGTCGGGCGTCGACACGACGAGCGTGTGGTTGCCGGGCCGCAGCCCGTCGACCCGGTAGCGGCCGGCGCGGAACGGGCCCGCCGCGACCCGCTTGCCCCGGGCGTCGATCACGGTGACCCAGCCCGCACAGCCGGCCGGGTGCGCGGCACACCGGACGGCGCCCACCACGCCGACCCCGCCGAGGCCGTGCGGCACCGGCCGGGCGGCCGGCGCGGCCGGTGCAGGTGCCGGCGCCGTCCCGGCCGG
>NZ_JBFAAP010000121.1:0-2527 GCF_040639815.1 Streptomyces sp. NPDC023723
GCCTCGGCGGCCCGGGTGGCGGCCCGGCCGACGTCCTCGGGCGTGGCCAGACCGACCGTACCGAGCCGGTCGCCGGTGGCCGGCTCGGTCACCGGCCGGGTGACGGCGGCGTCCTGCCAGCCCTCGCCGAGGAACCCCTTGCTCCAGACCGCACTGTCCAGAAGGGGCATCGCGTCTCTTCCTCTCGTCGGGGTCATCGAACAACTCGGCCTACGACCACACAAGTGCTTGAACAACCTGTTCACCATAATCAGTTGAAGCGAGACTGTTCATCGGGCAGGCTGCCGGTATGACCTCCACCCCGCCCCCGCCCGACGTCTTCTCCCCGCCGAGTCCGGAAGCGGCCCGCGCCCAGCGGGTGTACGCCGCCCTGCTGCGCATCGCCGAACGGCACGCGGCCACCGACGCCCAGCGCCGCCGCCAGACCAGCCCCGCGCTGCTCGGCCCGCACGAGGCCGTCCGGCTCGTCGCCTTCCTGCTCAGCGGGGCGGCCCTGCCGGACGACGGCGAACCCGAGGTGGACCGGGCCGACATCACCGCCGCGCTGAGCCTGGTCCCGCTGGTCCGCGGCGAACTGGACGAACTGGAGGCCGGGCTCCTGAAGATGGCCCGGGGCCGCGGCATGACCTGGCACGAGATCGCCTTCGGCCTGGGCCTCGGCACCCCGCAGGCCGCCCGCCAGCGCTACGAGCGGCTGTCCGGCCGCGTCGACACCGACCCCGTGGGAGCCGACTGACCGGCAGCTCAGAAGCAGCTCAAGTAGCTTGATCGGTACGGCGTCCCGCGTCGACGATGGAGGCATGTTCGGACGAAGCAAGCCGCTGGAACTCAATGTCCTCGTCCTGCGCGACGCGGACGTCATAGCCGCCGCCCTGCGCACCGCGCTGGCCGACGCCGCACCCGAGGAGCGGCCCGGTCTGGAGCGGGCCGCCGCGCTCGTGGAGCAGGCGGCGGCGGTACCGGACGCCGCCCTGCGCGCCCGCTGGGTCCATGAACGGCTCACCGCCGCAGGCCACGAGGGACCCGCCGACTCGGTACCGGCGATCAAGATCCTGCGCGACTCGGCGCCCGGACTGAGTCTGCTGTCCGCCGTCCAGTTGGCGAAGGACGCGGCGGCGCACCGGGCGTAGCGCGGACCGGTCCCGCGGCCGTACCGTCTCTCCTGGGGGCGTGCGCCCGGCGCAGAGGGAGCGCACGTGCTTGTGACGTGAGCCCTGTACGCGCCCCCGCGTGCGTGGGCACAATGCGCCATGCCATCGATCATGTGGCTGAGGTGCTGAACCCGTCAGGTGCCGGACCCCCGCCACCGAACTCCGAGGAAGGCAGGTCGGCCGCCGTGCTGTTGCGTCTGCCCACGTCCGTGTCCGAAGCGCAGGAGTACCTCGCCCAGGGGGCGGTGCCCATAGGCGGGGCGACCCTCGTCTGGGCGGGCTGGCAACGGGACGGCTTCCCCGAACTGGCCATGTCGCTGCGGAACCTGCCGGAGGCGAACGAGACAGCCCGCGAGACGCTGGGCGCGGCCGTGCTGCTGCACCGGGTCGACGAGCGGGTGCCCGAGGTGCTGCGGCGCGCGGCCGGCACGGTGGGCACCGGAGCGGTGCGGCGGACCGCCACGGTCGGCGGCAACATCGTGGGCAGCACCCTGCGCTGCCTGCTGCCCGCGGCCCTGGTGCTGGACGCCCGGGCCACGGTGCTGACCCAGGACCGCGTCTTCGAGACCGACCTCACCGAACTCGTCGCCAAAAGGCCCCTGTTGCTCTCGCTGCGCTGGCAGGCGCCCCTGGTCAGCGGCTACCGCAAGATGGAGGCCGAGGCGGGCGGCCCGCCGCCGCTGGTCGTCGCCACCGCCGTGCACGCCGAGGAGAGCGGGCGCCGGCGGCTGCGGGTCGCGGTCCGCGACGGCTACGAGGTGTTCAGCGAGAGCGCCGACTGCGGTACGGACGCCGGGGACACCGCCGACGCGCTGGACGCCTCCGCCCTCGGCTCGCTGCCCGCCGGGGCCCGCGCGGTGCTGCGCGAGCAGGTCACCGAGATCCTGGGCCGCGCCGCCGAACACTGAGGCGTCGCCGGGCACGGAACGCGCGGCGGACGTCCAGGAAACGCGACTTCCCGGTCCCGGACGGGCGCGGTGGCGCCAACGTCCGTCGTGCGCCCGCCGATTCGGTGCCCGGGGCTTGACGGGCCGGGACCCGGTCGGCCTACTGGAAGGCGCGGCCGGGCGTATGGGGGAGTCGTCCGGACCGGACCCGTTGCCCGGCCCCCGCCGAGACAGGGGCAGGAGTCCGGATGGTGCGGCGTCGATGGGCAGTGGCCGTGGTGCTGCTGCTCGCCTCGGTGCTGCTGAACCTGTTCGCGCCGCAGCAGGCACCGGACGGGACCGCCGCCGCCGCGGTCGTGGCGCGGATGGACGTCGCGACCGGCGACGGACCCCGGGACACCGGGGCCGAGAGCCTCACCGAGCCGAGCCCCTGCGCGGACGGCACCGCCGTCCGCCGCGCCGCGCCGCGCCCCGCGCGGACCGCCGAGA
>NZ_JBFAAP010000122.1:0-2526 GCF_040639815.1 Streptomyces sp. NPDC023723
GTCTACGAGGGCGAGGTCCGCTACGCCCGGGACGCGTTCGAGGGGCTGCGGCTGATGGACGCGCTGATCGGCATCAAGCGCGGCGTGCCCGGCGCCGCCCTCCCCGAACTGAAGCAACGCCGGGTGCCCCGGCGGCAGCCGGTGGCGGCGGAACCGGCGGCGAGCGGCCGTTCCGACGTCACCACCGACGCCCCGGTCCCCGAGCCGCCGTTCTGGGGCACCCGAATCGTCAAGGGCATCCAGCTCAAGGAGTACGCCACCTGGCTGGACGAGGGCGCCCTGTTCAAGGGCCAGTGGGGGCTGCGGGGAGAGACCGTCGAGAGTGAGGGCCGGCCCCGGCTGCGCGGCCTGCTGGACCGGCTCCAGACGGAGAACCTGCTCGAAGCGGCCGTGGTCTACGGCTACTTCCCGTGCGTCTCCAAGGACGACGACCTGATCGTGCTGGACGACGCCGGCCACGAGCGCACCCGGTTCACCTTCCCCCGGCAGCGGCGCGGCCGGCGGCTGTGCCTGGCCGACTTCTTCCGCCCGGAGGAGTCCGGCGAGACCGATGTCGTCGGCTTCCAGGTCGTCACCGTCGGCTCCCGCATCGGTGCGGAAACCGCCCGGATGTTCGAGGCCAACGCCTACCGCGACTACCTCGAACTGCACGGCCTGTCCGTCCAGCTCGCCGAGGCCCTCGCCGAGTACTGGCACGCCCGGGTCCGCTCCGAACTGGGTATCGACGGGGGCGACCCGGCCTCGCTCGCGGGCGCGCTGCGCGCCGAGTACCAGGGGTGCCGCTACTCACTGGGCTACCCGGCCTGCCCGGAGCTGGCGGACCGGGCGAAGATCGCCGCCCTGCTGGAGCCGGAGCGGATCGGCGTCCACCTCTCCGAGGAGTTCCAGCTGCACCCCGAACAGTCCACCGACGCCCTGGTCGTCCATCACCCCGAGGCGGGTTACTTCAACGCGGGAGGCCGCTCATGAGCACGGCGCGCGGCATGACCGCCGACGGGCGGCCGTCGTTCTCCTTCGAGTTCTTCCCGCCGAAGACCGGCAAGGGCGAACGTGTGCTGTGGGACACGATCCGCCGGGTCGAGGCGCTCGCCCCGACGTTCGTCTCCGTCACCTACGGCGCGGGCGGCTCCTCGCGGGAGCGGACCGTCGACGTGACCCGCCGGATCGCCGCAGCGACCACCCTGCGGCCGGTCGCGCACCTGACGGCGGTCGGGCACTCGGTGGCCGAACTGCGGCACATCATCGGCCGGTACGCGGACGCGGGCATCCGCGACGTGCTCGCGCTGCGCGGGGACCCGCCGGGGGACCCGAACGGGCCGTGGACCGCGCACCCGGACGGCCTCACGCACGCCGTCGAACTGATCGAACTCCTGCGGGAACTGGGCGACTTCACCATCGGTGTGGCCGCGTTCCCGGAGCGGCACCCGCGCTCGCCCGACTGGGAGTCCGACATCCGGCACTTCGTCGCCAAGTGCCGCGCCGGCGCCGACTACGCCATCACGCAGATGTTCTTCCACGTCGAGGACTATCTGCGGCTGCGCGACCGGGTGGCGGCGGCCGGCTGCGACACGCCGGTCATCCCGGAGATCATGCCGGCCACCGACGTACGCCAGATCCGCCGCTTCGCCGAGCTGTCCCACGCGGCGTTCCCGGAGGACCTCGCGCACCGGCTGGAAGCGGCCCGCGACCGACCGGCCGACGGCCACCGCATCGGGGTCGACCACGCCACCGCCATGGCCGAACGGCTGCTCGCCGAGGGCGCCCCCGGTCTGCACTACATCACCCTCAACCGTTCCACCGCAGCCCTCGACATCCACCGCAACGTGACCACCGCAAGGAGCCTCAGTGCGCGCTGACTTCACCGACTTCAAGGTCGCCGACCTCGCCCTGGCCGCCTTCGGCCGCAAGGAGATCACCCTCGCCGAGCACGAGATGCCCGGCCTCATGGCGATCCGCGCGCAGTACGCCGCGGCCCAGCCGCTCGCCGGCGCCCGGATCACCGGTTCCCTGCACATGACGGTGCAGACCGCCGTGCTCATCGAGACCCTGGTGGCACTGGGCGCCGAGGTCCGCTGGGTGTCCTGCAACATCTTCTCCACCCAGGACCACGCGGCCGCCGCCGTCGCCGCCGCCGGCATCCCGGTCTTCGCCTGGAAGGGCGAGACGCTCGAGGAGTACTGGTGGTGCACCGAACAGGCGCTGACCTGGCCCGGGCACCCCGGACCGAACATGATCCTGGACGACGGCGGTGACGCCACCCTCCTCGTCCACAAGGGCGTCGAGTACCGCAAGTCCGGTGTGCTGCCCGTCGCGGCCAACGAGGAACTGGCCGCCGTCCGGGCCCTGTTGGAGCACAGCGCGCTGGACTGGGTCGGCATGGCGTCGGAGATCCGCGGTGTCACCGAGGAGACGACGACCGGTGTGCACCGGTTGTACGAGATGCAGCGGGACGGCACCCTCCTGTTCCCGGCGATCAACGTCAACGACGCGGTCACCAAGTCGAAGTTCGACAACAAGTACGGCTGC
>NZ_JBFAAP010000123.1:0-2319 GCF_040639815.1 Streptomyces sp. NPDC023723
CACGGGCCCACCCTCCACCCGGCCTGACGGCGGCGCCGGCGCCGGGGCCCGGCCCCGCGGGGGGGCCCCCGTGGCGGGGGGGCCGCGCGGCAGTGGCCCGCCCGCCCGACGCGCCCCCGCGCGGCTCGCACCCGTCCCCGCACCGTCCCGGCAGCGCGGCGGCCCCGCTCAGTCCTCGCCCGCGCCCCGGCCCGTCCTCCCGCGCGCCTCGTACCCGCCCGCCGTGGCCAGCCGGCGGTAGGCGGCGCGGGCGTGCCGTACCCGGGCCAGCGCGGTACCGGCGAGGGCCGCGGCGAACAGGCAGGTCAGCCAGGCCGCGTCCCGGGCGCCGGCCCAGGTGAGGGTGCCGGCCGGCGGGATGGCGAAGCCGTTCAGGGACAGCCAGCACAGCACGGCGGTGCCGGGAGCGGCGGTGAACCGGGCGCACAGCCCCAGCACGGCGGCGAGCAGGGACAGCACCGACAGAGCGAGCCCCGGGCGGCCGGGGCCGACGACGCTGTTCAGGAGGGCCACCAGGACCAGCGCGCCGCCGAACGCCCCCGTCCACACCAGCGGAGCCGCCACGGGCTGGGGGACGGGACGCGCCCCGCGTCCCAGGGGCACCCACTCGACCATGCTGACGGCTCCTTCCGGTCCCGGGCGGCGTCGACCACGACGTCGGCCGCCCCGCGGGCAGATTGTCCCACCGGCGCGCGGACCGTACGGCGGCCCGGCCGAATCACGCCCCTGAACCGGCTGGGGTACCTACCGCTCGGCCGCCGCGGCCCGCGGGGCGTCCGGCGCCCGAGTCCCGGCGCCGTCCGTACCGGCGTCAACGCCCCCACCGTCCGCACCGGCGTCACCGCCGTCCGGCCCGGGGCGCCCGGCGCGGAGTCCGCCGGCGGCCCGCAGGCCCGCGGCGAGTACCTGGGCCCGCCCCGCGACGATCGGGCCGAGCACGGCGAGCACCAGGACGTACCCGGCGATGAAGGGGGCGAGCCGCGCGTCGAGCCCCGCGCCGGCCGCCGTCGCGGCCAGGATCAGCGCGAACTCGCCGCGGGCGACCAGCGTGGTGGCGATCTCCGCGGCCGGTCCGGAGCCGTAGCGGTACACCCGGGCCACGCACAGTCCCGCGACGACGTTCATGACGAGGGTGAGGGCCGCCGCCGCGGCGACCGGCCCGGCGACGGACGCCAGGTCGCCGGGGTCGATGGCGAGGCCGAAGGCGAAGAAGAAGATGGCGGCGAAGGCGTCGCGCAGCGGATGCACCAGTTCTTTGACGCGGGGCCCGCAGGGCGTGCCGGCCAGGATCAGGCCGACCATGAACGCGCCGATCGCGTCGGCGACCCCGAGCACCTCCGAGACCCCGGCGACCAGCACCGCGGCCCCGAGGAAGCTGATGACCAGCAACTCGTTGTCGGGGGTGGCGATCAGCCGCCCGACCAGCCGGGTGCCCCAGCGGGCCGCGGCGGCCAGTACCAGCAGGAACCCGAATGCCTTGCCCGCCTGGAGCGCCGTCTCGCCGACTCCCTCGGCCCCGCTGACCACCGGCTGAAGGGCGGCCAGGTACAGCGCGAGGAAGATGTCCTCGACGACGATGACCCCGAGGATCAGCCGGGTCTCCGGACGGCCGATGCGTCCGGTGTCGATGAGGATCTTGGTGACGATCGCGGACGAGGAGATGCCCAGCACCCCGGCGAGGACCAGCGCCTCCCGCACTCCCCAGCCCAGGGCGAATCCGAAGCCCAGGCCGGCCCCGATGTTCAGCGCCAGGTAGATGCCGCCCGCGGACAGCAGCCGCCGGCCGCCGCTCCTGAGGTCGTCGAGGTGGAACTCCAGGCCCAGGTAGAACAGCAGCAGCACCAGTCCGAGCGCCGAGAGCATCTCGAAGTCGTGCGCGTCCTCCACCAGGACGAAACCCGGCGTGTGCGGGCCGAGCAGAATGCCGGCGAGCATGAACAGGGGAATCGTCGGCAGTCCGATCCGGCCGCCGAGCCGGGCCAGGAGCGCGGCGGCCAGGAAGGCGCCGCCCATCGCGAGCAGCGTGTCAGCGTGCCCCATGGCACACCGCCTCGGGCCGCGCGGGGAGCAGGGATCGCTTCATGTGACGGGGGTGGATGCGGGTCCTCCTTCGACTGTCTTCCGCGGTGCCGGCACCGCCCGCGGCGCCGCCGCCCCACCGGGCGGCGCACCGGAACGCGGGCGCGAACGGCCGTACGGGGAGGACTCGACGGCGGCTTACGACGGCCGGCCGGTCAGGCCCGGAGCGCGTCGGCGCGCCCGGCCCGACCGGGGCGTGCGGTCCGCGGTCCCGGCCGCCGCCGCCCGGCTGTGTCCGGG
>NZ_JBFAAP010000124.1:0-2185 GCF_040639815.1 Streptomyces sp. NPDC023723
CCGGACCGGAAGGTGTGGTGCCGCTGCTGGTGTCGGGGCGCGGCGGAGCGGGGCTGCGGGCGCAGGCGCGGCAGTTGGCCGAGGGCCGGGGCTGGGTGATGGTGCGGGCCCGGGTGGCCGAGGAGATCGCCTCGGGACGCGACTGGACCCGGGAGGCGGCCGGCTGGCTGGCGCTGGCCGGGGCCGGCTGGGCGGAGTCGGCCCGGCTGACCGGCGACCTGGCCTGGCGGGCCCGCGCCGAGGAACGCAGCGCGCTCATCTTCCTCACCGCCCGCCACGTGGCGGGCACCGACCCCGGCACACCGTTCGGCCGGGCCCTGTGGCACTGCTTCCTGACGACCCTGCGCTACGACTTCCGGTGCGGGGACATCGAGGAGTTCTTCGCGGCGGCACCGGCCGCCGGGCCGGACGACGACGGGTCCGGCCTCGACCCGTACAGCGCGGCCATGCGCGCCTTCGCGCTGCTCGGACGCTCCCGGGAGGCCGGGCTCCCGCTGCTGGCGGCCGTACTGGCCCGCGCGCCGCACGACGAGAAGGTCGTGCACGCCCTGCTGCACGGCCTCTGGCTCGGTGAGGACCTGCCCGAACAGCCGCGCCGGATGCTGGAGTTGCTGAGCGCCCCGGCGTTCGCGGACGGTCTGGGGGCCGAGGCGCTGCTGCGCAAGGCGGCGGCGCTGCGCCGGCTGCGACGGTTCGACGAGGCGCTGACGGCCGTGCGGTCCGCCATCGACGGCCTCGGCCCCTGCGAGGTGGTCGTGCACGGCGACTGCGTGCGCGAGCGCGCGCTGATCCTGGTGGAACGGGATCTGTACGGCTCCTGAAGGCCGCGGCACGGCATTCGCCCCTCCAGGGGCGCGGGAACTGCGCACGCCATTGGCATGGACCTGACGCTCGGGCCTGGATAAGCTCTGCCCAACCCCTTGTGAGAGCGCTCTCAGACAGCGGTTGTTCCACCCCCACCTTGCTGGAACGACGAAGGGCAACTCCCGTGAGACGCAGCAGACTCAAGCACGCCGGGCTGGCCGTCCTGCTCATGCTCGGCAGCTGGACCGCGGCCGGTTCCCTGCCGGCCGCGGCGAACGAGGAGGCACCGGCCTCCGCCGGTCTCCTCCAGGCCATGCAGGACGACTTCGGCCTCACCCGCGCCCAGGCCGCGGAACGGCTCGCGGCCGAGGAACGGGCCACCGGCCTGGAGCCGGCCGCCCGCCGGGCCGCCGGCGGCGCCTTCGGCGGGTCGTGGTTCGACGCCGGGACCGGACGGCTGACCGTGGCCGTCACCGACGACGCGTCCGCCACGACGGTACGGGCCGTGCGGGCCACCGGCGCCCGGGTGCGCACCGTCGAGCACAGCGCCCGCGCGCTCGACGCCGCCAAGACCCGGCTCGACGCGCTCTCCGCCCCCTCCGGTGTCGGCGGCTGGCACGTCGACCCGGCCGCCAACTCGGTGGTCGTCGAGGTCGTCGAGGACGAGCGCGCCGACAACGATGTCCAGCGCTTCCTGGACCGGGCCCGCGTGGCCGGCCCGGTCACCGTGCGGACGGTGCCCGAGGCGCCGGGCACGTTCGCCGCGGGCACGGTCGGCGGCGACCCGTACTACACGGGCAACGTGCGCTGCTCCATCGGCTTCTCGGTGCACGGCGGCTTCGTGACGGCCGGTCACTGCGGTGGCGCCGGGGCCGGGGTGAGCGGCTGGGACGGCTCGTACATCGGTACGTTCCAGGGCTCGTCGTTCCCCGACAACGACTACGCCTGGGTCAGCGTGGGCAGCGGCTGGTGGACAGTGCCGGTCGTACTGGGCTGGGGCACCGTCTCCGACCAGTTGGTGCGCGGCTCGGCGGAGGCCCCGATCGGTGCGTCGGTCTGCCGGTCCGGGTCCACCACGCACTGGCACTGCGGCACCGTGCTGGCCAAGAACGAGACGGTCAACTACAGCCAGGGTGCCGTCCACCAGATGACGAAGACCAGCGTCTGCGCCGAGGGCGGCGACTCGGGCGGCTCCTTCATCAGCGGCGACCAGGCCCAGGGGGTCACCTCCGGCGGCTGGGGCAACTGCACCAGCGGCGGCGAGACCTGGTTCCAGCCGGTCAACGAGATCCTCAACCGCTACGGGCTGACCCTGCACACGGCCTGACCGCGGCGCCGGCCCCGGGGCCCGTCACCGGCGGGCGGGCCCCTTCGCGCGGGC
>NZ_JBFAAP010000125.1:0-1943 GCF_040639815.1 Streptomyces sp. NPDC023723
AAGGACCACAGGTCCTCCGGCGCCATCCGCTCGACAAGCGCAGCAGTCATCACCCCAGAATGCCGCAAGATCACGCCAAGTGAAATGGCGTCTTAGGTACCCTCCTGGACGATCCGTCCCTCCTCCAGGACCACGATCCGGTCGGCGACGGCGACATTGGCGAGCCGGTGCGTGATCAACAGGACGGCACGGTCCTTGGCCAATGCGCGCAGGCCGGCGAAGACCCGGTGCTCGGCGCGGGCATCAAGGGCAGCCGTGGGTTCGTCCATCACCAGGAGCGCCGCTCGCCGGTGGAAGGCACGGGTGAGGACCAGACGCTGCCACTGCCCACCGCAGAGCTGCTGCCCGCCCAACCGCTCACCGGTCAAGAGGGTGTTCAAACCGGAGCGAAGGTCGGGCAGCGTTTCCGCGGCGCCGGACGCCTCGCACGCGGCGAGCAGGGCCGCGTCGTTCGAGAGGGCCCAGTTGTCACATACCGGTGCTGTGCCTTGTCGTAGTTCCATATGGACAACGACAACGAGTAATGGGACAGCCACGGCTCTGCCGGGAGGCCGATCCCGAAGCTGACGTCGACGCCACGCCCGTTGGAGCAGGATGCCATGAGCCAGTCACCGTACGCGTCCAGCGCCTTGTACCGGCCGATGCTCGCCCGGCATGCCGGTGAGGAACACCGCACCGCCAGCGCGCTGGAGCTGTTCTTCGACCTGTGCTTCGTTGCCGCCGTCGCCCAGGCTTCGTCCGCGTTCGAGCACGAGATCATGGCTGGCCGTGCGGGGCACGGTCTCGTCGGTTACGCGCTCGTCTTCTTCGCGATCTGGTGGGCCTGGATGAACTTCACCTGGTTCGCCTCCGCCTACGACACGGACGACGTCCCCTACCGGCTCCTCACCCTGGTGCAGATCACCGGAGCCCTGCTGCTGTCCGCAGGAGTCGCCGAGGCGCTGGAGCACGGGGACTTCACAGTCATCACCTGGGGCTACGTCGTCATGCGGCTGGCCATGGTCAGCCAATGGCTGCGCGCCGCGTACACGGATCGGGGCCGCCGGCGGTCCGCGTCGCGGTACGCCCTGGGCATCCTCGCCCTTCAGGGCGGCTGGCTGGCCCGGCTGGCCCTGCCCGGCGACGGCGGTATCGCCTCGTTCGCCGTCCTCGCGGCCGGTGAGCTGCTGGTGCCGGTCTGGGCCGAACGCGCCGAGGGCACCACGTGGCATCCGCATCACATAGCGGAGCGCTACGGCCTGTTCACTCTGATCGTGCTCGGTGAGTCCGTCATGGCCGCCGGCCTGGCCGTCGGTGCCGCCCTGGAAACCCACAGGGAGAACGGCGCCGTCCTGACCATCGCGCTGGGCGGGGTGCTGACCGTCTTCGCGCTGTGGTGGCTGTACTTCGCCCAGGACTCACCACGTCGCCTCAGAACGCAGACCACGGCCATACTGTGGGGCTACGGACACTACGGGGTGTTCGCCGCAGCGGCCGCCGTAGGCGCGGCACTCGTCGTCAACGTCGCCCATGTCACCGGCCACGGTGCGCTCACCGACATCCAGGCCGCAGCCACGTACACGGTGCCTGTCGCTCTCTTCATCACCTGCGTTTGGCTGCTGCACCGGCGTGTCGTACGACTGTCCGTGACGACTGACATCCTTGCTCCGCTCGCGGTTGCCGCTGTCCTCGCGGCTACGTTCACGACGTTCGCCATCCTGTGCACCGGCGTCATCGCGTCCCTGCTGATTGGCCTGTTGCTGGTCGTGGCACAGCGCGAAGGCCGGTGAGGAACACACATGTCAACACGCTGTCAGTGAGATAGTGCTACGGCCGCAGTTCTGTATTCGAAAGGTGTGTCATATGGCTGAGCTGTTCTACGACGCCGACGCCGACCTGTCCATCATCCAGGGCCGCAAGGTCGCGGTCATCGGGTACGGCAGCCAGGGCCACGCCCACGCCCT
>NZ_JBFAAP010000126.1:0-1512 GCF_040639815.1 Streptomyces sp. NPDC023723
CCCGCGCCCCTTGAGAGCGGCACTGCAGTGCCGTAAGGGGCGCGGGGAACTGCGCGACCAGCCACGACGAACCCGCAGCCGCCCCCAGTACGGATGCCACCCACCCCCCTGGGTACCCGCACCCCATGCACACCGACCGCGAAGATCCACCGCTGCCGTCCCCCCGAGGCCCCCTCTCCGCGGCCGTCCGCGACCATCTGCGGGGCACCGGCCGCCCGCTTCCCCGCCCCGAGGCCGTGGAGTCCGTCCCGGCCTGGGGCGACGACCTCCAGCTCGCCCTGTACCAGTGCTACGAACTGCACTACCGGGGCTTCGCCGGGGTCGACCCGGAGAAGGAATGGGACCCCGCCCTCCTGCGCTTCCGCGCCGCCCTGGAGGACCGCTTCCTGGCCGCCCTGCGGTCCGGCACCCGCGTGCACGACACCGTCGAGGACGCCGTCGCCGACCTGCTGGTGGAGCCCGTCGACGGCGCCGGCGTCAGCCACTTCCTGCGCGACAAGGGTGAGCTGTGGCACCTGCGCGAGTACGCCGCCCAGCGCTCGCTCTACCACCTGAAGGAGGCCGACCCGCACGCCTGGGTGCTGCCCCGGCTGTGGGGCCGGGCGAAGGCGGGGATGGCGGCGGTGGAGTTCGACGAGTACGGCGGCGGCCGCGCCGACCGGGTGCACGCCCGCCTGTTCGCCGACCTGATGACCGACCTCGGCCTGGACACCACGTACGGGCGCTACCTGGACGCGGCGGCCGCGGAGACGCTGGCCACCGTGAACATGATGTCCCTGTTCGGACTGCACCGGTCGCTGCGCGGCGCCCTGGTGGGCCACTTCGCGGCGGTCGAGATCACCTCCTCGCCGGGCTCCCGGCGGCTGGCCGAGGCGATGCGCCGCACCGGCGCCGGGCCTGCCGCCGAGCACTTCTACGACGAGCACGTCGAGGCCGACGCGGTGCACGAGCAGGTCGTCCGGCACGAGGTGATCGGCGGCCTGCTGGAGGAGGAGCCGCAACTCGCCGCCGACGTGGTCTTCGGCATCGACGCCACCGGACACGTCGAGGACCTGCTCGCCGCCCGGCTGCTCACCGAGTGGCGGGCCGGCCGCTCCTCGCTGCGCGCCCCGCTGGACCAGGACCCGGTCCATACTTCCTGACCAGCGGGGTACTGGGGACGCGTGAGTCCACTGGTGCTGCCGGGTGTGTACGCCCCGCAAGAAGACACGGCGCTGCTGTGCGACGCCCTGACCGACGAGCCGCTCGCCGCCGGCGCGGCGGTGCTGGACGTGTGCACCGGCACCGGGGCGCTGGCGCTGGCCGCCGCGCGCCGGGGTGCCCGGGTCACCGCCGTCGACGTGTCCTGGCGGGCGGTGTGCACGGCCCGGGTGAACGCCGCGCGGGCCGGAGTCTCCCTCCGGGTCCGGCACGGCAACCTGTTCACGCCCGTGCTGGGCGAGACCTTCGACCTGATCCTGGCCAATCCGCCGTACGTGCCGGCGCCCGGCGGGCCCCGGCGGCCGCGCGGCG
>NZ_JBFAAP010000127.1:0-1508 GCF_040639815.1 Streptomyces sp. NPDC023723
ATGCTGGAGGCCCGCTGGGACGACTGTGTGGAGATGGCCCGGGACCAGATCCGCGAGGGCGCGCACATGCTGGACCTGTGCGTGGACTACGTCGGCCGGGACGGTGTGGCGGACATGGCGGAGCTGGCCGGCCGGTTCGCCACCGCCTCCACCCTTCCCATCGTGCTGGACTCCACCGAGGTCGACGTCCTGCGTGCCGGGCTGGAGAAGCTCGGCGGCCGTGCGGTGATCAACTCGGTGAACTACGAGGACGGCGACGGGCCCGAGTCCCGGTTCGCCAAGGTCACCGGGCTGGCCAGGGAGCACGGCGCGGCGCTGATCGCGCTGACCATCGACGAGGAGGGCCAGGCCCGCACCGCGGAGAAGAAGGTCGAGATCGCCGAGCGGCTGATCGACGATCTGACCGGCAACTGGGGCGTCCACGAGTCGGACATCCTGGTGGACTGCCTGACCTTCACCATCTGCACCGGCCAGGAGGAGTCCCGGGGCGACGGCATCGCCACCATCGAGGGCATCCGGGAGCTGAAGCGCCGCCACCCCGACGTACAGACCACCCTCGGTCTGTCGAACATCTCGTTCGGTCTGAACCCGGCCGCCCGCATCCTGCTGAACAGTGTGTTCCTGGACGAGTGTGTGAAGGCGGGTCTGGATTCGGCGATCGTGCACGCGAGCAAGATCCTGCCGATCGCCCGGTTCGACGAGGAACAGGTCACCACCGCCCTGGATCTGATCTACGACCGGCGCCGTGAGGGTTATGACCCGTTGCAGAAGCTGATGGCGCTGTTCGAGGGCGCTACCGCCAAGTCGCTGCGGGCCTCCAAGTCGGAGGAGCTGGCGGCGCTGCCGCTGGAGGAGCGTCTCAAGCGCCGGATCATCGACGGTGAGCGCAATGGTCTGGAGGCCGACCTCGACGCCGCGCTGGCCGTCCGCCCGGCCCTGGAGATCGTCAACGAGGTGCTGCTGGACGGCATGAAGGTGGTCGGTGAGCTGTTCGGCTCGGGCCAGATGCAGCTGCCGTTCGTCCTCCAGTCCGCCGAGGTGATGAAGACGGCCGTCGCCTACCTCGAACCGCACATGGAGAAGACCGACGACGACGGCAAGGGCACGATCGTGCTGGCCACCGTGCGCGGTGATGTGCACGACATCGGCAAGAACCTGGTCGACATCATCCTGTCGAACAACGGCTACACGGTGGTCAACCTCGGCATCAAGCAGCCGGTGTCGGCGATCCTGGAGGCGGCCGAGGAGCACCGGGCCGATGTGATCGGCATGTCGGGGCTGCTGGTGAAGTCCACGGTGATCATGAAGGAGAACCTGGAGGAGCTCAACCAGCGGGGCATGGCCGCCGACTTCCCCGTCATCCTCGGCGGCGCCGCCCTCACCCGGGCCTACGTCGAACAGGACCTGCACGAGGTCTACGAGGGCGAGGTCCGCTACGCCCGGGACGCGTTCGAGGGGCTGCGGCTGATGGACGCGCTGATCGGCATCAAGCGCGGCGTGCCCGGCGC
>NZ_JBFAAP010000128.1:0-1382 GCF_040639815.1 Streptomyces sp. NPDC023723
GACCCGGCCACCGGGCACACCATCGTCGCCATGGACGGCCGGTACGGCCCCTACGTCACCGAGGTGCTCCCCGAGGGCACTAGGCACGCTGGAGGACCCCGGGCCCGGCCCCGGGAGCGACGGAGGCCGTCTCACGTTCCCCGGCCCGGCGGACGGCCCGGAGGCGTCCCGGTTCCCCCACGCGACGCACGCGACCGGTGCGGCCGTCGCACCCGTCGTACCGGAGGATCACGGGCCCCGTCCCCAGCCCCCCGGGAACCATCCCGCCTTCCCCGGCGAAGAGGACCGCCCGGAGGTGTCCCAGCATCCGCACGCGCGGGGTGCGCCGGTGGTACTGGAGGGGGATGGGGCGCGGGTGCCCCAGGTGTTGCGGGAGCTGGACGGGGCCGCGCTGGCGCACATCGCGGCGCACGGGACGTTCCGGACCGACAGCCCGTTGTTCTCGTCGTTGCGGATGGCCGACGGGCCGCTCATCGTGCACGACTTCGAACGCCTTGACCGCAGCCCGTACCGGATCATCCTGTCCTGCTGCGACACCGGCCGGTTCGCGTCGGTGGGCGCGGACGAACTGCTCGGCCTGGTCACCGCGCTGCTGCCGCTGGGCACGGCCGGCGTGGTGGCGTGCAGCGCGCCGGTCAACGACGCCGCGGTGGTGCCGTTGATGCTCGCGCTGCACAAGGGCCTGGACGCCGGGCTGTCGCTGGCGGAGGCGCTGCGCGACGCGCGGGCCGCGCTGCCGGGCGACGCGGTGCACCAGGCCACCGGCTGGGCGTTCTCGGCGTTCGGGGCGGCCTGAACCGGGCCGCCCCGAACGCCCGGTTCAGGCGGCGGTGCGCGCCCGGGACGGTTCCACCAGCCACGGCAGTGTGGTCCGGTCGCCGCCGCCCAGGCGGGCGTAGGCGCTGTAGAGGTGGTTGCCGACCGTGCGGACGGAGAGCGTGAGCCGCTCCGCGATCTGCCGGTTGGAGAGTCCGGCGGCGGCCAGGGTGACGATCTGCCGTTGCCGGGCGGTGAGTTCGCCGAGCACCAGGCCGGACAGGGCCGGGGTCCGGGCGCCCTGGCAGCGGCGGGCCAGGGCGACGGCCCGGGTCCGGGCGGTGCGCGCGGCGCCGGGGTCCCGGTGCGCGCGGGCCGCCTGGGCGCGCGCCTCCGCCGCGAACAGCAGGTAGCCGCGCCGCTCCAGCTCCCCGGCGGCCCGGTCCAGGGCCGCCCCGTCGCGGCGCGCGAGGGCGTCCGCGTGGGCGGCGAACACCCCGGTCAGCCGCCCGGCGGCCCGCTGGGGCGCGCCGAGCCGGACGGCGATGTCCCGGCTGCGGTCGCGGATCGAGCAGGTGATCCCGGTCGGGCGGGGGATGCATGACGATCCGGTGGATCCGGGGCGG
>NZ_JBFAAP010000129.1:0-1371 GCF_040639815.1 Streptomyces sp. NPDC023723
CGCTGCGGACACGACCGCGCCACCCGTCCGGCTCCGCTCGTGCGGTGTGCCGGACGCGGGTCAGGGCCGGGTATGCAGCAGGTCAGGCACTCGGCCGGCCACGGCCCGGTGGGGCTGCTCCTCTCCGTCGCCGGACACCGGGCCGTGGACGCGGAGTTCGCCGCCCTGCCCGTCGTCCGCCTGGACCCGCTGACACCGCCGCAGGCCGCCGCCCTCCTCGACGACGCCACCGACGGCGGCGCCGAACCCGCCGTCCGCGCCGAACTGCTGGCCGAGGCGGACGGCAACCCGGCGCTACTGCTCGCCCTGGCGCACCGCCTCGGTGCCGACGAACTGCGCGGCCGGCGGCCGCTGCCGAGACCGGCGGCCGACGCCCGCACCCTGGCCGCCGTGGCGGGAGTGGCCCTGACCGGCCTGGCGCCGGACGCCCGGGACCTGCTGCTGACGGCGGCGGTGGCGGTACGGGCGTCGGACGCCCCGGACGCCGACGCCGGCCTGGTCCGCGCGGCCGTACGACGGCTGCGGCCCGGGGCGACGCCGCCCCCGGAGCCGCCCCCGGAGCTCGAACCGGTCGCGGAGGGCGGACTGCGCTTCCACAGCCCGCTGCTGCGCCGGGCCGTGCACGCCACCGCCGCCCCGGACCGGCGGCGGGCCGCGCACCGGGCCCTCGCCGACGTGCTGGCGGCGGACGGGCAGCGGCTGCCCGCACTGCTGCACCGCTCCTGGTCCTCGGCCGCACCGGCACCCGCGCTCGGCGACCGGCTGGCGGCCGAGGCGTCCGCCGGGACGGCGCCGGCCTCGCACCGGCTGCGTGCCGCGGCGTACGCCCGGGCCGCCGAACTGACCGCGGACGGCCCGCTCCGGGCGGAGCGGTACACCGCCGCCGCCGAGCAGGAACTGCTCGCCGGCCGCCCCGACCGGGCGCGCCCGCTGCTGGCCGCCGCCCGCGACTGCCCCGCGCCGCCGCTGCTGCGGGGCCGGGCCGAGCTGGTGAGCGGGCTGACCGAACTGCGGGACGGCCCCGTCGAGGACGCCCACCAGTCCCTGCTGCTGGCCGCCTCGCTGCTCGTCGGCCCGGCCCCCGAGCAGGCCGCGGCCGCCGCCCTCGCCGCCGCCGACGCGGCCTGGGCGGCCGGGGACCTGTCCGCCTGTCTGGCCACCCTCGGCACCGGCCAGGTGCCGCGCGGCCCGGTGGGCGACCACCGCCTCGGCATGCGGGCACTGCTCGAAGGCCGCTTCGACCGGGCGGCCGGGCCACTGGGGCAGGTGGTGCACCGGGCCGGCACCGAGGACCGGCCCGAGGCGCTGCTGCGGTCGGCCGCCGCCGCCCTGCTGCTCGGCGAGGTGGACGCCGCCCGCCGGGCCGGCGCC
>NZ_JBFAAP010000130.1:0-1247 GCF_040639815.1 Streptomyces sp. NPDC023723
GTCACCGCCTCCGGATGCTCGGTCGGCGTGATCCGCACCCCGTACGGATTCGGACCCGCCGTCGCGTCCGGCGTACGCGGCGGCGAGAACGTCAGCTCCACCGTCCCCGTCGTCCCCGGATACAGCCGCAGCGTGGGTGGTTCGATCACCGTCCAGGGGGCCGGATCACCGACCGGCTCGAAGCGGTACTCGTCTACGACATCACCGGTGTTGCGCACCCGCAGCCGCACGCGCGTGCTGCTGCCGGGATCGACGGTGGCGGACGCGGGCTCGAGGGAGGTCCAGAGGCTCATCACGTTCAGGCTAGGGGCGGGTGCCGTCGCCCGTCACCGGACCGCCGGGCAGACCCGGCTGCCCGATCAGTCCCCCGCCCGGCCCGGGCCCTACCCCTCGGTCGGGTGGATGATCTTCCACTCCTGGTCCTGGATGTTGGTGCAGGCCGAGATGTCCAGCTTGGCGTCGAGTCCGCCGCCGTCGCCCTCGACGTCGAGGCACAGCTGGTTGCTGGCGAAGTTGCGGATCCAGTAGTCGCCGCTCTCCTGCTTGTCGACCCACCACATCTGGTTGTCGGTGGCGGTGGTGCTGTCGCAGGTGAACTCGGTGACCTTGGTGCCGGCGGCGGCGGCTCCGTGGGCCGGCAGGTCCATGCAGAGCTGGTCCTTGACGTTGCGGATCTGGAAGAGCTTCGCCCCGCCGGGACCGCCCTTGGGGTACTTCACCTCCAGGTTCCACATCTGGTTGTCCTCGTCGCCCTGGATGCACATCGACTGCTGCACCACGTCGTCGGGGTTGCCCTTGTCCCGGCCGACGAGTTCGGCACACATGTCGGTGGTGGTGTTGCGCAGCATGATGTTCTCGGCCGGCACGACGTCCGGCACCTTCTTCTTGGTGGGGCTCGGCGACGCCCCGCCGCCGCCGTCTCCGCCGCCGCCGCCCGCGCCGGTGTCCTCGGACTCCTCGGCCGTCGGCTGCTCCGCCTCCGGCGACTCGGCCGGCACGCTGGGCGCGGCCAGTTCCTCGGTCGGGGTGGGGCTGGGGGTCAGCGCCACACCGGCCTCGTCGACCTGCTCGGTGGCGGCGGTGCGCACCTGCGGCTGGTAGGCGATCCAGATCAGCACGAACGCGAGCGCCAGCGCCAGGAAGATGCTCAGAAAGGTGGCCAGCCAGCGGGGCAGGAAACCGCGCTGCACGAACGTACCCGGCACGGCGAGCGGTTCGACCCCGGAACGCTGGAGAGCGAGCGAGTA
>NZ_JBFAAP010000131.1:0-1230 GCF_040639815.1 Streptomyces sp. NPDC023723
CCCGCGCCGCCGCCCGCGGCCGCGGCCGTCGTGGCGGTGCCCCGGCCGGTCGG
Organism: Streptomyces sp. NPDC023723; assembly: GCF_040639815.1. Taxonomy (NCBI): domain Bacteria; kingdom Bacillati; phylum Actinomycetota; class Actinomycetes; order Kitasatosporales; family Streptomycetaceae; genus Streptomyces; species Streptomyces sp. NPDC023723. The sequence goes on from NZ_JBFAAP010000131.1 coordinate 54, forward strand.
CGGGCCGGCCGGGCCGGTGCCGGTGATCTCCCCGCTGGTGCGCCGGCTGGCCCGGGAACGCGGTCTCGACCTGCGGACGGTCCGGGGCAGCGGGCCCGGCGGGCTCGTCCTGCGCCGGGACGTGGAGGCCCCCGGGGACCAGCCCCCGATGCACTCGGACCGGTCCCCCACCCGGCCTGCACCGGCCGAGGCCCCGGCGTCGCCGGCCGAGGCCCCGCCGTCGCGGTCCGAGGCGCCGGCGGCCGGCGGGCCCGGCGGGCTCGTCCTGCGCCGGGACGTGGAGGCCCCCGGGAACCGGCCCCCGATGCACTCGGACCGGTCCGCCACCCGGCCTGCACCCGCCGAGGCCCCGGCGTCGCCGGCCGGGGCGCCGGCGGCCGTCCGGCTGCCGCTGCGCGGGGTGCGCGGTCTGATCGCCGACAAGCTGGCGCGCAGCCGCCGCGAGATCCCCGACGCCACCACCTGGGTGGACGCGGACGCCACCGGGCTGCTGGACGTCAAACGGCAGCTCGCGGCCCCGGACTCGGAGCGGATCTCGCTGCTCGCGCTGCTGGCGCGGATCTGCGTCGCGGCGCTCGCCCGGTACCCGGAGCTGAACTCCACCGTGGACACCGGCCGTCAGGAGATCGTCCGGCTGCCGTCGGTGCATCTTGGCTTCGCCGCGCAGACCGAACGGGGTCTGGTCGTGCCGGTGGTCAAGGACGCGGACCGCAGGACGCTGCCGGAGCTGTCCGCGGAGATCAGCCGGCTCACCGCCGCGGCCCGGGAGGGCCGGCTGACCCCCGCGGAGCTGTCCGGCGGAACCTTCACTCTCAACAACTACGGCGTCTTCGGCGTCGACGGCTCGACACCGATCATCAACCACCCCGAGGCGGCGATGCTCGGCGTGGGCCGCATCCTGCCCCGGCCGTGGGTCGTCGACGGCGAGCTGACGGTGCGCCGGCTGTGCCAGCTGTCCCTCTCCTTCGACCACCGGGTCTGCGACGGCGGGACGGCCGGCGGGTTCCTGCGGCAGGTGGCCGACCTGGTGGAGCGGCCCGTGTCCCTGCTGCGGCTGCTGTGAGCCGAGCAGGGGCACACGGCCCGGGGCCCCGGGGGGGGGGGGCGCCCGGCGGGCGCGGGGCGCGGGGGGGTGGGGGAGCGTGAGGGGGCACGGGAGAGGGGCGGGGGGGGGGAA
>NZ_JBFAAP010000132.1:0-1016 GCF_040639815.1 Streptomyces sp. NPDC023723
CGGCGCGACCCGGCGGGCTGCTCCTCCGCGGGCTCCGTCTCCGCGACCGGCGCGCGCTCCGGCTCCGGCTCCGGCTCGGGCTGCCGGCTGCCGGCGGCCACCGCGGCCGCTTCCGCCGCGGCCCGCTCGGGCGTCTGGAACTGGGGCTCGGTGAACACCGGCGGCTGGAACAGCGCGACGGCGGGACGCGCCGGGCGCGCCGCCTTCTCCGCCGCGGCGGCGGAGCCGGTCCCGGCCTTCCGCGCGGGCTCGGCGAAACCACCGGCGGCCTTGCGGACGGCCCGACGACGCGAGCGGCGCGGGGCGGTGTCGTCGGGGGCCTCGGTGGCGGAGGTCTCGGTGGCGGGAGTCTCGGTGGCGGGGGCGTCGGCGGCGGGCGCCTCGGCGCTCTCGGCGGCCGTCGCCCCGACCGGCTCCGCGCTCCCGGCCGTACCGGCCGTCTCGGTGCTCTGCGGTGCGTCGGTGCTCTCCGGCGTCTCGACCGGTGCGGTCACTCGCCGGGTCGCCCGCCTGCGGGCCCGGGGCGGAGCGGCGTCCTCGGCGGACGCGGCACTCTCGGCCGCCGGGGTCCCAGAAGTCTCGGAGGCGACCGGCGGCACGGCGGCTTCCGCGGCCGCACCGGTCTCCGCGGGCGCGGACACGGTGCGTGTGGCACGCCGCCGGGTCCGCCGCGGCGCGGCCTCCTCGGCGGGCGCGGCACTCCCGGCCTCGGCGACCGGCGTCTCGGGCGTCTCGACGGTCTTGGCCGTAGCGGGCGTCTCGGCCGTCTCAGGCGTCTCGGCCGCGATGTCGGACGTCACAGCCGCCGCGGCGGCCTCGGCCGCCGCCTTCACCGGCGCCGACGCGCCGCGCGTGGCACGCCGACGAGTCCGCCGGGGCGCGGCGCTCTCGTCGGACCCGGCCGCGGTCTCGGCCACCTCGGAAAGACGGCCAGCCTGTCACCGGAGAATGGGAGCCGGTCAACAGGCTCGAAGAGTGCGAAGCCGTGTGCGCGGCGATCGCCGGGTCGGAAGCCG